>NZ_JBJGZI010000018.1:0-111417 GCF_054050455.1 Geodermatophilus sp. SYSU D00684 | reverse complement strand
ACCTGGCCGACCGCCTCGAGGAGGTCCCCGCCGGGGACGTGTGGGTGTACTGCGGCTCCGGCTACCGCGCCTCCATCGCCGCCTCCCTGCTCGCCCGCGCCGGCCGCCGGCCGGTGCTGGTCGACGGCGGCTACGGCGACCCCGACACCGGCGCGGCCACGGTCGGCCTGCACGTCCAGCCCGCCACCGTCTGACCCCCAGGACTTGGCGGCCCCGGGCGCCCTGCCCCGGTGGCCGCCGGCCCCGCCTGCCCACACCCCTCAGCAACGGACCCAGAGGACACCGCACCCCGTGAGCTCCCGCACCACCGACCTGATCACCCCCGCCGAGCTGGCCGCCCGGTCGGCCGGCCCCACCCTCATCGACGTGCGCACCCCGGCCGAGTACGAGACCGCGCACATCCCCGGCTCGATCAACATCCCGCTGCCACTGGTCCAGCACTACGCCACCGACCTGGCCGGTGACCTGGACCGGCCGGTCGTGCTCGTCTGCCAGGCCGGCGGCCGGGCCCGCACCGCGCACGCGGCACTGACCGCGGCCGGTGCGCAGCAGCTGGCCGTCCTCGACGGCGGCATCGCCGCGCACACCGCCGCCGGGCAGCCGGTCCGCCGTGGCCGCACCCGCTGGGCGCTGGAGCGCCAGGTCCGCCTGGTCGCCGGCGGCCTGGTCGCTGCCAGCGTCCTGGCCAGCCTGCGCTTCCCCCGCGCCCGGTTCCTCGCCGGTGGCATCGGCGCCGGCCTGGCCACCGCCGCGCTCACCGACACCTGCGCGATGGGCGCGGCCCTGTCGAAGCTGCCGTACAACCGCGGTGGCCGCCCGGTCACCGTCGACGGCGCGCGGGATGCGCTGCGGTCGTGATCGTCGCCGTCGCCGCCGGGCTGGTGATCGGCGCGCTCGTCGGCCTGCTCGGCGGCGGCGGCTCGATCCTCGCCGTCCCCGCCCTGGTCTACGCCGCCGGGCAGGACCTGCCGCAGGCCGTCGCCACCTCCCTGCTGGTCGTCGGCATCACCTCGCTGGTCGCGCTGCTGCCCCGCCTCCGGGCCGGCCAGATCGCCTGGCGCATCGGGGTGCTGTTCGGCGCAGCCGGCGCGGCCACCGCGTTCGCCGGCGCCGCGGTCAACCGGCTGCTGCCCGACGACGTCGTTCTCGGCCTGTTCGCCGCCCTGATGATCGGCGCTGGGGTGCGGATGCTGGCCGAGAAACCCACCACCGGCGCGGCCTGCGCGGTCGACGGCGAGCGGGTGAACTGGCGTCGCTGCCTGCCCCGCACCCTGGCCGGCGGGCTGGTCGTCGGGTTCCTCACCGGCCTGCTCGGCGTCGGTGGCGGCTTCCTCATCATCCCGGTGCTGGTCCTCGCGCTGGGGCTGCCGATGCCCACCGCGATCGGCACGTCCCTGCTGATCGTCGCGGTCAACTCCGCGGCCGGATTCGCCGCGCACGCCGGCGAAACACCGCTGGACGTGCCGGTCACCGTCGCGTTCACCGCAGCGGCCGTCGTCACCGCGCTGGCCGCCGGCCGGCTCGGCAGCCGCCTGGACACCGCCCGACTGCGCCGCTGGTTCGCCTACCTGGTGTTCACCGTCGCCGCCGGCATCCTCGTGCAGATCGGCGCCGCCCTGGCCACGGCCTGACACGCGTACCGCCTGCCCGTCGGAACTGCGCCCGCACAGCGGGGAGTGCAGCCGGGACGCCCAGGGTCCGCTGACCGGCAGCGGTTGCCCCTGCGACACGGCCACCGTGACGAGGGAGCGGTCCGGCGTCCGGGCAGGCGCTCACCGCCACTCGCTTCCACCTCGACCCATCCTGGCTCCGAACGGCGAGAACGCCGAATACCGGCCGCGGAACCGGCCCGCGCCGAGCGTTCCCGGGCGCCGAAGGCCGCGGGCCGCCTTTCAGTCCCGGGCGCCAGCAGACGCGGGCCATCCAGAACCGGCTGTCGGCGCCCGACGCCCTCCCCCGACACCGCATAGCAACCTCCGCGCCGTCTCACTCCTCCCCCGCGACGACCCTTCGCGGTCATCCCTGCCCTGACGCGCCGCCGCAGGGTCGCATGGGCCTGCCCAGCCGCACCGACGCGCGCCAGGAGTGCGGTCGCGCGCCGCCGCGCCCCCCCGATCCGGCACGCGCCACCCTCGTTTCGGACTTGAACCCCCGGTCGGTCTTGGCCGCCCTCTGATCTGCTGGGTTCTCTCACAGTGGCTGGACGGGTTCTGTCACACAGTCCTGGCCGTCCCCCACGGGGCTGACCACCGACCAGCTCATTGCGCATCCACGACAGCCGCGCACCGTCCCCTCTCGTCAACCAATCCTGAGCGGAGGACACATGAAGCTCAACGAGATGGACCTCGGCACCCTCGCCGCGGTCAAGGCCGGCCTGACCCGCGACCACAAGGACGGAACGATGCTCTGCGACGACGCAGAGACCATCTTCTTCTTCACCTGCGAGGTCGCACCCGACCACTGGCTCTACGTCGAACTGCAGACCGAGCCCATCATCAGCATCAGCACCGGCATCTTCCGGCGCTCCACCGACTACATGCGCCGCATGATGCGGGCCGAGTACGCCGGCCTGCGCATCCACCGCGACCGCCAGCACCTCGCCGGCGAGATCGGCGACCTCGTCGACGACCTGAACGACGAGGAGCGTGCCATCCACCAGGCCCAGATGGCGGAGTACTGGCGTCGAGACGACGCCATCGCCGAGCAGTACGCCCCCCTCTTCAGCCACGACTAGCAGTCGACCTCGACGCCCCGTCGGCGCGCAGCTGCTGCCCCTCTGCCTAGGCAGAGGGGCAGCAGCCCCCTCCCACGCCGAGGAGCCAGCGCGGTGCCACCTCACTGGCCCACCAGCGCCCTGGCCCATGTGTCGCTTGGTGCTGACCGTCCTGAGCGCGGAACTGACAGCTCCCACCGCAGTCTCTTGGCGCCCCACCAAGTCGCCTCGACCGGAGCATGGCACTCCGACCCACGTCTCGTGCCTGACGACGCGGAAGGCATCCGGCCGATCCTGCCCGGGCCTCCCTCCTGGCGGACGAGGTCAGAGGCGGCCGGTTGTGGCCTGGAGCAGCGCCACTGCACTCCGCGACCGGCGTGCGCGGGCAAGGAACGTCACACTGCGGGACCCTCAGACCGTCGTGCCCGACATGTCGGAAGGACTGCCCCGTGGGCGGCCGAGGAGGCGGCAACCGAGCGATCCGCGTAGTCAGCGCGCGGCTACGCAGCGCGCTCTGGCCCATCCCGATCCTGGGCGTCCTGCTGGCGGTCGGGATCGGCATCGGGCTGCCGGCCGTGGACGAGCTGCTCGAAAGCGGTGAGGGGCATCCGCTGGCGTTCGTCTTCGGCGGCGGTCCGTCCGCGGCCCGCGATCTGCTCGCCGCGATCGCAGCATCCCTCATCTCCGTGACGGGCCTGACCTTCTCGCTGACCGTGGTCGCCCTCCAGCTCGGCAGCAGCCAGTACTCACCCCGGCTCCTGCAGACCTTCGCCACCGACCGGGTCGTCCAACTCACCCTGGCCCAGCTGACCGCGACGTTCGTGTACGCACTGACCGTGCTGCGGACCGTCCGGACCGAGAGCGCGACCGAGCTCGAGACCGCGTTCGTCCCGCGCCTGTCGATCACCGTGGCCTACGTCCTGACGCTCGGCAGCGTGCTGGCGCTGGTCCTCTTCCTCGGGCACCTGGCGCGCGCGCTACGGGTGGAGACCATGCTCCGCGACGTTCACGAGGAGGCCGGCGCCACTCTCGAGCGAGAGCTACCCCGTGACGTCGAGCGGCCGTCCCCCCGGCTGCCACCGGGGCCCGGGGTCCCGGTCACCTCGTGGTCCAGCGGCTTCGTCGTCGACGTAGACGACGGGCGGCTGTTGTCGGTCGCCGTGGAGGCGGATGTCGTCCTCCATCTCGCCGCCCGGATCGGCGACTCGGTGGTGACCGGCACGCCGGTGGCCCACGCCTGGGCGCGGCGCGGGAACCGGCAGGTCGACCCCGGCGCCCTGCAGGCGGACCTCGGCCGATCGGTGCGACTCGGCTACGAACGGTCGCCGACCCGCGACGTCGCCTACAGCCTACGCAAGGTGGTCGACATCGCCGTCCGGGCGCTGTCCCCGGGGATCAACGACCCCACGACCGCGGTGCACGCCCTGTCACACGCCTCGGCGCTGCTCGGTGACCTCCTCTGCCGGCCCCTCGATCCCCTGTGCCGGGCCGACGACGACGGCGTCGTCCGCGTGGTCGTGCCGCAGTGGACCCCCGAACAGCTGCTCGACCTCGTCCTGGAGGAGCCCCTGCAGTATGCGCCGGGGCAGCCGACCGTCCTGCGCCGGATCGCCGCCCTGCTCCGCGAGGTGGCCTGGCGCGCCCCGCGGGGACTGCTGGACCAGGCCCTGCGCGACCGGCTCCAGGACGTCGTCACCGTCACCGCCGACTCGACGCGGATCACCGCCGACGAACGACACTCCTGGGAGGAGGGGTTCGACCTCGCCCTCAGCGGCAGGTGGCCGGCCGCCCGCCCGGCCTGACGTCGGTCGCAGATGCTCGGACGACAGCCCGACCGCGCCACCACGCGAGCGGGCGACCTGCTTGTGCTGCTCGTCGTCCCGGGCTGTCGCAGTCACCGGAGGGCGGGATGAGCTGCCGTATCGGGTCGCCGAAGAGATCCATGCTCCCCGCGTCCCCGCCTTGCTCGTGGCCGGGCTGTACCTGCGGTCCACCATGCCCCCGGGACTCGCGTGCGCAGGCGCGCTGACGCATCACGGGAGCCGTGGGCATGCTTCTACCCTCCCGGGAGCTGACGCCGGCACCGGAGTCCCGAGGCAACGGCTCGACCGCACATTCCGTACCTCCGCCGCATCGACCACCGATCGGGCGTCGGCCGCGCGCCGGGGCTGCAGGCCCAGGTGCGACGCGCCAGTGATCAAGAGGCCGCTGGGGGCGACCACCGTGAGCCAGATCGGGCTGAGCCGGCGGTGTCCAGCACCGCGCGGACGAACCAGACCACCAGGACCGCGGACACGAATCGGGAGTGGTGCACGCGAGGCCGCTGCCCGCGGGCGGCTACGCGGGCCAGGGCGTCGTGCCACAGCCACAGCACGTAGGTGAGCTCATCGGTCGAGCACGGCGGCGATGTCGAGTCGCACGGTGACCCCATCCCCCATCTCGATGCCGACCATCGCGTGCCCGGTGCCAGCCACCTGCCCTCCATCGGTCACTGTCCACTCATCCGAGCACCTACGGGTCCGGCCGACTCGGACGGCGGTCGGCTCGACCGCGGTCTCGCAAGCCCGTGACGATGGCTCAGCCCTACGCCTCAGCCGTGGAGGTGATCACGACACCAGCGCTCAGGTATGGGTCGCCTTCCCACGTCTCGTAGGACTCCGCAGTCGGCGCGGCCAAGCGGTCGTCGTCCAGGACCGACACGTCGAAGTCGTCCTGCGGAACCGCAGCGATGACGACCTCCTGGCCCGGCTTGAGGCTCGGGAGCGGCTCGTTCGCGAGTACCAGCAACGAGCCGACGTCCTCGCCGTCGGGGCCGGTGATCGTGAACGCGACGGGTGAGACGACACGGTCCACGGCCGCCTCGAGTGTGACCTCCTGGCCGACGTAGGCCTCGACGTCCTCCCGGAAGTCCGACGTGTAGGGACCGTCGTACGGGTCCTCCAGGTCCTCCGACCCGCGGATGTCCGGCGCATCGCTCCCCGTCTCGGGCTGTTCGGGGTCGCCCCCGCACGCCGACAGGGCGACCGGTCCGGTGACGAGGACCGCGGCCGCGAGCCGCAGTACGAGGGCTCCGCGTCGAGTGGAGACAGACATGCCGTCCTCCCAGTGGCTCCCGGGCCGAGCGGCCCGGATCGGGTGTGCGCGACGCCAACGAGCGACGCGTCCGGTCTCCTGGGGACTGCCCTGCACCGACGACCGGAGGACGCCGGGCACCCTCTCTGACACGGAACCGACATCCGGGTACGGGCGCGGCACCTGATGATGTGACCGCGACGAGGAGAGGCCATGCCGACGTGGCTGGTGGGACAGGCGGACACCCTGGTCGGGGTCGGGGCGAAGGCGCTGCTGATGTACGGCACCGCGGTCCTGGGGCTGCGCATCGCACACCGCCGCACGCTCTCCCAGTGGACGGCGATCGACTTCGCCGCAGCAGTCGCCATCGGTGCGGTGATGGGCCGCACGGCCGTGGCCGAGGGGCAGTCCCTCCTGGTCGGCGCGGTGGCGCTGGTGACCTTCCTCGCGGCGCACGCGTTGGTGACGCTCGGTCGTGGCAACCGGTGGATCGCGAAGGCGGTCGACCACCGGGTACGCGTGCTCGTCGACCACGGCAGGCTGCGCCGGGACCAGCTGCGCCTGTGCGGGCTCACCGAGAACGACGTGGTGGCGAAGCTGCGCGAGCTCGGCGTCCGGGAACTCGGCGACCTCCGCTACGTCCTGTACGAGACCAAGGGCGAACTGACCGTCGTCCGCGAGACGGGTGACCGCGACGGAGCCCTGGTCCGCGCCGGCCTCGCCGACGCCGCTGGCTTCCGCCCGCAGCCGACGCCTCCTGGTGCCGCGGACCCGCGCTCATGACGGTGGCCACGTCCAGGCGGCCTCGTGCACCAGCTGCAGGAGGCGAGCCCGCCGGTCGGTCTCGGCGGCCAGCCGCCCGGCGAGGACAGCCGGCGGCTGCAGCGGGATGCCGGCAGCGAGGAGCGGCGCCACGGACGGTGGCGGAGGCGGGCCCTCGGAACGGGTGGCGGTGATGCTGCCGAGCGTCCGCACGTACTGGTCGATGACCTTCCGCACGGGTCCGTAGGCGGACCTGTCCGGTGCGACCGCCGGTTCGACCGCGGCGAACAGCAGGAGCAGCGCGTCGTCGAGGACGGCGATCGCCACGGGCGCCGACTCCTCGGGGGACCGGCTGCGGAAGAGGTGCAGGACCGGATAGGCGACGTGCTGCTGGGCCACGGTGGCGAGCGGTGCCGCGAGGCCGACGAGGTACTGGGTGAACGCCGGGCTGAACGATCCTCCCGTCCACCCGGCGACCACCACCTCCCCCGCCGTGGACCCGAGCGCCCTGATCTGGGTGGCCAGCGCTCGCCGGGTGACCACGGCGGAGATCACCGACAGCAGGTAGGTGATGGCCAGTGTGACCAGCGCGAGGCCGCCGAAGCTGGCCACGTTGGTGACGACCCGCCACACCGGGGAGTCGGCCACGACGTCCCCGACGCCGAGGGTGAACACGGCGAACCCCGCGTAGTAGGCGACGTCCCAGGGGCCGGCGAGGGCCCCGGTGTCCGCCGACACGATCGACCGGCTGCCCAGGAACACCAGCCACCAGCCCATCCAGGTGATCAGGCTCCAGAGGACGACTGTCAGCACCAGGAGCACAGGGCCGGCGTTCGACAGGACCCGCGAGCGGCTCCCTCTCCCCCGCAGCCGCACCGCCGCACGCCACAGCGGGCCCAGGAGGCGCCGGGTCACCGGGCCGGCCCCGCGTCCGAGGGTGAGGGTGGTCGACAGGACGTCGAACAGGACGACGAGGACCAAGGCCACGCCGGTCGCGACGGCGAGAGCCGCCATCACGTCAGCAGCCCGCCAGGCCGGCGTTCCCGGTCACGCCTCGGTCCCGCGGACCCCGACCAGGCTCGACCCGTTCCCCAGCTTCGAGTCGGAGATGACGCTCAGCGAGCCGTCGCTCTCCAGGACCACGGCCGCGATCGAGGACAGGTCTCCCGAGCCGGCGGCCCGCACCGCCTGCCGCACCTCGTCCACGGTCATCCGGGTGTCCCGCAGCGCCGCCGGCAGGACGCAGCCGGACCGCAGGAGCAGCGTCGGCCGGGCGGTCATCAGCCGCCGGGCTGCGGGGCGGCGCACGGTCACCCAGGCGACCAGGGACTGCAGCAGCGCCAGGAGCGCCAGGGCCAGCGCCCCCTCGGGCCAGGAGACGTCGCTGCTGAGCAGGATGGTCGCCAGAGTCGAGCCGAGGGCGACGGTGACGACCAGGTCGAAGGCGTTGAGCTTGGCGAGCGTCCGCTTCCCCGACACGCGCAGGACCAGCACCACCGTCACGTAGGCGCTGGCACCGACGGCGAGGATGCGTCCGAGGTCGGACCACGCGTCGAACCACACGTGTGCCGCCTCCTCAGCCGCCGGGCCTGTCGGCCGTCACCACGCCGGCGCGCCGGTAGAGCACCCGGGCGGGTGAGGAGCTGACCCCATGGACAACCGTGCTGGCCGCCACCACCAGGCTGCCGGCGGCCAGCACCACCGGGTCCACGGCCAGCCGCTCGGCCTCCAACGCCAGGTAGAAGAGCGCCGACACCCCGATGGGGCCGAACCAGCCCAGGAACGCGGCGTCCGCGCGCCCCAGACCCAGCGGCCGCCGCAACAGCCACACGATCGGCAGGCGGCGCAGCAGCAAGACCGCCAGAGCGAGGACCGGACCGCTCCACCCCAGGTCGGCCCACGCCGACCACGGCAGGACGACGCCCAGGGCGACGAACAACGGGAGCACCAGAAAGCGATTGACCGCCTCGTCGATCGGGACGTCGTCGGTCCGGTCCGGTCCGGTGGCCACGGCGTTGAAGGCGAGCCCGGCGACGAAGACCGCGAGGATCCCGTCGACGTGGAGCAGACCGGCCGCGCCGAGGACGGTGAACGCGAGGACGGCCGTGAACAGCAGCCGGGGACCGGCATCGGTGGAGCCGTGCTCCTCCCCCGCCCGCAGTGCCCGGGCACCGAGCCAGCCGAGGAGGACACCGAGGAGAACTGCGCCGGCGACCTGCCACAGCGACTCGGCCAGGGCCGCCCCGATCCCGTCCGCGCCCGCGACGGCGACCGCGATCAGGACCAGCGGCAGCGCGAGACCGTCGTTGGCGCCGGACTCCAGGGACAGGATCTGCCGGTCACGGGCCGGGAGGTCCTGCTCGGCCGGCCCGCCGGTGACCACGCTGGAGGCCAGGACGGGGTCCGTCGGACACAGGGCGGCGCCGATCAGCGCCGCGATCCCCAGCCCCACGCCCAGCACGGCCACCGCCAGGCCCGCGGTCACGACCGCCATCACGGGCATCGCGACGGCCAGGAGCAGGAGCACGGGACGCACGTTCGCCCGCACGTCCCGCACGGGGTACCGCAGGGCCACCGCCATCACCGAGATGGCCAGGAGCAGCCGGGTGGCCGTGTGCAGCCAGGTCGTGTCCTCGGTCAGCGGGGGGACGTCGACCGCCCCGAGCACCGCCGGGCCGAGCACGGCGCCCAGCGCGAGGGCCAGCACCGGCTCGGACACCGGCCACCGGCGCAGGCGTCCCGACACGGCCGCGATGACCAGCCCGAGGCCTCCCGCGGCGAGCAGGACGACGTCGACGGTCACGCAGCAGCCACCCCCGGTCCCTCGGTCACAGCTGCGGCCGGACGCCGGCCTCCGCCGCCAGGTCGTCCGCGTCGAGGGGCCCCTGCCCGCGGACGGCGGAGCGCCCGGCGCCGTGCCGGCCGAGCGGGAGGACCGTGCGCCGCTCGCTGCCCTCGAGCTCGAGGGCCAGCGCCGCGTACAGCGCCAGCACGCCGAGCACCAGACCCACCCAGCCCGCGGCCGTCTTCCAGGCCGCCGAGCCGGTGAGCTCGTACGCCCCGGTGACGGCGAACCGGATCCCGGCCAGGCACATGACCGCCGCCGGGACCAGTTTGCTCGCCGCGGCAGAGATCGCCGGCACCTGCATGGCCACCGCGGCGGTGAGCAGCAGGACGCCGAGCCCCGCGCTGGTCGCCCCCGGCGGTGCGGTGAGGGTGGTGAACCCGACCACGCCCCAGGTGCCGGTCAGCACGCCCATGCCGGTGGCGGCCACCGGGTCCCGGGCGGTGAACCCGACCACCGCGGCCAGCAGCTGCAGTGGCACGGTGGCCGCCAGGGCGGTGAGCGCGGCGACCCGGCCCTCGGCCGGCGGCACCCAGCCCAGCTGGACGGCGGCGAGGACGGTGGTGGCCAGGGCCAGCGCGAGGAAGCCCAGCGGGAGGGGGGTGGCGACCGGCCGCAGGACGACGCGGGTCTGCGGTGCGTCCATCAGCTCACCAGCGCCTGGGTCGCGGACTCCTTGAGCTTGGCGTTGGCCCACCGCATCTGCCGCAGCGTGTCCGGGTGGCAGCGCTCCGCCAGCTGCAGTAGCTCCCGCTTGCGCGCCCCCTGCGCGGCCTGGGCCAGCAGCTCCCAGTCCAGCGAGACGCCGGCCGCCTCGCGGTGCACGTGGCGGAGGTCGGCGAGCAGCAGCAGGCCGGGCTCGGGGCGGCGGCCGAACAGGTCCGACGCCGCCTGCCGCACCGTCTCGAGGATGCCGGGGTCGCCGGGCGGTTCGGGGTCCAGGTCGACACCGAAAGCGGCGCCGGCGCGGGCCAGCTCGGTGACGTGCCGCTGGGACCAGCGGGCGATGTCGCGGGCGACGTGGAAGACCTCGTGGTCGGCCTTGTGCCGGTCGGAGACCGCGAACAGGACCCGGGCGAGGTGGTTCTCGGCCCGGTGCAGCTCCTCGATCGCCAGTCCGAGCTTCACCGGGCGTCCTCCTCCTCGACCGCCAACGCGTCGTCGCCGCCGCGGGTTGGTGGCACGTGCGCGGTGACCGGCCGCGACCCGGTGGTCGTGGGCGCCGGCGCGGGACCGTCACCGACGGCCACCCGGGTCACCGCCGCTGCCGCCGTCTTGAAGATCGGCTGCTTCGAGCAGGGGTCCCAGTCGGTGGGGGTCAGCTCGTTCGCCGCACGTCGCGGCTCGCCGTCCGGCGCGGCGCCGCCGGGGAGATCCCAGTAGCCGTAGTGGAACGGCAGGAACAGCACCCCGGGCCGGATGCCGCTGACGCGCAGCCGTGCCTGCACGCGGCCACGAGGGGTGCTGACCTCCAGCAGGTCGCCCTCGCCCCAGCCGCGATCGGCGGCGTCCGAGGCCGACATCTCCACCCACACCTCGGGAGCGGCGGCCTGCAGCTGCGGCGCCCGCCCGGTCTTGGTCCGGGTGTGGAAGTGGTACAGCGTGCGGCCGGTGATCAGCTGGAACGGGAACTCCTCGCTGACCACCTCGTGCGGGGGCAGGTACTCGGCGGCCTTGAGCACGGCCTTACCGGTGGGGTTGAGCGCCCGGTACTCGGTCTCGTCCAGGGGCGCCCCGGTGACCAGGTCGCGGCCGTAGCTCTCGCAGTCGTCCGGCGCGGCCCGGAACCGCCCGTCGGCGTAGAGGCGCTCGGTGCCGTCGGGGTGCTCGTCGGTGCAGGGCCACTGGATGCCGCTGCCGCCGCGCAGCTTGTCGTAGGACAGGCCGGTGTAGTCGCACGGCCGCCCGCGGCTGCACTCCTTCCACGCCTCGAAGGCGCCCTCGGGGTCGGTCCACGTCACCAGCGGGGCGCCGTCCTTGTCCCGCAGGTCCAGCCGGTGGGCGAGGTCGACGAGGATGTCGAGGTCCGGTCGCGCCTCCCCCGGTGGGTCCACGGCCTTCTCCGACAGGTGCACGGTCCGGTCGACATTGGTGAAGGTGCCGGTCTTCTCACCCCACGTGGCCGCCGGCAGGACGACGTCGGCCAGCTGTGCCGTCTCGGACAGGAAGATGTCCTGCACGACCAGGAACAGCCGCTCCTGGGAGAGGATCGACCGGATACGGGCCAGCTCGGGCAGGGACACCGCCGGGTTGGTGGCGGTGACGTAGAGGAACCGGATCGACCCCTCCTCGGCGTATCGGAACATCTGCATCGCGTGGGTGGGAGGCGAGTAGTGCGGGATGTCCAGCGGATCGACGTTCCACACCCGCGCCAGGTCAGCGATGTGGCTGTCGTTGGACCAGTTCCGGAAGCCGGGCAGGTCGCCGTCGGCACCGGCCTCGCGGGTGTTCTGCGCCGTGGGCTGCCCGTTCATCTGCAGCAGGCCGCAGCCGGGCCGCCCGAGCATGCCGCGCAGGACGTGCACGTTGTTGACCTGCACGGCCGCGGCGGTGGCCTGGTGGGACTGGTAGAAGCCCTGCAGCACCGTGGACAGCAGCCGCTCGGCGTGCCCGATGAGCCGGGCGGCCTCCCGGATGTCCGCCGCAGGCACGTCGCAGACCTGGGCGGCGACCTCCGGCGGATAGGCACGGACCCGCTCCGCCAGCTCGTCGAAGCCGACGGTGTGGGCATCGACGTAGTCGGGGTCGACCCAGTCGTTGGTGACGATCTCGTGCAACAGCGCGTTCATCAGCATGACGTTGGTCCCCGGCCGCGGGGCCAGATGCACGCTGGCGGCGCGCGCCACCGGCGTCTCGCGCGGGTCCACGCAGACCACCGCCGGCGGATTCGGGCCCGCCAGGCGGTCCAGCACCCGGGTCCACAGCACCGTCTGCGTCTCGGCCATGTTGTGCCCGTACAGGCAGATGACGTCGGCGGAGTCGACGTCGGTGTAGCTGCCGGGCTGGCCGTCGGAGCCGAAGGTCTCCTTGAGCGCCGCGGCGGCGGTGGCGGTGCACAGCCGGGTGTTGCCGTCGACGTGGTTGGTGCCGATGCCGCCGTGGGCGATCAGGCCCAGGGTGTAGTACTCCTCCAGGAACAGCTGGCCGGTGGTGTAGAAGCCGATCGCGCTGGGCCCCTGCTCGTCGAGCAGCTCCCGGCAGCGGCCGGCGACGGCGTCCATCGCGGTGTCCCAGTCGGTCTCGACCAGCTCGCCGTCGCGGCGGACCAGCGGCCGGGTCAGCCGGTCCGGGGAGTTGTTGGCCTGCCAGCCGAACAGGTCCTTGGGTCCCAGCCGGCCGTGGTTGACCCGGTCCACCGCGCGCCCCCGGACCCCGACGATGCGGCCGTCCTTGACCGCGATGTCCAGCCCGTCGCCGTTCGAGTGCAGGATCGTCGCGGACTGCACCCAGCGGTCGACGTCGTCCTCGGTCAGCCCGTCGGCCAGGTACGCGTCCACCCGGGTCGGCCAGGTCTCCCCCGGCCCGTACGGGGTGCGGGTCCCCCACGGCTCGGCGATGCGGTCGATGCGGGCCATCGCTGCTCCTTCCCCGACGTGTCCGGCGGCCCCCCGTGCGGGGCCTCGTCCCGCCTACCCGCGCAGGCACGAAGGGCGCGGCCACGCTCATGACGGTTCTGTGACATCGCCTCGTTGACCGGCCGGCGCGGGTAGGGGGCGGTGGGTCGGTGTCCCCCGCGGACGTGCAGCGGACGTCCGCCACCGGCACGAGGAGGAACCCGTGACCGTTGCCGGGCAGATGCTGGAGACGTATCCGAAGGACCTGGGTGGGGTCGACCGCCAGGCGCTGCAGGAGTGCATCGAGGCCTGCGTCGAGTGCGCGCAGGCCTGCACCGCATGCGCCGACGCCTGCCTGTCGGAGGAGATGGTCGCCGATCTGAGGAAGTGCATCCGCACCAACCTGGACTGCGCCGACGTCTGCGAGGCGACGGGCCGGGTGCTGTCCCGGCACACCGGCTACGACGCGAACCTCACCCAGGCCGTCCTCGAGGCCTGCGCTGCCGCCTGCAAGGCCTGCGGCGACGAGTGTGGGTCGCACGCGGAGATGCACGAGCACTGCCGGGTGTGCGCGGAGGCATGTCGGCGCTGCGAGGAGGCCTGTCGTTCGCTCGTCGCCGGGCTGCAGTGACGGAGGGCCGACCGTGATCGCCGACGGTCCGTCCCTCACACGACGGGCCGTCGGCGATGACGAGAGCGCGACGGCGAGGTGGACGCCACGCGGACCGTGATCGCCGTGGGGCGCCTCAGCCCGTCCGGCCCGGATCGCCGGTGTGGCCGTCGAGCCGACCAGGCCCACGGTCCTGCCAGTTCACCAGGGTCATGTGACCGCCGTCGGCGACCACTCCCCTCTCCAGCGAGCGGACGGCGTCCGCTCCGGCGTCGTCGGCCTGCACGCCGTCCAGGTCCACGACGACCCACGTGCAGCCTTCCCGACGCAGCGCGTCCACCGTGCCGCGAAGCATGTCCGCCGCCCTGGTGTCGAGGCGACCGCTCGCACGGATGCGACCGGTGCGGCGGTCGATCGCCTCGGTGAAGGAGGAGACCGCCGGCGGTGCCGCGTCTTGCGGCCCCTCGGGAGCCCCTCGGAGGCCGCGACCGTTCTCGCCTCTGCTGCCCATCGTGCGTGCCCTCCCATCCCCGCGGTCTGGTGGTCGACGGCCCAGTTGCCGACAGCCGATGACCACGGTCCCGTGTTCCCGCGTCGGCCCCAACGGGTCAGGTGCATTCGTCATGGATCTGTCGCGCAGCCAGGTGCTGACGAGGTCCCCGTCCGAGCCCGCGGGCCGCCGTCCCGGGACGCCACGCCGTCACCGCTCCACCACCGAGGACCGGCCGGTGTCGACGCCGACATGACGATCCCGTGACAGACGGGCGGCCGAAGGGTGACCGCCTCTCCCGCCGGTCACGGTCGATCCGGCCGCCCACCGTCGGGCGGTCAGCGCCGAGAGGCTGGTCGAGCAGGAGCCGAGTGAGCAGACTCAGTGACGTGCCGCGGTCCGTGCTGATCGTCGAGGACGACCCCCGGGTGCGCCGCATCGTGCAGATGACGCTGCAGCGGGAGGGGCTGGACGTCACCGAGGCCGACAGCGGCGAGTCGGGACTGGAGCGCCTCGGGGAGCGCGACTTCGACGTCGTCCTCCTCGACCTCATGCTTCCTGGCAAGGACGGCTTCGAGGTCTGCCGGGAGATCCGCCGCACGTCCAACGTGCCGATCATCATGGTCACCGCCCGGGGGGACAGCCACGACGTCGTCGCCGGCCTGGAGGCCGGTGCCGACGACTACGTGTCCAAGCCCTTCGTGGCGAAGGAGCTGTCCGCACGGATCCGCGCACTGGCCCGCCGCACCCGGGCTCCGGAGCCGCGGGCCCGCATCACGGTCGGCAACCTGGAGATCGCCCCGCAGGACGGCACCGTCACCCGCGACGGGCGACCGGTCGACCTCACCCGCACCGAGTTCCGCCTGTTGTGCGAGCTGGCTGCCGATCCCGGGCGGGTGCTGAGCCGGGAGGAGCTCCTCGAGCGCGTGTGGGGGTACGACTACTTCGGCGACTCGCGGCTGGTGGACGTGCACGTCCGGCGGTTGCGGAAGAAGGTCGAGGAGGACCCGGGCAACCCCACCGTGGTGACCACCGTGCGCGGCATGGGCTACCGCGTGCCCGGATGACGATCCTCCGGTCCCCTCCGGACCCGACCCGGACCGCCGACGCCCGCATCGAGGAGGCGCCTGCCGAGCCGGGACGTCGCGCGGGGCGCAGGCACACCCTGCGCGGGCGCGCCACGCTGGCCTTCACCGCGGTCACCGTGGTCATCTCCACCCTGCTGGCCGTGGCTGTCTGGGTCGCGGTGTCCCAGTACCTGCTCGTGCAGCGCGAGCGGACCACCCTCGTCCAGACCGCGGCCAACGCCGCCCAGGTGCAGCGCGCCTTGGGCACCGAGGGCCTGACGATCCCCCAGCTGCTCGCCCAGCTCCCCCACGAGACCGGTTCCGTCTCGCTGTTTGTCGACGACGGCGAGTGGGTGACGACGTCGCTGCTCATCGGACGCGACGCCGTCCCCGCCGTCCTGACGGAGACGGTCCTGGGCGGCACGGCGGCCCGGCAGCGGATCGAGGTGGAGGGCCGCACGATGATGGCGGTCGGCATCCCGCTCGCCGATCTCGACCAGGCGTACTTCGAGGTCTTCCCGCTCGACGAGCTCGACAAGACCTACCGTGTCCTCGGCGTGGGTCTCACCGTGGCCCTGATCGGACTGGTGCCGCTGTCGCTGGCGGTGGGCTGGTGGGTCACCGGTCCCGCGCTGCGGCCCCTGGACCGCGTCGCGCGGGCCGCCCGGGCCGTCGCCGGCGGTGACCTGTCCGCCCGCATCGACCCCCGCGGGGATCCCTCCCTCGCCCCCATCGCCTCCTCGTTCAACCGGACCACGGCCGCCCTGGAGGCCCGGGTCCGCGCCGACGCACGCTTCGCCGCCGACGTCAGCCACGAGCTGCGCACCCCGCTGACCGCGATGCTGGGCGCCCTCGACCTCGTCGACAGCGGCGCCGACCGGCTGCCACCCGACGGGCAGGAGGGACTGGCCATGCTCCGGGCGGAGGTGCTCCGCTTCGAACGCCTGGTCGCCGACCTGCTGGAGATCTCCCGCGCCGACGCGGGCAACGCCGACCTGGCGGTGGAGGAGGTCCGCCTCGCCGCCCTCGTCGAGGAGGCCCTGACCCGCCGCCGGCTGGCCGGGCTCGGGACGGCCCGGCTGGAGGTCCGCGCGGACGCCGGCGAGGCCGTGATCCACGCCGACAAGCGCCGCCTCGAACGCGTCCTGAGCAACCTCCTGGACAACGCGGACAAGCACGGCGGAGGACTGTCCCGCGTCACGGTCGCCCGCGGGGACAGCACCGCCTGCGTCCTGGTCGACGACGACGGGCCCGGTGTCCCGGAAGAGGAGCGGAGCCGCATCTTCGAGCGGTTCGCCCGCGGCAGCGGAGGGCTCCGCACCCGCACGGAAGGCGCCGGCCTGGGGCTCGCCCTCGTGGCCCGTCACGTCCAGGCGATGGGAGGCACCGTGACCGTGGGACAGAGCCCGTCCGGAGGAGCCCGCTTCGCGATCGAACTCCCCGTCCGGCCGGCCCCGTGAGCACCTCGCGCGGTTCCGCACGTCCCGTCGCGCTGCTGGTCGCCGCGCTCCTCGTCGGATGCGGAGTCCGCCCGCAGAGCGCACCCGAGCCCGTGACGGCCGCAGCCGAGCCGTCCGCCCAGGTCACCGACGGCTCCTCCGCCGGCGGCCCCCGGGTGACCCTCTTCCTCGTGAGCGGCGCCGACCTCACTCCGGTGGAGCGGCGGACCGACGCCGCCACCGCCCAGGCGGCGCTCGAGCAACTCGTGGAGGGCCCCTCCCGTACCGAGGCCGGCACGGGGATCCGCACCGCGCTGCCTCCCGAGGTCGTCGGGGTCGAGGACGTCGGCGCCGACGGCGTCGCGACGGTCGCGGTGACCCGCGGGTTCGCCGGCATCACCGGTGGCAACCAGCTGCTCGCGGTGGCACAGGTCGTCTGGACGCTCACCGACCTGCCGGCGGTCACCGGCGTCCGCTTCGTCGTGGACGGGACCCCCGTCGAGGTGCCGACCGATGCCGGTCTGACCGACCGGCCGGTGGGCCGCGATGACTACCGGTCCGTCGCGCCTGCCGAGCCGGCCGCGTCCTCCCCCGCCGAGGCCGGGACCCCGTCCAGCGCCACGACCACACCGGGCTGACCGCGGGCATCGCGCAGGGTCGGGCACGGGTCATGTGAGGAACAGATGACATTCCGGCCGAACAGGTGAGGTCGCGCGTCGAGCCGAGCAGGTCCGAGGTCGACGGTGCACCACTGTGATCCGGACGGAGGACCCCATGGCCGCCCGCGCGCTCCCCGTGACGACCCCCGGCCTCAAGGCCGCTGCCCGCCGGGCACTACCACCGGTCGCGGCCCTCGCCCTCGGCCCGCTCGTCGTCCTGGGGGCGGTGATCCACCCCGCACCCTCCCTGCTCGTCGGGACGGGCTTCGCGGCACTCGCCGGGGGCTTGGTCCGCCTGCTGCACCGTGCGGAGGTCTCCGACCTGCCGCCCCTGCCCCATCCCGCGAAGGCCGCCGTGTGTGCCGCCCTGCTGCCGCCGGCCGTGGCCGGGACGGCGGCCGTCGGCCTCCTCCCCTTCGGCATGCTCGCCGGCTGCCTCGCCCCGACGCTGGCCGTTGGATGGTGGTGGGGGGGGGGGGGGGGGGGGGGTCGCCCACACCCCCCCCCCCCCCCCCCCCCCCCCCCCCCCCCCCCCCCCCCCCCCCCGCCTCCCGGCAGGCCGCGGTCCCGGATCCCAGCCGGGAGGACCCGCACGACTTCCTCCGCACGCTCCCGGTCGACGTCCTCTTTCGTGAGTGGCGCGACGTGACGGCGCCCCTGTCGGGCGGCCTGGACCCCGGGGACCGCGACCGGTGGCGGGGCGTCCTCATCGCCGAGTTGCAGCGGCGGGACCCGGCCGGGACCAGCCGGTGGCTGTCGGAGGACCCGGACGTGCCGCCCGACGACTTCGTCCGCGGGCCGGAGGACGGGACCACCTGAGCAGAGGTCCCTCACTCAGACGTCGACCGGCCGAGCGAGTGACAGGGAGGTTCGTCGCAGGAGCGATTGCGGGTCACTCCCCCAGTGCGGTGACCAGCGTGAGCAGCCCCGCGTACAGCACCAGCCCGGTGAGGAACCAGGGGTAACTGGACCGTCCCGACGCCGGCAGTTCCTCCTTGAAGACGTTGAGCAGGATGGAGCCCCCGAGCAACGCGGTCAGCACCGCGACGACCAGGGTGCTCGTGGGCGCGAAGAAGGCGTCCAGGAGCCACCCGGCGATGAGGGCGCCGGCGAGGACCGGCCGGCCGGTGTGCGGAAAGCGCCGGGGGTAGTGCTCCTCGAGCGAGCGGTCGGTGAGGACGAAGTGCAGACCCATCGCGACGGTGAACAAGAGCGCGAAGACCAGCCCCGTCCGCAGCCGCAGCGCCATGGTGTAGGTGATGAGGGCGTTGTAGACGGTGAACGCCCCGACGTGCAGCCAGTAGACGCCGGCGGGCTCGTCCGTCCGCATCCGCTGCCCGTTCGGCGTGCGCGACGGGGCGGGCGCCCGCCGGTCGGCCAGCCGCTGCAGGCCGTAGAAGGCCGCGAAGCCACCGAGCGCCACCAGGAAGATCCCCAGGTCGACCAGGGGCGTCGGGGCGACGACGTCGTCGAGCGCCTCCCCGATCGCCTGGTTCCCCTCGGCGATCTCCGGCAGCAGGTGCAGGAAGACGTAGGCCACGGCGAGCCCGCCGGCGAACGAGGCGGTCGCCCGCTCCGGGACGAGCGGCAGCCGTCTGACGTGCGGTGCGGACAGGTGCAGCCCGGCCAGGAGGGCCGCCAGGACGAGCGCCCCGACGACGCTCTGGGTGGTCGTCAGCGCGACGTCCATCACCGTGCCTGACCGGCGTCACAGGCCGTCACGCCGGGCGACGGGGCGGCGGCGGGCGTCGGGACCCGCCCGCCGCGGTACCGGACGCTGGTCATGGTCCCTCTCGTGTCACAGGCGTCGTCGACGGCGAGAGGACTGCCCACCACACGACCGGCCGTGTCGGGCTCGGCCGCTTCGTCACACGGTCGCAAAGCCGCTGACCGGTTGCTCGGGCCGCCACGGCGACGCGCGTCCCGCGCCCCGGCGGTGCCGGGGAGACCCGGTGGCTGTGCGCAAGGCCACGGGCGGTGGTCACGCAGCCGTCACATCCGGGGCCCGCGCAGCGCAGCCGTGTGACATCCCGCTGACGACGTCCACGACCGCGGTTGCGCTCCCCACCCGGGGGCCACGGTGGGGACGCCGGTCCGGTGTTCCCCCTGTCACCGGGCCGGCCCGCACAGGACGACCACCGGAGGCGATCGTGGTGCTGCCCGTCAACCGCCCTCATCCCGGCCGCCGCGCCGGATCCCGTTCCCGCGCTCCCGCGCCCGGCCGGCGAGCCGGGTGCCTCCTCGCCGGCCTGCTCGTGGCGTCGACGTTGGCGGCGTGCGGTGGCAGCGACGACGACGGCGTGCCGTCCCTCGCCTGGTACACCAACCCGGATTCCGGTGGGCAGGCCGAGATCGCACGCCGGTGCACCGAAACGGCCGACGGTGCCTACGAGATCCGCACCGCCCGGCTGCCGCGGGACGCCAACGCCCAGCGCGAGCAGCTGGTCCGCCGCCTCGCCGCCGAGGACGACGCCATCGACCTCATGAGTCTCGACCCTCCGTACATCCCGGAGTTCGCCCAGGCCGGTTTCCTCGCCGACATCCCCGACGACGTCGAGCAGCGGGTCACCGAGGGCGTCGTCGAGAGCGCCGTCGAGGGCTCCACCTGGGACGGTGAGCTGGTCGCGGTCCCCTTCTGGGCCAACACCCAGCTGCTGTGGTATCGGAAGTCCGTCGCCGAGGCCGCCGGCCTGGACATGTCCCGCCCGGTGACCTGGGACCAGGTCGTCGATGCCGCTCAGCGCACCGGCACGGACATCGGCGCCCAGGGCGCCCGCGCGGAGTCCCTGACTGTGTGGCTCAACGCGCTCGTCGAGTCGGCCGGCGGCTCGATCATCACGCAGCACGCCGACGACCCCGGGGGCATCGAACTGGGACTGACCTCCGACGCGGCGGTGCGGGCGGCCGAGGTGATGAAGACGGTCGCCACCTCCGGCGTCGCCGGCCCGGCGTTCTCCAACGAGAACGAGGACGCCTCGGCGAGCGCCTTCGAGGGACCGAACGGCGGCTTCATGGTCAACTGGCCGTTCGTCTGGCCCCGCGCCCTGTCCGCGGTCGACGCCAGCAGACTCGACCCCTCGGTCCCCGCCGACTACGGCTGGACGCTGTATCCCCGGGTGAACGCCGACGATCCCGCCCGCCCGCCGTACGGCGGCATCAACCTGGGCGTGAGCGCCTTCAGCCGCCATCCCGAGCTCGCCCTGGCCGCCGCCGAGTGCATCGTCTCCGACCAGAACCAGGCCTACTACTTCACCACCAACGGCAACCCGGCCTCCTCCATCGCGGTCTACGACGACCCCCAGGTCATCGAGGCGTTCCCGCAGGCGCCGCTGATCCGGGAGTCGCTCCGGCAGGCGGCACCGAGACCCCAGACCGCCTACTACAACGAGGTCTCCTTCGGCATCCAGCGCACCTACCACCCGCCGGAGGCGATCGTCCCCGGAGTCACCGGCGAGCAGGCGGCTGCGCTCATCCAGGCGGTCCTGGCCGGGGAGCAGTTGCTCTGACGCCCGAGGTGCTCCGACGGACGGTGCGCCGTCCGCCGCACCCGTGCCTGCCACAGGCCGACACGGATCAGCCATCCGTGTCGTCGTCGTCGTCCAGGCCACCGGTGCCCGGATCGATGCCGTCCGGGTCCTCCTCGCCTCCGTCCACCGGATCCCGGTCGGCCGACGAGTCGGCTTCCTCGCTCGGCACCGCGTCCCCGGGCGGGTCCCCCGCCGAGCTCCCGGAGCAACCCGTCACTCCCAGTCCGACCGCGAGCACCACTCCGGCCAGGATCCTCCGCGTCCTGCGCACGTCCACGCCTCCCTCTCTGCGACTGAGCGACGAGGGCGCTCTGCCCGGCAGCGAGGTGGTCATGCCGGGCCGGGCGCAGGCGACATCGCTTCGTCACCTCCGACCTCGCCGCCCGTCCGCGACGCGGCAGCAGAAGCTCGCGACGGTGCGCCGCTGGTGCCCACGACGACACCGGGAGGCGTGTGTCAGGTCCGTGACAACCCGACCACCTGCGGATGCGGCCCCGCGCGCGCGGACACGTGTCGGGGTGCACACCCGAGCCGGGACCCCCGGCGCGCTGAGAGGACCCGCCATGCACACCGTCCGATCCCGCGGACCGTGTTCCACCCGCCTCACCCTGGCCGTCGCGGCAACCACCCTCACCGTGGGACTGGCCGCCTGCGGCACCGACACTGCCGGCGCGGGAGCCGGCCCCGACGTCGCAGACGTGCCGCTCATCGAGGAGCCCTACATCGGCCCCTACGACGCGTCCTTCGCGGCCGAAATGGACACCCGCGTCGGTCAGGTGGTCAGCCTGTCCGCCGACGTCGCCCAGGTGCTCACCCCGGAGGCGTTCACCATCGCCGCTGCCGACGACCCCACCGTCGAGGAGCTGCTGGTCGTGGGCGCCACAGGGGACACCGCGCTCTCCCCCGAGAAGACCGTCGAGGTCACCGGCACCGTCCAGGAGTCCTTCACCGTCCGCGAGGCGGAGGCGGAACTCGGGGCTGACCTGGACGATGCTCTGTTCGCGGAGTGGGAGCAGGAGCCCTATCTGATCGCCGACAGCGTCGAGGTCCCGGGAAACGCCCAGGGCTGAGACCCGCCGGGGCCGGACTGCTACTGGCCGCCGCCGTCCTCGTCGTCGCAACCGTCACCACCCGCGGCACCCAGCCGGCCGGCCCCGCCACCGATGAGCCCGGACGTCCGCCGCCTCACGGCCGGGTACCTGCCCGATCTGCACGTGACCGACCGAGGAGCACCGATGGACCACTCCCTGCACGACGGGCGCCCGGCCGGCGCCGCCCTGACCCGACTGGCCGTGTCCGCCACCCTGCACTGCCTCACCGGCTGCGCGATCGGCGAGGTCCTCGGCATGGTCGTCGGGACCGCGTTGGGTTGGTCGGACGTGCAGACGATCGTGCTCGCCGTCGCGCTGGCGTTCGCGTTCGGCTACGCGTTCACCATCGGGCCGGTGATGCGCTCGGGGTTGGCACTGCGCGCGGCGATCCCCGTCGCGCTCGCCGCCGACACCGTCTCCATCACCGTCATGGAGATCGTCGACAACGCGGTCATGCTGCTGGTGCCCGGCGCGATGGACGCCGGCCTGGACAGCCCGCTGTTCTGGGGCGCACTGGCCTTCGCACTCGCCGTCGCCTTCGTCGTGACCGTGCCGGTCAACCGCTGGCTGATCGGCCGCGGGAAGGGACACGCCGTCGTGCACCGGTACCACGGCGGAGGGCACGGGTCTGCCGAGCAGCAGCCGACCGGCGAGCAGGTACACGGGCACGACCGCCACTGAGCCCGCCGGCCCACGGTGTCCGCAAGCGGCGTGCGCCCGGACTCGGTCGCCGTACGTTCGGCGGCCCACCGGGAGGTCGAGGGGCCGCAACTCCCCAGCTCCCGGCCGTGGAGCCGACGAGTTGCACCGAGGTGACGGTCGCGTGACATCCCCGCCGCTTCCCGCGTCCGGCGGTCCGGACGGGGCAGCAGATGACGGCACCCACCCGACCACCGGTCCCGACCCTCGAGAGGAGTCGTCATGCCGGCGCCTGCCGCGCCCCAGCCCGCACACCGCCTTCCCGAGCGGACCACCCGCGGTGACCGCTCCGGGACGAACCCACAGCACCGAACCGGCACTGCCCGGTGGCGGTCCCCGGACGAGCCCGTGCTGGATCCCGCGACCGACCGGACCAGGCACTCGACCCGTGTCCGCGGATGGGTCCTCGCCGCCGGCTCCGCGCTCGCCGTCGCCGGGTGCGGGGGCATCGACGACGAGGCGCCGCTCGAGGATCCGGGACCGGAGGTGGAGGGGGGCGCCATCGGGCCCGACCTCCGGATCGGCGAGGACCTGACCCTCGCCCAGGTGCAGCTCGAGTACCCGCTGGATGGCCTGTACGAGGAGGGTGAGGACGCCCGCCTGTTCTTCGCGATCACGAACTCCGGGGGGCAGGCCGCCTCGCTGGTCGACGTCAGCGGACCGGACTTCGGCGGTGTGCGTGTCGAAGGCACCGGCGGGTCCGGTCTCCCGTTCCGCATCGACGCGAACGACAACCTCTACGTCGGCGCCGAGGGTCCCCCGGACGTGACCCTGCTCGACCTCGACCGGTCCCTCCGCTCATCACAGTCCATCCCCGTCACCTTCACCTTTGCCGAGGCCGGCGAGGTCACCATCGAGGTCCCGGTGTCCGCCGAGGAACAGGACCCGACTCCCCCCTACGACTTCCCCAGCGAGGAGTCCGACCAGGACCCCACCGAGGACGGCGCGGCAACGACCACGTCCGCCGAGGCGTCCTGACCGACGCCGCAAGAGCTCGACGTCGAACTGCCGCGCCGTGTGGTGCCGCAACCGGGCCTGCGCCGGTCAGGTGACCGTCCACAACACCCCAGGAGGAGGCTCCGATGTCCGAGTCCCCGTCCGACCGCATCGTGCACATCGACAACCGCCTGCGCGCCCTCCACTCAGTCGTGGAGGACGCGCGGACGGAACTGGACGAGGTCCGACGTCGCCAGGCCGAGCTCGCCGACATGGAGGCGGCACTACTCGCGACGATCGACGCCCGGTGCCGCCGCCTGGACGACCTGCTCGACGAGCGGCTACGAGCAGGTGCTGATGTCCGGGAAGGTGACCGGACTGGCTCCGGTGCTGCGCGGACACCAGTTCAGGATGTCCGACGGACACCGCTGCCGCGCTGCGCAGGCACTCGGCCAGGAGTGGTGGACATGAGCGCCGTCGACCTGCGGGACTCCGGGGACGACCGGCACGGCTGACCTCTCGGAGCGCCCAGCCCCGCCCACGGCGCCGCCCGGTCCGGGGACCGTCAAGCAGCCGGCTGGGCGAACCGGGGCCGCAGCAGCACCATCGGGATGACCAGCGCCGCGTTGGCAGCGAACATGAGGGGCAGTCCGCGGGCTTCCGCGTAGCCGCCGAGCAGAGGGAGTCCGGCCACCGCGCCGAGGGCCAGGGCGCACAGCGCGGCGCTGAAACCGGTCGCGGGTCGTTCCGGGAAGACCTCGCCGGACCAGATCACCAGCAGTGCGGAGAGGACCATGAAGCTCGAGCCGAAGAGCACCGCGGAGGTTGCCATCAGCGGCCAGGACGGCGGTAGGACCAGCAGCGCGGAGGCCAGGCCGAGAGCGATCGAGGTGGTGACGAGCGTTCGCCGCAGTCCGCCGGTGGCCACCAGGTAGCCGGTGGCGGTGCCCACGATCCCACTGCCGCCGACGAGCACCCAGAACACCGGTGCCGCGACATCCGGTAGGTCCGCTGCACTCGCGATGCGGTCGACGGCGTAGGTCCAGTACACGGTGCTGGTGAGACCGAACCCAGCGCTGCCGAGGAGGAGGGGGGCGCTGCCGACGCACCACAGCCAGCGCCACGGCGCTGTGCCCGCCGATGGGTCCGTGCGTTGCGGGTCGGGTCCGCCGGGCAGCAGCAGCACGTTCCAGACCGCCGATCCCAGGGCGAGGACGGCGAAGCCGGCCCACGCCAGGCGCCAGGCGGAACCCTCGTCGGTCAGCCAGGCCGTCGGGGCGGAGACGAGCACGCCGAACGTCGTCCCAGACGTGATCACCGAGAGCGTGCGGTGCCGCCGGTCCCGTGGCACCCGCCGGGCGACGGCGTCGGAGAAGGGCGCCCAGCACCACCCCGGGCTCGTCGCGGCGACGCAGACCCCGATCGCGAGCACCACCGTGTTCGGCGCCGCGGCGACCAGGGCCGTCCCCAGGGTCGCCGCCGACGTGCCGATCAGGACGGGCAGGCGCGGCCCTGTCCGGGCGACCACCGCTCCGGTGGCCAGCAACGCCAGCAGGTAGCCGGCATACCCGCCGGCGGCGAGCAGTCCCGCAGCGTGTGTGGACAGGCCGAAGGTCTCTCGGAACTGCGGCAGGAAGAGTCCGTACCCGTACCGGGCGAAGGCGAAGGACACCGCGATCGCCGTGAGACCGGCCGCCGCCAGATGACCGGGAGATGCCGCGATCCGTACGCCCGGATGTCCCCGCACCATCGGTGACAGTCTCCTTCACCGGTGCACGGGCCGACGCGTCGCCCGGCGGACCCGGTCGCTCCCACGATTCGACATGTCGGCGATCGAGGGCTGCCCACGAGTGGCAGTGGGACGGCCGGTCGGACCGGAGCACCCTCGCCAGGTGTCCCCGCCGTGGCCATCGCCGGTGAGCGCGCAGGAGCGGGACGGCGACCACGGGGATCCGCCCCGTCCCGTGGTCGGTCAGCACCTCCTGGCCGAGGACGGAGGGGCCCGCAGCGCCCGCCCGCCGGAGGCGAGGTGACCGGCCCCTCAGCGAGCGTGGCCTCCGCGTCAGCCGAGCGAGGCGGTCATGGTGACGGCGTCCTCGGTGACCGTCTCGCAGGCGAGGGTCAGCGGCCCGGCCGAGACGCTCTCGCCCTGACCACACGTGAGCTCCTGCTCCCCGACCCGGAAGGTCGCCTGCCCGTTCTCGACACCGCCGAGCACGACAGGAACCCCGAGGATCTGGGCCGACGCGCCGTCCCCGGACAAGCTCACCGAGCACGAGCTCCCCGAGCACTGCACGTCGGCGTCGGTCCCGTCGGTCGCCCCGGCGGTCTCCTCCGGCCCGTCGGCGCCGGCGGTGTCCTCCGGCCCGGCCGTCTCGGTGCTCCCGCCCGTCTCCTCCGCGGGCGCGCTCTCCGTCGCGGTGGCGTCAGGCGTCGGGGCGGCGTCCTCGGATCCCGACGAGTCCCCGCAGGCGGCCATCGGCACCAGCAGCAGGGCACCGGCGAGCAGCCCCGAGGAGAGCCGCCTGCGTCGCGTCGTCCTGGTCTCCATGCTCCGACGGTAGGAGCGGGGACCGCGGTGCCCCGCCCGGACGGCGGAAGCGTCATGGCTCTGTAACGCACGGCCCCGAGCGCCACGTCCGGTTCACGACCCGAGGCGGACGGCGGCGCCGAAGGTGCGGACGGCCAGCCCCGCCGGCCCCACCTCCACCGCCTCGAGGACCTGCGCCAACGGCAACGGATCCAGGGGGATGCGCACGGTGAACCGCTGGGTGACGAGGAGCTCCGACAGCCCCTCCAGCGGCTCGGCGGGCTCCAGCCGGACCGGCCGCAGGACCAGCGCAGCGCCCTCGGCCCCCACGTCGACCAGCGCGGACACGGTGCGGTCCTCGCCGAGCACGTCGACCGTCCCGCTGACCTGCAGTCGACCGTCCTCCGCGGCCTCGACATCGAGGCGTCGCCCGGTGAAGCCCAGATAGCGGGCCAGGTCGTCGTGGGTCAGCAAGGCCGCCTCGGACGCCCGCGCCACGTGGACCCGGGCGGTGTTGCCGTCCAGGAGGTCGTGGAAGGAGAGGTACACGCCCTCGAGGTCGGCCGTGTAGTCCTCCACGCGCAGCGGCCCGGACGACAGCGCGCCGACGCCGATCTCGACGTGGTCGTAGCGCCCGCGCAGCGCCTGGAGCAGGACCGGGCCGCCCTGCACGCGCACGGTCGGCCGCTCGAGGACACCGGTCTGCTCCTGCACCGCGCGGGCCAGCACCGACTCAGCTCCCCAGCGGGCCAGCCCGTCGGCGGCCCACAGCAACAGGCAGGTGCCCAGCACGACGGTGACTGCCAGCCCGGCGGTCCGCCGGCGACCTCCCGTCCCCGAGGGCGCCGGGTGCGGGCTGGTGGCGCCGGCCCGCCGCGGGCCGCCGGTCACTCCGCCCGCCCGCGGGACCCGACCGGTGCCGGGGGCTCGTCGGTGCGCCGACGCGCGGCCTCCTCCTCCAGCAGCCCGGCCTGCGCCTGTGCGTCGGTCCGGGCAGCCGTGGTGCGGATGCGCCGGCCGGGCCACCCCGCGGTGCGGCCGAGCAGTGTCAGGACCGCGGGGGTGAGCACCGGGCGGATGAGGAAGGTGTCGATGAGCAGGCCCACCGCCATCGTGAACGCCACCTGGCGGAAGGTGCTCAGCGGGATGATCGCGACCATGGCGAACGTCGCGGCGAGGATCATCCCCGCGGCGCTGATCGCCCGTGCCGTGGCCGGCATGGCGACCGCGATCGCCTGGGCGAGTGGGCAGCGTGCCGCCTGGTCCCAGATGGCCCCGACGGCGAACACGTTGTAGTCCGAGCCCAGCGCCAGCAGCAGCACGGCCGTGGCGAAGGGGACGTAGAAGGTGAGCCCGGGCTGGCCGAGCAGGACCTGGAAGACCAGGACCGTGAGGCCGAGCGCAGCGGCGACCCCCAGCACGCTCAGGGCCAGCAGCGCGACCGGCGCGATCAGGGAGCGGAGGAACAGCGCCAGGACCAGCAGCTCCACGGCCAGGACGGCGACCGCCGTGCGCTCCAGGTTCTCGCGGGTGACGGCCGCCAGCTCGGCGGCGATGGCGGTCTGGCCGGTGATCCCCACGGTGACGCCCTCGACACCGGCCTCGGTGAGCAGGGAGTCCACCCGGTCCTGCAGCCGTTGCAGGTCGGCGATGGCGGTGGCGGACAGCGGGTCGCTGTCGAGGACCACCACGAAGCGCGCGGCGGCGCCGTCCTGCGAGAACACGACGCCGTACTCGGCGGGCAGCGGGTTCTGCGCCGGGCCGAGCACTTCGGCGACGCCCGGCAGGGCAGCCAACCCCGCCTGGAACCGGCCGAGCGCCTCGCGCTGCCCGGCCACCCCCTCTCCCTCCACGATCACCTCCGTCGGCGCCACGACGCCGCGGACCCCCGCCTCGTCGAGGACCTCGGCTCCGCGCGCCACCGGGTCGTCGTCGGGCAGCCCGCTGGTGAAGGAGACCCCCAGGCGCAGGTGGGAGAGGGGTATCGCGGCGGGGACGAGCACGGCCAGCCCCAGGACGAGCGCGACCAGCGCACCCCTTCGACCGGCGACCTGCCGGGCCAGCCACCGCGTCCCTCGGCCGCCGCTGTGCTCGAGCGCCCGGCCACCGGCGATCCGCGAGGGCGCGAACAGCCCGGCGCCGAGAACGGCCAGCAGGGCCGGGACGAGGGTCAGGGACACCAGCAGCCCCACCACCACCGTCAGCGACAGCGCCGGGCCGAAGGCCCGGAACAGGTCGAAGTCGGCGGCCAGCAGGGCCGCCGTGCCGGCCGCCACGGTCACGCCGGCGACCGCCACGATCGGGCCCTCGGTGAGGACGACGCGTCGGGCCGCCTCGTGCCGGTGCAGCCCCCGGTCGAGGTGCCGGCGGAAGCCGGAGAAGAACAGCACGCAGTAGTCGGTGACCACCCCGATGAGCAGCGCCGCGGTCAGGGGCCGCAGCTGGTCGGGCAGCGCGAAGCCGAACGCCCCGGCCGCGGCAGCCAGCACGCGCACCGCGACGACGTACGCCAGGCCGGCGACGAGCAGGACGACCACCGGCGCGACGACGGATCGGAACGTCAGCCCGACGACGACGGCGATGAGGAGGAGGGTGGCCACCTCGAACACGTGCAGCCGGGCCTCAAGGTACTCCGCCTGCGCCACCCGGGCCGGGGTGAAGCCGGTGACGGAGGTCTGCACCGACGCCTGGTTGTGGAAGTGGCTCGCGTACTGACGCGCCAGGGCGGTGGCCTCCGACAGCGACGTCCCTCGGGTCACGTACAGGTAGGTCACCACGGTGCCGGGTGTCGACGTCGGGATCGGCACCGCCGCGACGATCTGCTCGCCGCTCGGGGACACGCCCCCCTGGAGGGAGGCCTGCGTGTGCGCCAGCGCCCACAGGGCGACGTCGGCGCGGGTGAGTGAGTCGAGCCCGGCCGGGTCGTGGACCACGACGGAGGTCTCGGAGAGAACCGGCACGCGGAAGAGCTCCAGGCTGCGCTCCTGGACGGCGACCGCCTCACTGTCCGGGGGCAGCAGCGCGCCGACGTCGTCACCGCTGGCGCCGCTCCCCGAGGACGGCAGCACGACCGCCGCCACGGCGACGGCGACCCAGCCCGAGACCACGATCCACCGCCCGGCCACCACGGTCGCCCGGAGGGCGTGTGCCACCGCGCGGACCGCCCGCCGGGCCCACCGGAGGACCGGCGGCCGCTGCCGTGGGGACACTCCCGCCTCCCGCCTCGTCATGAGCCGGGCGCGTACCGCTGTTCCGGCCGGGTACGACCGTCGTCCCCGGGACCGTCTGGTGGAGGGATCCCCATGGCCCAGACCCCGTCCGAGGGCCGGCGGGCCGAGCGACCAGGCCGTGCCTGGTCGGGATGGCTGGCCGCCGGGACCTTCGTCGTCGGGCTCCTCGTCGGCGCGCTCCTGGTGGGCCTGCTCGGGCAGGACCCACCCTCGGCCCCGGCAGCGCAGCCGGACCGGCCGGCGACGGCCGGACCGGCGACTCCGCCGGCGGAGACGACCGGCGGGGTGGACGAGACCCGGGTGAACGCAGCGTGCCTCCGGGCGATCAACGCCGCGCAGGACATCGCCGCGACCGTCGACGAGCTCGCCGCAGCCGCCGCAGCCCTCGACGCCGCCCGGCTCGACGAGGTCATCCGGAGGCTGCAGCCGCTGCAGCAGCGACTACGAGAGGACAGCGCTGACTGCGAGGTCAGCGAGCCGGCCTCCTCGTCTCGCCCGCCCGCGACGGCCACCCCGACCCCTACGGACTGACCGCCGGGGGCAGGGCGGCGTCGGGACTACGCCGCCCAGTCGACGCCGCCATGCCCGGTGCGGTCGCCGCGTGCGGCCCCGGAGCCCGTGCGGACCAGGCGCAAGTGGCTCCTCCGGGCGTTCGCCGGGGCGTCGTCGTCCGGGACGCCGAGCCTGCTCACCCCCACGGCGCCCGTGCCGAGGATCCCGGCGAGGGCGACGAGCGTCAGCCAGAAGAGGCCGGTGACGAGCGTGCCCACCAGCGCGGCGCCGAGGAACAACGCGAGGAGTGCGAGGACGGTTGCGACCATGCTGGGCTCCGGGAGATCGACGGCCGCCGGCCACGGGCGGGTCTGGCTCGTCGGCCGGTCGCGGTCGTGCTCGAGTCGGACCGTCCGCCCGGGTCCGGTGTGGTGCCGGACGTTCCCGGTGCCGACGACGTCGTCCCCCGGCGGACGCCGCCGGGCCCGGGTCCCTCCGGCAGGACCGCCGATTCCATGCGGACACCTCCGACGATGCCCGCCCGGTGTTGCGGTCGACACGCCACCCTCTTGCGATCCCATGACATCCGAGGGGACCGGTGCCGGAACGACGAGCCACCGCTCGCCGCGTCGGGCCGGTCACCGGCGTTCCCGACGGCTGCATGACACGGGCGAGACACCTCTGTGACGACTCGGTCCGGCACGCCGCAGCGCCTCCCGGAGCGCCCGACAGTGGGGGGACAGGGCAGACCTGTACCACCACGAGCGGAGAAGACCATGATCGGCACCGAGAGCATCGACCGCGTCTCCGGCCGGGACGTGTACGACCCGAGCGGCGAGAAGATCGGCGAGGCTTCCGAGGTCTACCTCGACAACGACACCGACCAGCCGGAGTGGCTGACCGTCCGCACCGGTCTGTTCGGCATCCGGGAGTCCTTCGTCCCGATCCGTGATGCCGCCCTGACCGGCGACGGCATCCGGGTGTCGGTGAGCAAGAGCACCGTGAAGGACGCTCCTCGGATCGACGCCAAGGGCTATCTGTCCCGCCAGGAGGAGGTGGATCTCTACCGCTACTACGGGATGGACCTCGGCGAGGCCGCCGGGCCGGCGCCCACGAGCGGGATGGCCGGGGACGAGACGCTCACCGACGAGGCGCTCACCGACGACGCGATCACCCGCTCCGAGGAACGCCTCGTCACGGGCACCCGAGCGGAGGAGGTCGGCCGGGTGCGGCTGCGCAAGTACGTCGTCACCGAGAACGTCACCGAGACGGTGCCCGTCTCCCATGAGGAGGTCCGGGTCCGACGGGAGCCGGTCACCGACGCCGACGCCCCCGACGGGCACGCCTTCGTCGAGGAGGAGCGGGAGGTCACCCTCCACGCCGAGCGGCCGGTCGTGGCGAAGGAGGCCGTGCCGGTCGAGCGGGTCAGCCTCGACACGGAGACCGTCACGGAGGAGGAGCAGGTCAGCGCGGACCTGCGCAGGGAGGAGATCGAGGTCGAGGGCCCCGCCACCACGGACGGGCGCCTCTGACCCCCGCCGCCGGCCGCCGCGCGGCCCCGCCCCTGGCGCCCGGCGCCGGGGGTCGGTTCTCAGCGGGACGCCAGGTGGAGCCGGACCAGGGGGATGTCGACCTCGCGGCCGGGCCCGGCCGCCGTGATGACCTCGGTGAGGGGGCGCAGGGCAGCACGGTGTTCACGCGCGTAGCGGCGCAGGAGCGCGTCACCCTCCGCTCGGCTCAGCAGCCCGGCACGGGCCGGCCGGTCACGCATCGTCCCGAGCTGACCCGGACGGCCGCGTTCACCACCCGATCTGATCGGCGGTCGGTGCCGGCGCCGCACGACGGTCCGACGACCGTGCGAGGCGGGTCGCCCGCGTCACGCCGAGCTCCCCTTCGACCTCGTCACCGCGTCCGTCGCCCCACGACCTCCGGCGCGCCACGGAACCGGTCGACCACCGACTCCGCCGACGTCCTCGGGCCGGGCAGCACCGTGGCATGCGGACGCGGGAGGACGGACCTCTGCCTGCCCGGGGTGACCGGCCGGACCACCCGCCGGCCACAGCCGGTGCAGAAGCGCGCCCCCTGGCGCTCCACGCCGCAGTCCTCACACGTCATCTCGACTCCCTCCTCGACACGGAGGACCAGGCTCGCCCGCCCGCCCGGCTCCGGGCGCCCGCGACCCGGAGGTGGGACGAGTCGTCAAGGAACCGTCATCGACCGGCGGGCCGGCCCCGTCCTCGCCGGTCACCCGGGGAGGTCCTGGCCGCGGCGGCGCCCCGGCTGCAGCTGCAGGACGCGCCCCAGCCCCGTCCGGGCGAGCACCTCCCGGGTGCGCCGCCCGGCCCCGCGCAGGACCACCGCGCCGCCCCGCGCCCGGCACACGCGGTGCGTTCCCAGGAGCGTGGCCAGCAGCGGGCTGTCCAGGTGCGGCACCCGGGCCAGGTCGACGACCACGGTGCGTGCGCCGCCCAGCAGCGCGTCGTACAGCAGCCAGCGGACGTCGGCCAGGCCGTCGGCCACCAGCGCCGGCGTGAGTACGACGACGACCTCGTCGCCGTCGTACTCAACAGACGGGAACGGCCCGGTGGGCGCGGCTGCGGTCATGACGCCGAGCCTGTCCAGCCGTGATTGCGACGGCCCGGTCGAGACCTTTGCGATCCCGTGACGAACCCGGGTCCCGCACCGGGGCGGGCCGGAGGCCGGTGGCACAGTGGGCCGGTGCCGCCCTCGCTGCTCGTCGTCGAGGACGACGACGCCATCCGCACCGCGCTGCGGTGGGCACTGGAGGACGAGGGCTACGCCGTCGCCGAGGCGGTCAGCGGGGAGGACGCCGTCGGGCAGGTGCGCGTCGCCGTCCCCGACCTGATGCTCGTCGACCTGATGCTGGGCCGGATGGACGGGTTCGCCGTCGTCCGCGAGGTCCGCCGGCACCACGACCTGCCGATCATCGTGGTCAGCGCCCGCGCCGACACCCACGACGTCGTCGCGGCCCTGGAGGCCGGCGCCGACGACTACGTGACCAAGCCGTTCGAGGTCAAGGAGATCACCGCCCGGCTGCGGGCGCTGCGCCGCCGAGCCCGGGCCGCCGCGCCGCCCCAGCCCCGCCCCGTGGTGCTCGAGCAGGACCCGGCCGCCCCGCTGGTGCTCAACGTCGAGGCCGGCACCGTGCACCGCGGCGCGACGCTGCTGCCGCTCACGCTCACCGAGTTCCGGCTGCTGTGCGAGCTGGCCTCGGTGCCGGGACGGGTGCTCAGCCGGCAGGACCTGCTCGCCCGCGTGTGGGAGCACGGCTTCTTCGGCGACGAGCGGCTGGTCGACGTCCACATCCGGCGGCTGCGCACCAAGGTCGAGCGCGAGCCGGGCGCGCCGCGCGTCGTCGTCACGGTCCGGGGGCTGGGCTACCGGCTGGACCCACGGTGAGGCGCGCGCCGGGGCCCCGGGGCCTGCGGGCGCGCATCGTCCTGGGTTTCGCCGCGGGCACGCTGCTGGTGTCGGCCGTCCTCGTGGTCACCACGTTCCTGCTGGCCCGCGGCTACCTGCTCGACCAGCGCGAGCGGGCGCTGACCCGCCAGGCCTTCGCCGAGGCCGACGTGGTGCGCAGCCGACTGGCCACGGCCGGCACCGAGGTCGGCACGGTCCTGGCCGAGCTGGAACCCCGGGGGTCCTCGGCCGTCGTCGTGCGCAGCGGCGACGCCTGGTACTCGACGAGCCTGGAGGTCGGCCGGCGCGACGTGCCGTCGTCGCTGCGCGAGGTGGTCGCCGGCGGCGCGGCGGGCACGGTCCGCACGCCCGGGACGGAGGCCCCGCAGCTCGTGGTCGGCATCCCGCTGCCCGCCGCGGACCTCGAGTTCTACGAGGTGACCCCGCTGCTCGAGCTGCAGCAGGTGCTGCGCACGCTCGCGGCGGTGCTCGGCGCCGGCGCGACCGCGGCCACCCTGGCCGGGGCAGCCTTCGGCCTGTGGGCCAGCCGGCGCGCGGTGCAGCCGCTCGAGCAGGTCGCCGGGGCGGCCACGCGGATCGCCGGCGGCGAGCTCGGCACCCGGCTGCCGACCACCGACGACCCCGACCTGGTCGCCATCGTCGGCAGCTTCAACGCCATGGTCGACGCGCTGGCCGCCCGCATCGACCGCGACGCCCGCTTCGTCGGCGATGTCAGCCACGAACTGCGCAGCCCGCTGACCACCCTGGTCACCAGCGTCTCGGTGATGGCCGCGCGGCGCGAGGAGCTCCCCGAGCGGTCGCGGCAGGCGCTGGCATTGGTGGAGACGGAGCTGCGCCGGTTCCGGCAGACCCTCGACGACCTGCTCGAACTCGCCCGGCTCGACAGCGGGACACCGGACGGGCCGGTCCCGCCGGTGGGCCTGGCCGACCTCGCCCGCGAGGTGCTCGCCCGCACCGGCCGGGACCCCGGGCTGCTGGCCACCGACGGCGACCCGGCCGACACGCGGGTCACGGCGGACAAGGGCCGCCTGGAGCGCGCGCTGCGCAACCTGCTCGACAACGCCGACCGGCACGGCGGCGGCACCCGGCGGGTCGAGGTGGCCGCTCGCGGCCACATCGTGCTGCTGTCGGTCGACGACGCCGGCCCGGGCGTGCCCGCCGCCGACCGCCAGCGGGTGTTCGAGCGCTTCACCCGCGGCGCGGCGTCGGCGCGTGGCTCGCGACCTGGGGCCGGACTGGGGCTGGCCATCGTGGCGGAGACGGCGGCGCAGGCCGGCGGCACCGCGTGGGTGACCGACGGGCCGTGCGGCGGCGCCCGGTTCACGCTCTCCCTCCCCCGGGCGCGGCGGTGAGGCGCGCGTCCGCGCCGCCGGTTCTGGCGGCACTGCTGGTCGTCGCCGGCTGCGGCGTGCCCACCGGGCAGGCCCCGGCCACCATCGCCCCCTCCGACGTCCCGTACGGCCTGGCCTCCCCCTCGACCCCGTCCCCGCCGGCACCCACCACCACGCCGCGCACGGACCAGCCGCGCATCCTCCTCGTCGGGCCCGGCGACGTCCTGGTCCCCCGCGGGCGTGAGGTCACCGGTTCCGTCCCCGATCAACTGGCCGCCCTGCTCGCCCAGCTGGCGGAGGGCCCCACGGCGGAGGAGCGGCGGCAGGGCCTGTCCACCGCGTTGCCGCCCGGCGTCACGCTGTCCGCGGCCGAGGTCGAGGACGAGGACGAGGACGAGGACGTGACGGTCACCGTCGACCTCGGGGGCACCGCGGAGGCGCCGTCGGGGCGGGAGAGCCGCACAGCGGTGGCCCAGATCGTGCTGACGGCGACCAGCGTGCCGGGCATCGCCGCCGTACGGCTGACCAGCGACGGCGTACCGGTCGAGGCGCCGCTGCCATCAGGCGAGCTGACGTCAACGCCGCTGACCGCGGGGGACTACGCGGGCTTCCTCACCGCGCCGCCGGACTGATCCTCCGTGAAGACCTCGTGACGACCCACCGTGCAGGCTCGGCGGCGCCGCCCCGGACTGGGAGGGTGAGGTCGAACTCCAGCCGTGCCACCCCCTCGGGAGGACCGCATGACCCCCGGCAGCCCGTCAGGGCACGAGGCCCCCCGCACGGAGGTGGTCGTCCTGCGGGTCGGCGCGATCCAGGTCAGCGGGCACCTCACCACCCAGGGCGCGGATCTCGTACGCGGCACGGTGGAGACCGTGCGGCGCACCGGCTCGTCCGCCGTGGTGGTGGACCTGGCCGGCGTCCGGACCGCCGACGACGCCGGCCTGGACGCCCTCCACCTCCTCCGGGACAGCCTCTCCACACGGGGCACCCGCCTGCTGCTGCGGAACGAGCCGGGAACCTCCCAGCGCTAGCACCCGCCGCGACCGGCGCGCGATCACCGATCGGTGCGCGGCGTGACGACGTCCTGCTCGTCGTGCCGGCGCGGGCCCGGCGCTGACACCGGCGGCTCCGGCCTGATGTTGGCGTTCCGGTGGAGCAGGTTGCCGGGGTCGTACCGCGCCTTGATGCGGGCCAGGCGCTCGTACTTGGCCGGGCCGTAACTCGCACGTACCCGGTCCTGCTCGTACTCGGTCATGAAGTTGACGTAGCTGCCGGTGTGCGGGGCGAAGGGTCGCAGCGCCGACCAGATCGAGCGGACCCATTCCCGGTCCGCGGCGAGGGCCTGCGGATCGGAGGCGACCGCGTCGATGTTCACCGCGTAGCGGGCCGCGCGGCGCCCGCCGAAGGCGGTGGCGTCGTCGTCGACGTCGGTGAAGGCTCCGCCCAGCGGGAAGATCGGCATCAGGCTCAGTGGAGAGCTCCTCCTCGGGAGCAGCGCGGTCACCGCGTCCACCGCCGCGTCGGAGAACTCGTCGAGGTAGACGGCCTTGTTGTAGGCGAGCAGGCCGGGCGCCGCCGCGTCGTCGAGCATGCTCTGCAGCACGGTGTAGGGCATGTCGGTGGTGAACGCGAACAGCGGGGGAAGCGCGTCGCGGCCGGCGCCGAGGAGCGCGGCATGGGCCGCCGCGCCGGACAGCCCGACGACGGCGAGCGCGACCCCGGGACGGAAGTGGTGCTCTCCGGGCACGAAGGGCGCGGGCGGGGCGTTCACCACGAACGCCAGTCCACCGGCGTCCCGCGGCAGGGCATTCAGGACGTCCCGCGCTGCGCGCAGCGCCGCGGCGGCGCGTTCGAGTTCCCAGAACAGCATGCCGAAGTGCACCAGCGGGCCGACGGGGTGGAGCCGGAACTGGAACTCGGTGACGACGCCGAAGTTCCCGCCGCCCCCGGTCAGCGCCCAGAACAGGTCCGGGTGCTCGTCGGCCGACGCGCGGACGCACCGCCCGTCGGCGAGCACCACCTGTGCGGAGACCAGGTTGTCCACGGCCAGCCCGCACGCGTGCGTCAGCCAGCCGATGCCGCCGCCGAGGGTCAGCCCGCCCACACCGGTGTGGCTGACCGTCCCGCCGGTGACGGCCAGGCCGTGCTCCTGGGTGGCCGCGTCCAGTTCCGCCTGCAGCGCTCCTCCGCCGCAGCGGGCTCGCCGCGCGGCGGGGTCGACCGCGACGGAGTTCATCGCCCGCAGGTCGATGGTCAGGCCTCCGTCGGGCACCGCGGCTCCGCCGTAGTGGTGCCCGCCACACCGCACGCCGACCTCGAGCCCCGCCCGCTGCGCGTGGGCCAGGGCAGTGGCCACGTCCGTGGGGCTCGTGCAGCGCGCGATCAGCGCCGGCCGCGCGTCGACGGCACCGTTCCAGACCGCCCGGGCCCGGTCGTAGTCCGGGTCCCCTGGCTCGACGAGCGCACCGGCGAACCCGGCCCGCCGCAGTTCCTGGGTCATCAGTTCCTGGGTCATCTCGGTCCTCCCTCCGACGTCACGGGGAGGATGGGGCTTCCGGCGTTCCACCGGCGTTCCGCCGCCGGGTGCCGGGATCAGGTGCTGACGCTCAGGTCAGCGTGCACACGCCCGGCGAGCGGCGCCCAGAGCCGGGCGGGGCCGTCCATCGCCAGCAGCCGGTCGGCGGCGGCGCGCGCAGCGGCGGTGTCGCCCGCCGCGAGCTGGGCCGCGAGCAGTACCCGTTGGATCATGGCGTGCTGGCCAGGCGCGGCAGCAGCGACCGCTGCGTGGGCCAGTGCGGTGTGGACCGAGTCGAGCCCGGCCCGTCCCTGGCCGTCGAGCACGGCCAGGTAGCCGGTGAAGGCCCGCGTGACGTCGCCGTTGATCCCGTCGGAGCCCATCTCGGCCAGTTCGGCGGTGAGCCGGCGGAGCTCGGCCTCGTCACCGGTCTCCAGGGCGAGCAGGGCGCCGAAGGTGAGGGCGACGAGGCGGCTGAAGGGGTCCGCGACCTCGCGCGACCAGGCGAGCGCGGCGGTGTGCGCTCGGCGGGCGTCGGCGGGCAGGCCGAGGAACCAGTAGGTGCAGGCGAGTCGGCCCAGGCAGACGACCTTCGGGTCCTGCCCGTAGTGCAGGAGGTGCGTCGTGCGGTCCTCCGGCCGGTACCGCCGCACCGCCGACTCCAGGTGGCGGCGTGCCGTGGAGAGGTCCGCCTGCCAGAACGCGGCCACGCCGAGGACGTAGTCGCCCTCGACGACCAGGACGTCGTCCCCGCGTCGCTCGCCCGCGGCGCGCAGCTGCCGCCCGCATCGGGTGGCGGCCGCGAAGTCCGCCCGGGTGAGCGCGTGCAGGGCCAGCGAGCGCACCAACTGGGGCGACAGGTCGACGCCCAGCGAGCGCGCCAGCTCCGTCGCCCGCCGCTGCGTGGTGGTGATCCCGCGCGAGGTGTACCCGACCAGGGGGACCAGGGGCGCGAGCGCCGCCGTGCGCAGCTCCAGCTCGACCCGGTCGCGGTCGGGCGAGGCGGGCAGCGAGCCGACGAGCGCGAGCGCCCGGTCCAGCAGCTGCACCGCCCGGCCGTTCGCGTGGAGCAGCTGGGCCGCCGCGGCGGCCCGCCCGTACCAGGCGACGGCCTCGGCCGTGGCGCCTGCCCGTTCGTGGTGGGCGGCGATCTGCGCGCTCACGGGTTCTGCCGCCGTCCGGTGCAGTTGCTCCAGAGCGGCGGCGATGCGTCCGTGCAGCAGCCGCCGCCGGGCCGGGCCGATCCCGCGGTAGGCGACCTCGCGGATGCGGTCGTGGGCGAAGTCGTAGGTCGGGGCCTGCCCGTCCGTGCCGTGCTGGCGCACGACGCGGCGGCGCCACAACTCGTCGAGGCCGGTCACCAGCGTGTCCTCGTCCACGCCGGAGGCGGCGGCGAGGACGTCGGGGTGGAACTCACGCCCGATGGCCGCCGCGCAGGCGAGCACCGCGCGGGCGGCGTCGCCGAGCTGGGCGAGCCGCGCCTCGATGAGCGCCTGCACCCGCGGGGTCAGCGCGTCACCCCCGCGCTCTCCGGCGCAGAGCGCCTCGACGACGAACAGGGGGTTGCCCTCGGTCTGCCGGTGCAGTCGGCGGGTGTCCTCGGCGGACGGGCGCGCGCCCGTGAGCCGCTCGGCGAGCGTCGCGGTCTCCTCGGGCGTGAACGGGGCGAGCTCGATCGCGGTGAGCAGGTCCTGGTCGCGCAGCCCGGTGAGCAGGGCGCGGACGTGGGGGGTGACCTCGACGTCCTCGGTCCGTGCCGTGGCGGCGACGACCAGCCGTGCCCGTCGGTGGGACCGGAGCAGGTGGTGCAGGAGCCGGCACGTCTCCCGGTCGGCGTGCGGCAGGTCGTCGACGACGAGCAGCACCGGCCGCCCGGGACCGAGCACGGCCGCCGCGACGGCGTCGAACAGCCGGGACCGCTGCTCGGTCTCCGGCAGCGGCGGCGGCTCCACCAGGTCGGGGACCTCGTCGAGCAGTTCGGGCAGCAGCCGCGACAGCTCGGTCAACCGCGCCTCCTCGAGCGCGCGCAGCGACGCCCGCAGAGCCGGGCGGCGCAGCCAGTCCACGACGGGGCCGTAGGCCAGCGGTCCCTCGGCGAGGTAGCAGCGGGCGTCGGCGACGGCGGCACCGCGGCGTGCGCACCACGCCCGGTACTCCTCGACCAGGCGGGTCTTGCCGATCCCGGCCTCGCCGGTGACCAGGACGAAGCGTGCGGCTCCGGCCTCGGCCGCCCGCCACACCTCTGCCAGGTGCGCGCGCTCGGCCGTGCGGCCGACCAGCGGAGGCCCCGCCATGCGGACCGTGGTCGCGGCGGGGTACTCGGCCGCGACGAGCTCCTGGTAGGCCCGCCGCGTCTCCGCCGACGGCTCGACCGACAGCTCGCTCTCCAGCGCGGTCACGCACTGGTGGTACGCGCGCAGCGCGCTCGTCCGGTCGCCGCGGCTGCTGTGCACCCGCATCAGCAGGCGGTAGCCGTCCTCGGCGAGCGGGTCGTCGCGGACCATGCGCTCGGCGAGCGCGACCGCCGCAGTTGCGTCGCCGCCGACCTCGGTGAGCGCAGCGAGCTCGCCCAGCGCCTGCCGGTACCGGCGGCGCAGCCGCTCCCGGTCCTCGCGCAGCCACTCGTCGTCGCAGCCGTCGACGAGCTCTCCGCGGTACAGCGCGACCGCCTCGCGCAGCGCGGTGACCCTGGCCGGCGGGGCGTCGCAGCTGCCGTCGAGCAGCCGCTCGAACGCGGTGACGTCCAGCCACAGCGGCTCCTCGGCGCGCCAGCACAGCGTCCGTGCGGTGGTCTCGAGGTACCGGTCGACGGCCGGGAGGTCGCGACGCAGGGAGTGCACCAGGTGGCGCAGGTTGGTGCGGGCCTGGCCCTCCTGGGAGTCCGGCCAGAGCACGGCGGCCAGGCGCTCCCGGGACACCGGCACGCCCCGGCGCAGCACGAGGCAGGCGAGCAACGACTCGGCGCGACCTGACCGCAGCGTGCCGCTGCTCACCTCGTCGAGCTGCACCTGCACGCGCCCGAACAACCGGATGCACGCCGTCGGCGCCACGGCGCCCAGTGTCCCGCGCCGGGGCGGCGCCCGGAGGGCGAGGAGACCTCCGCCATGAGCCCCGCGCCGCCAGGTGGGCGCGGCCCCGGTGGCCCGGTCGTCAGCCGGTGGCCACGACCCGGAACGTCCCCGGCCGGCCCTCCTCGCAGAGCTGCATCAGCTCGTCCAGGTGGCGCCGGGCGTCGGGCCGGCCGCGCATCGCCCGGACGTCGTCGAGCGTCCGCCACGGCCCGAAGGAGTAGAACTGCCGCGGCTCGTCGAGGCCCTGCAGCAGGGTTCCCTGGGCGGGCGGACGGGGGAGGCCCCGGAAGAAGCGGCTGAGCCGCTCCCACGCCTCCACGAACTCGTCCTGCCTGCCGTCGGCCACCCGCCAAGCACCCAGCGTGTAGACCTCTTCGGATCCGTCCTCCCCTCTCTCCGCCCGGAGCGTCGGGGCCGGTCCGGCCTCGGGTGGCGGGACGGCCGGGTCCTGCAGGAAGGCGAGGACCTCGGTCGCGAACAGGTCCGGCGCGGTGAGCATCGCGACGTGTCCCTGGCCCACCAGAGGGACGACGCGGGCGCCCGGCAGCGCCGCGGCCACGGTCGCCGTCGACGCGGCCTCCGCCGGCGGGCTGTCCGAGCCGGCCAGCAGCAGGGTGGGCACGGCGAGGTGGGCGAACCGCTCCGGCCGGAGGCGGTAGCCGTCGTGGACGCGCACCTCGCGGACGACGGTGTGCGCCGCGGCCACCCGGTGCGGCCAGGACGGCAGCGCCCGCATGCGGGCGAGCTGGTCGGCGGGCACCCCGGCGGCCACGGTGAGCAGCCGGACGACGACCTCCTCGCGCCGGCCCGCGTTCAGCAGCGCCGCCAGCTCGTCGGCGAACCCGGGCGCGGTGGGCACACCCGCGCCCGGCTCGTAGAGCACCGCCCGGCGGATCCGGGAGGTCTGCACCAGCGCCTCGAGCACGCACAGGCCGCCGTACGAGTGGCCGAGCACGTCGACCGGGCCCCCGGTGGCGTCGGCGACCGCCTCGACGACGGCGGCCACGTCGGCGCCCTCGGCCTCGATCCGGCTGGAGGCGGCGTCCCCGCTCCCCCCGCGGCCCCGCCGGTCCATCGCGTACACGGTGACGTGCGGGTCGAGCAGGGGCAGCACCGTCTCCCACCGCGTGTGGTCGGCGGTGGCGCCGTGCACCAGGACCAGCGCCGGCCCCTCCCCCGTGCGCCAGCAGGCGATGCGGGTGCCGTCCCGCGACGTCGTCGTCAGCCGGCTCTCCGTCCGGACGTCCATGATGATCCCCTCCACCGGTCGGATCGGTGCCCCGAGGGTGGGCCAGGGCCGTCAGGACGGCATCGGGTGATCGCCCCATCCGCCGAGCAGGTCGTGCTCCATGGCGAACAGGGCCGCGGCCGGGCGTGTGGTGACCCCGATCTTGGCGTAGACGTGCTCGACGTGGTGGCCGACGGTCTTCGTCGAGATCCACAGCCGGCGCGCCACCTCGCGGTTGGAGAGTCCGCGCGCGATCAGCCGGAGCACCTCCACCTCCCGCTCGGAGAGACCCGCCGGGCGCGGGGCCCGCGGGCGGCGGGCGGCCGCGCCCTCGACCGACAGGACCGCCTCGACCGCCGTCCGGTCGAGCCTGCCCTCGGCCGACTCGCGCCACAGCACGTCGCGGGCCGCCGTCGCGGCGATCGCCGGACGGTGCGGCCGGTCCTCCCGGAGCGCCGTCCACACGTCGGCGGCGGCGAGCAGACGTGCGGGGCCCGGGAGCTGCCCGGCCGCGCTGCCCCGGTGGTAACCGGACCCGTCGAGCCGCTCGTGGTGGACACCGGCGAGCGCGGCGACCGGCCGCAGCTGCGCACACCTCCCCAGGACCCGCTCGGACAGGTAGGGGTGCAGCCGCACCCGCTCGGCGTCGTCCACGCCGAGCGGCCCGCGGCGCTGCCAGATCCCGCTCGGGACCCCGACGGCGCCGACGTCGGCGACCGCGGCGGCGCGGGTCAGGGTGATGACGTCCGGGGCGGGCAGCCCACAGGCGGCACCCGCCGCCCGCGCCGTCGCGGCGAGCCGCGCCGACCGCCCCCGTGTCCACGTCGACCGCAGGTCCGCGAAGTCACCGACCGCTGCCATCGCCCGGTCCAGCCCGGCGGACCCCACCCGCCGCACCGGGTCGGGCTCCCCCGCGAGGACCTCCTCCCACACCGCCGGGTCGTCGGCCGCGGGGATCCCGACGGCCCGCACGGCGTCCACGACCGCCGGGTCGTAGGCGCGGCCACGGCGGCGGGCCAGGACGTCCGTGGCCGCGGCCGCGCCGGCCGTCCGGTGCCAGAGCACGGCGTCGCGGGCGACGACGACGACCCGGACCGCCATCGGGATCTCCGCCCCCGACAGCCCGTCCGGCAGCCCACGGCCGTCCCACCGCTCGTAGGCGTGCGCCAGCGCCCCCACGACCCCCGGGCCGAGCCCGAGCCGGGCGGCCAGCCGCGCGCCCACCTCGCAGTGGGACACCTCGGTGCGGGAGGAGGCCAGCGCCCCGGCCACGAGGCCGGCCCGGCGGGGCAGCGGGGAGTCCCGCCCCGTGGTGCGCACCAGCGTCCGGACCCCCTCCACGGCCGAGCCCATGTAGACCGGTGCCATCGCGGCCATCAGCCCGAGGTTGTCCCCTCCGGCGAGCCGCGCCAGCTCCGGCGCGTCGGCCGTGCACCCGAGGAACCGCAGCAGGGCGACGAAGTGGACGTCCGCGACCGTGCCGTCGTCCAGGCCCAGGGACCGGGCGACGGTCACCGACAGCCGACAGGTCCGCAGCGCATGCTCCAACGGCTGGCCCGACACCAGGTCCGTGGCCAGGGAGATCGACGCCACCAACTCGGTCAGCCGGAGCCCGTCGCCGTCCGTGGAGCGACCGCCCACGGCGCCCAGTGTCGCAGGAACACGGGACGGCGACCGTGCCGCGCGTCGTCCCGCGCACGCGGGATCAGTACCGCCCGGGCGTCCCGGTCCGGCGGGCGGCGAGCAGCCAGACCGCGGCGCCGAACCGGACCCCGTCCGGGCCGCTGTGCGCGTCGACCGACCGACGCAGGACGCCCACCGCACGGTCCCGCGCGTCGCGGTCGAGCCCCTCCAGCATCCAGCCCAGCAGCCCGAGCACGAAGTCGTGGGCGCCCGGGCGGTCGCCGCCGAGGTCCATCACCCCGTCGATCCCCTCCACGGTGACGTCGGTGTAGCCGGCCGCGGACACCACCTCCCGGGCGACGGCGGGGTCGGCCAGGGTGAACGGGTGCGGGGCGTCCGGCGGCGGGGTCGGCAGCTGCCGGCCGGCGGCCAGCGCGCCGGTCAGCTCGAGAAACCACTCGTTGCGCTCCGGCGCTTGCCACACCAGCAGCGACAGCCGGCCGCCGGGCACCAGGGCGCGGCCGACGTTGGCCAGCGCGGCGACCCGGTCGGCGAAGAACATCGCCGCGGTGCGGCTGATGGCCACGTCGAAGGTCCGCGGCGGGAAGGGGTGGACCTGCGCGTCAGCCTGCACGAAGTCGACGTGGGACAGCCCCTCCTCCGCCGCCCGGCGGCGGGCCACTGCGAGCATCGCCGCCGACAGGTCGACACCGAGGACCGCCCCGGCGGGCGCGCGGCGGGCCGCTGCGCGCGTGGTGCCGCCGGTGCCGCAGCCGACGTCGAGGACCCGGTCGGCCGGGCCGATCGCCGCGGCGTCGAAGAGGGCCGCATCGAAGCCCGCGACGGCCCGGTCGAAGGCGTCGGCGTGAGCCGCCCAGTAGGCGCCCTCCCCGCCGTCCCAGGCACGGAGCTGCGCGAGGTTGCCCGGGTGGACGGGGAACGTGGAGGTGGTGGTCATCGGGAGCCTCCTCGTATAGTCCCTTTGGGACTATCAAGGGGCCTACTCCGGAGGAGGGCACGTGTCAAGCGCCCGCTCCCTGACGACGACGTCGTTCGCGATCCTCGGGATGCTGGCCGTCAGGCCGTGGAGCAGCTACGAGCTGGTCCGGCAGATGAACCGGAACCTCGGCCGGGTGTGGCCGCGGGCGAACAGCAAGCTGTACGAGGAACCGAAGAAGCTGACACGGGCCGGGTTGGCGACCGCGGTGACCGAGATGGTCGGGCGCCGCCCGCGGACCGTGTACGCGATCACCCCGGCCGGCCGCACCGCCCTCGCCGAGTGGCTGCACGAGCCCGGTGAGGGCCCGGTGCTCGAGTGGGAGCAGCTGATGAAGGTGTGGTTCTCCGATCACGGCAGGAAAACCGACGCGCTGGCGTCCCTGGCGGCCGCGCGGGCCTGGGCGGCCGCGCTCAACGAGGAGAACAAGGCAGCCGCGCGCGCCTACCTGGCCGGGGAGGGCCCGTTCCAGCACCGGGCGGCGCAGAACCTGCTCGCCGGCGCGTTCATCACCGACTTCACCGCGCTCGTCGCCCGGTGGGCGGAGTGGGCCACGGTCCAGGTCACGGGGTGGCCCGACGACCCCGCCGAGGCCCTGCCCGACCCGGCCGAGATGGACGCCGTCGCGCGCCGGGCGGACTGGTGAGGATCCGCCGATGGACACGGGCGCACGGCGCTCCCCTGTCCCCGGGTCGTCCAGCTGTCCTCCCGTGCCCTGCTCGGCCCGCCCGAGGGCCTGCGCCAGGACACGCCTGACCGGTCGCCGAGGGGGACCGCCACGCGCGACGTCGCCCCACTCGGGCATGGCGCTGAGCACTCGCCGTCCGCTGCGAGTCCGAGTCCGGATACGAGGGGCTGGCCGACGACCTCCAGGCCGCCAGGAGTCGCACGCTAGCCCGGGCCGCCCGCGCCACCCGTCAGCCGTGGGTCCGCGTACGCCCCTTGTAGCCGTCTGCGGCTCGGCCGGTGCCCGGAACTGCACTGCACCTTGCCGGACCCCTGAACGGCTCACGACGGTGATCGAGGCCCGTTCGAGCAAGCCCTCTCGCCGATGACAGGGCAGGGGGAGCGGCAGGCCCAGCGGCCGACCGTGGAGCGACCCTGCAACTAGGGCTCGTCGTCGCGTCCGCCGGGACCTCTGCCATGGCCGGTGAGACCCCTGCCGTACTGCGTCAGCGCCCACGCTCCACCCGACAGCAAGATGAACACCACGCCGAGGGTTGACTGCCCGAGGACGAAGAAGATCACGGCGACGACACCGAGCAGGGTGGCCACGATGCTCAGCTGTCTAGCGGTCATGAGGGCACCTCGTCATCCACTTCGCACTGTCCCACCGTGATCCACCGTCCGTCCACGGGCCTAGGGCCTGTCCTGGTGATGGTGCGTTGGTGTGGGTCAGGCCCGGTCGATGGTCGGCCGGCATGGCTCACCGATGCGGCCTGGGCGCGCATCGAGCCACTGCTGCCCGTGAAGGGATGCCAACGTCACCGGTGGTTGCGGCGGGGGTGGGCCAACGGTCACGGTGGCCTGGTGAGCCGCTTCCGTGCTGCCGGACGTCACGGTGCCCGCCTCCGGTGAGGCCCGGGCCCCGGGATCGGCCGCGGACGCGGTGGTGGAGGAGGTCACCGCGGCGTCGGCGGACGAGCACGGGATGGCGGCCGCGCTGCTGGACGGGTACCTGACGGCCCTCTGGACGGTGGCGCGGACCGGTCGCCGGCTGAGCGGCGACGAGGAGGCGTCCTGCCGCCGCCTGGGCGGCCGGGCGGCCACGGCGGGGGTGGGGCTGCCGGCTCTCGTCGACCTGTACATGACGGCCTCCCGGCGGCTGTGGCCGCGGCTGCCCGAGCTGCTGGCGGAGGTCCGGGGCAGGCCGCTGCGGGCCGCCGAGTTGGTCGGCACCGGCGAGGCGGTGTGGCGCGCCGCCGACACCGCCCTGGCCGCGCTGGCCGCCGGCTACCTCGAGGCCCAGCGGGAGGTCGTCCGTCGGGAGGAGGCCTTCCGACGCGAGTTCGTCGACGATCTGCTCAGCGGCCAGGCCGACGTGGGGTCACTCGTCGAGCGCGCGGAGCCGTTCGGGCTCACGCTCACCGGCACACACGTCGTCACCGTCGCGGCCACCGACCGGCCGATCGACTCCGGTATGCGGGTGACCGGATGGCTGGCGGACGCCGTGCGCGCGCGCTTCGGAGAGCGGCGGCTGCTGGCCGCGGCGAAGGACGGGTGTCTGGTCTGTGTGCTGTCGGTGCCGGCTCCGGGCTCTGGCCGGTCCGCTGCCGGTGGCCAGGAGCTCGCGGAGCTGGCGGGCCGAGCCGCCGCCGACCTCACCCACAGGCCCCGGTGGCGCGTGGGGGTCGGCCGGCCGCATCCGGGGCCCATGGGGGTGCGGCACTCCTACCGCGAGGCGCTGGAAGCGTTGCACCTGGCCCGCCGCCTGGGACTGCCGCACCCGGTCGTGCACGCCCGGGACCTGTTGGTGTACCGGGTCCTGGTGCGGGACGAGGCCGCGATGGCGGACCTGGTCTCGGCGGTGCTGGGCCCGCTGACCGCCGCGCGCGGCGGCGCGGAGCTGCTGCTGGACACGCTGGAGGCCTACTTCGCGAGCGGCGGCAACACGACCGCGACGGCCCGACGTCTGCACCTGAGCACCCGCGCCGTCAGCTACCGGCTGCAGCGCGTTCAGGAGCTCACCGGGCACGCGCCCGGTGATCCCGCGCACGGGCTCACCCTGCACGTCGCCGTCACCGGCGCCCGGTTGCTCGACTGGCCACAGCAACCCCTGGCGAGCGACGACTAGGTCGGCGGCTTGCCGGATCCCGGCAGTTCTCCGACTCGGAGCTGTCCGCGGTCAGGCCCTGCCGGCAGCCATCGACGTTCCTAGCCTCGCGCCATGCCCGTTCCCGCGGACCCGGTCGTGGCCACCGGCAGGATCTCGCCGCCCGCCGGGTCCACCCGGGCGGATCCTGCCGGGCCGGACAACGGCGCCGGCCGCCGGTGCGAGGTGCTGCTCCGACCGGATCTGGATCGCCAGGGCACCGTCATCTCCGTCGCCGGTCCCCTGGGCCCCTCGGGCGGCGCCCTGCTGGCTGCGGTGCTCGAGTACGTGCGCGACCGGGAGAACGGGACCGTCCTCGTGGACCTCCGCGGCGTCACCCATGCCGAGCGGTCAGGCGTCACACCGCTCCTCGAGTTCGGCGCGACGCTCGCCGGTACGTCGGCGCCGGTCGACGCGGCCCTCGCCGGCGCCTGCGCCGCCATACGCACGCGGCGGCGCACCCGCGGCACCGCCGGCGGCCGGCCTCCGCGCCCCGGCGCGGCGTCGCCACCCCGAGGCTCGGGCGACCGCGTCGTGAGCCCGTGCCCGATCTCGTCCGGACCTCCGGGCCCGACTCCCTGACCCGACGGAGGCGACGGTGTCCTCGCTCCTCTGGCTGCTGCTCATCGGTCTCGTCGCCGGGCTCCTCGCCCGCGCGCTCGTGCCCGGCAAGGACCCGATGGGCTGGCCGGCCACCCCGCTGCTCGGTGTGGCCGGTTCGCTCGTCGGTGGCCTCCTGGGCCTGCTCACCGGAAGCCTGCAGGACCGCGGATCCAGTCCGGCGGGCCTCGTCGGGTCGGTGGTCGGCGCGGTGATCCTGCTGGTCGGGTACGACCGGCTGGCCGCGCGCCACCGGCTCCGGCGGGGTACCGGTCCGGGCCCGGCCTGACCAGCGGACACCGTCGTGGCCGACTCGTCCCGGTGCACGGATGGCGCCCACGTCCCTCCGGGGCGCCGGTCCGGCCCGGTCGTCCGGGCCTGTCGCCGTGCTCTGTTGGGGACTGCGATCGCCTTCGCGCTCGTCGGTGCCCTCACCGCTCCCCCGTCCGTCGTGCTGGTCGCGGCGCCCGCCTTCGGGGTGTTCGTCGCGATCGTGGTGCTGACGGCGAGCCCGGCGTCTCCTCTGGGCCCCGCGGTCCGCCGCGCAGCGGTGTCATCGGGAGCGGGCGCCGCGCTGGCCGTGCCCTGCATCGCGGGCCTGCGGCAGTTCGGCACCTTCGGGTCGGTAGCCGCCATGGTGCTGATCGGGCTGAGCTGCGTCGCGGTCGTCGGGTGGATCGCGGAGTCCGCTGGTCGCGCCGTCGGACCCGCCCTGGACCTCGACGTCGCGGAGCTGCGGCCGTTCCTCCAGGTGGTCTCGACACCGTTGCTCCTCGCCGAGTGGCGCGCGGCCGGCGAGCACCTGCGGCCCGGCGCGGACCCCGACCTACGCGCCAGAGCCCTCCTGGTCCGCCCCCTGCTCCTCGAGGAGCTGACCCGCCGGGACCCGCCGGGAGTGGCCCGGTGGTTGAGCGACGGGGACGAGGGGGCTCCCGAGCAGCACCTGCGAGGGGACTCCGGTGCGCCCCCGTGAACCCGCCCGGGTCCCGGGTGCTGGTCGGGTACGACCTCGACAGCGCCGACACGACCGCCCTCGGCGTGCACGTGCACCTGAGCAGAACCTGCCAGCCGCATGCCGGCCGGCTCCGCAGGGGTGACCGGGCCGGACGCCGCCGGTCGCCGGCCCCGCGGCGAACCGCGACGACCACCGCTGGACGCGCCGACCGCACCCCTCGCCGCTGGTGCGTCGGGAAGCGTGGTCGGCGGTCGTCATCTCGACTGCTTGGAGGGCACCGTGTCCGCACCGTCACCGCTCGTCCCCGCGGTGCGCCTCCAGGGGCTGGGCAAGCGGTTCGGCGCCACCGAGGGGGTGGTCGACCTGTCGCTGACCGTGCCGCCCGGGGAGGTCTTCGGCTTCCTCGGTCCCAACGGCGCGGGCAAGTCGACCACCATCCGGATGCTCCTCGGACTGCTGCGGCCGACCGCGGGCATGGCCTGGGTGTTCGGCGCCCCGGCCGGTGACGTCGAACGGGCGCACCGGCAGCTGACGTACGTGCCGGCGGACGTCGCGCTGTGGCCGTCGCTGACCGGCCGGGAGTGCCTGCGGCTGCTGGCCGGTGTCGGCCCGGGAACCGACGCCGCCTACCGGAACGAGCTGCTGAAGCGGTTCGCGCTGGATCCGGACCGGCGGGCCCGCACCTACTCCACGGGCAACCGGCAGAAGATCGCCCTGGTGGCCGCGTTCGCCACCCGTGCGCCGCTGCTGGTCCTGGACGAGCCGACCAGCGGCCTGGATCCGCTGATGGAGCACGAGGTCCGGGCCTGCATCGCCGGGGCCACCGCACACGGCCAGACGGTGTTCCTCAGCTCCCACCAGTTCGCCGAGGTGGAGGCGATCTGCTCGCGGGTGGGCATCCTGCGCGGCGGCCGGCTGGTCGAGCTCGCCGGACTGGCCGACCTCCGGCGCCTGCGCCGAACCGTGGTCGTCGCCGATCTGGCCGCACCGGCGCTCGAGCTGCAGCGCCTCGCCGAGCCGCCCGGGGTCAGCGACCTGCGGTGGCCCAGTCCGGTGCGACTGGAGCTGTCGCTCACCGGTCCGCCCGGGGCGGTGCTGGGAGCCCTGGGCGACGCCGGCGTCGCCCGTCTGGAGGCTCGGCACCCGTCGCTGGAGGAGATCTTCCTGGACTACTACGGCGCGGAGCCGGCATGACCACCCGCACCGTACCCGGCCGCGCACCAGAGGCCGCCCGTCCGCCCACTCCGCTCCGGTCGGCGGGCCGCACGGCGACCGCGGCCACCGTCCGGCAGGCCCGCCGCGGCACTGCGGTCGTCGCCGCCTGCTGCGGCGGCCTGACGGCCCTCGTGGCGGTGCAGTACCGGGGGTGGGACGGCGCCCTCGGCGCCGACTCCCTCGCCGCCCTGGCGGAGAGCCCGGCGATCCGCACGCTGTTCGGCCCGCCGGTCGGGCTGGACACCGTCGGCGGCTTCACCGTCTGGCGCACCGGCACCGTCCTCGCCGTGCTGGTCGGGATCTGGGCGGCACTGACCGCCACCCGGCTGACCCGCGGGGAGGAGGAGGCCGGCCGGTGGGACCTGCTGCTGGCCGGGCGGCTACAGCTGCCGTCCCTCGTGGCCCGGGTCCTGTGCGTCGTGCTGGCCTCCTCGGCGCTCCCCGGTGTCGCCGGCGGGCTCGGTCTGGTCCTCGCCGGGGCGGAACTGCCAGGGGCGGTGCTGTTCGGTGGCTGTCTGGCCGGGACGGGCATGGTCGGTGCCGCGCTCGGGATCCTCACCGCGCAACTGCTCGGTGACCGGCGCTCGGCGTCCGGGCTGGCCGTCGCGGTCCTCCTCAGTGGCCTGCTCGCCCGCATGGTGGCCGACGGGGTGCCGGCCCTGGCCTGGCTGGCGTGGCTGACACCGTTCGGCCTGCTGGGGCGGGCGGCGCCGTTCACCGGGGCCCGTTGGTCGGCGCTGCTGGTGCTGGCCGTCCTCGTCACCGCGCTGGCCGCCTCCGCCGTCGCACTCGCGTCGGGACGGGACGTGGGTCGTGGCCGGGTGACCGGTCGCGACCGCCGCGCCCGTCCCAGCCGGTTGCTGACCTCGCTACCCGGTCTCGCCGTGCACCGCACGCGCCGCCCACTGGCCGGCTGGGCCGCCGGCGCGATGGCCTACTTCCTGCTCATCGGGCTGCTGGCGACGGCGATGACCGACTTCCTCCGCGCCAACCCGCTGTTCGCCGATCTGGCCGCACAGGCCGGCTTCGCCGGGCTCGAGTCGGTGGAGGGTTACGTGTCGGCGCTGTACACGGTGCTGGCCGTCGCCGTGGGCATCTTCGCCGCCGGCCAGGTCGCCACGACCGCGGCCGACGAGACCGCCGGCCGGCTCGCCCTGCTGTACTCCCGGCCGGTCGGCCGGGCTCGGTGGGCGGCGACCGAGGCCGTCGCCATCGCCGTCGCCGCCGCCGTTCTCACCGCCGCGGCGGGCCTGGCCGCATGGGCCGGGGCCTCCCGGGTCGGCGCCGGCCTGGGCCTGGGCGATGCGCTGGCCGGCGCGCTCACCGTCCTCCCCGTCGCGCTGCTGTGCCTGGGGTCAGCGCTGGCCGCCCTGGGCTGGGCACCCACGGCGGTGCTCGCCGTCGGGGCGACGCCGGCCGTCGGCGGCTACCTGCTGCTGGTGCTCGCCGACACCTTCGGCTGGCCGGGCACGATCCGGTGGCTGTCCCCGTTCGCCCACCTCCACGCCGTTCCGGCTGAGCCGTGGAACGTCCCGGGCGCCGTCGGGATGCTCACGGTCGCGGTGGCGCTGGCCGCTGCCGGGTGTCTGCGCTACGCCCGGCGGGATCTGCGCCCATGACCCACCGGCCGCCACGGATCGCCACCTCCCACGGGGACTGCCTGCGCCCTGCCGCGGGTCGCCCGGGGGTGCGCCGAGCACCCCGGTCGGCGGTCCGCCGACCCCCGCCACCCCTGGGAGCAGGGGCGCCGTGACCACTCGCGCCCGCCGCACGTTCCACCTGTTCTCCCCCGGCTCCTGGCCGGAAGTCAGCCGCATCGCCGGCATCCTGCGCCGGGAGACCGTCGGCGGCGTCCTGCTCATCGTCGGCGCCATCACCGCACTCGCCTGGGCCAACAGCCCGTGGTCCGCGGCCTACGAGACGCTCCGCGACACCCGGGTCGGCCCGGCGTCGCTGCACCTGGACCTGACCCTGGGCACCTGGGCCGCCGACGGGCTGCTGGCCATCTTCTTCTTCGTCGCCGGCCTGGAGCTCAAGCGCGAGTTCGTCGCCGGCGACCTCCGGGCCCCGCGGCGGGCGGCGCTGCCGGTCGCCGCCGCCGTCGGCGGCATGGCCGTCCCGGCGCTGCTCTACGTCGCGCTCAACGCCGGCGCCGGCGCCGGCGCCCTGGCCGGCTGGGCCATCCCCACCGCCACCGACATCGCCTTCGCCCTGGCCGTGCTGGCCGTGATCAGCACCCGCCTGCCCGCCGGGCTGCGCACCTTCCTGCTCACCCTCGCCGTCGTCGACGACCTGCTGGCGATCACGATCATCGCCGTCTTCTACACCGCCGCGCTGTCGGTCACCCCGCTGCTGCTGGCCCTCGTGCCGCTGGCGGTGTTCGCGATGCTGGTGCAGCGCCGGGTCCGGTCGTGGTGGCTGCTGTTGCCGCTGGCCGTCCTCACCTGGGTGCTGGTGCACGAGTCCGGGGTGCACGCCACCGTCGCCGGGGTGCTGCTGGCCTTCACCGTTCCCGTCGCACGCCGTCAGGCCGCCGGCGGACCAAGTGCCGGGCCCGGGTTGGCCGAGCACTTCGAGCACCGGTTCCGCCCGCTCTCGGCCGGGGTGGCGGTGCCGGTGTTCGCGTTCTTCTCCGCCGGGGTCACCGTCGGCGGCCTGTCCGGGCTCGGCGCGGCCCTGACCGACAGCGTCGCCGTCGGCATCGTGGTCGGGCTGGTCGTCGGCAAGACCGTCGGCATCACCGCGGCCACCTGGCTGGTCGCCCGGTTCACCCGCGCCGAGCTCGACCGCGACCTGGGCTGGCCCGACGTCATCGGGCTGTCCCTGCTGGGCGGCATCGGGTTCACCGTCTCGCTGCTGATCGGCGAACTGGCCTTCGGCGCCGACTCGCTGCGCACCGAGCACGTCAAGGTCGGCGTCCTCACTGGCACGCTGCTGGCGGCGGTCCTCGCCGGGGTCCTGCTGCGCCTGCGAGACCACCGCTACCGGCGCATCTGCGACGCCGAGGCCGCCGACGCCGACGCCGACGGCGTCCCCGACGTGTTCCAGGGTCCGGGCGACCGCGCCTCCGCCGGGACCGACGTCGCCCCGGCCGCCCGCCGCCGGAAGCCCAGCGGTGGCTCCGGCACGTCGAGGTAGACGCCGGCCACCGCGCGGCTCGACGGGTGGCCGCGCCGCCGCGCGGCGCGTTCCCCGACCGCGACGGCACCGGGGGGTGTTCGGGCCGCCCACGGCGGGGAGCAGGTCACACGGCGAGCAGGCGGTGGACCTGCTGGATCGCGATGGACCCCTCCCCCACGGCGGAGGCCACCCGCTTCACCGACCCGGACCGCACGTCGCCGGCCGCGAGGACCCCGGGGAGGCTGGTCTCCAGCGGCAGGGGCGGACGACCGGTGCCTCGGCGCGCGTCGTCGCTCAGGTCCGCGCCGGTCCTGACGGTAGGAACACCGGCCGGTCGCGCGCGTCCCCGCCGGACCGGTCCCTGTGTACCTCCCGGGTACTACAGGGCCTACTTGAAGGCGTCCTTGACCTTCTCGCCGGCCTGCTTCAGGTCGCTCTTGACCTGCTGGCGCTTGCCGGCTTCCTCGAGGTCGGGGTTGCCGGTGACCCGTCCGACCGCCTCCTTCGCCTTGCCGGCCAGCGCGTCGACCTTGTTCGCAGCCTTGTCCTCAGCGCTCATGCGGCGCTGGTACCCCACCCGGTGCCTCGGCATGCCGGCCGCGAGGCCGTCAGCCGGTGTCGGGCCCGGCGGCGCGGGGGCACACTCGCGGCATGATCGGTTTCCTCGTGGCCGGCCTCGTCATCGGCGCGCTCGCCCGCCTGATCAAGCCGGGCAAGCAGAACCTGAGCATCCTGGCCACGCTGCTGCTGGGCCTGGTCGGCTCGCTGATCGGCGGCACGATCGCCTGGGCCCTGGGCACCGGCTCCATCTGGGAGCTCAACGTCCTGGGCTTCGTGCTCGCGGTGATCGCCGCGCTGCTGCTCATCGGCGCCGCCGAGAGCGTCGTCGGCTTGCGTCGCCACCGCTCGGTGCGCTGACCGGCCGAGCTCGCTGACGACCCCGGTGCGGCCGGGTCCTCTACGGGGCCCGGCCGCACCGTCGCGGCTGCCGGCGGTCAGGCGGCGGTGCCCTCCGGCTGCGGGAACAGCCGGCGCAGCACGTCCGACAGGGTGATCACGCCGAGCACCGTGGCGCCGTCGGTGACCACGGCCAGGTGGTGGCGGGTCTCCCGCATCGCCTTGAGCGCGGCGTGCACGGTGGTGTCGGCCGTGAGGGCGAACACCGGCCGGGCGAAGCCCGCCGCGTCCGCCTCGTCGGGGGCGGTGAGGGTGTCGCGCACGTGCACCACCCCGGTCAGCCGCGCCCGGTCGCCGAGCAGGATCCGCAAGTGCCCGGTGCGCCGCGTGGCCTCGCGCACCGCGCCCACGCCCGCGCCCGCGGGCACCGCGACCAGCGGCGCGTCCGGCGTGACCAGCTCGCGGACGGTCATCCGCTCCAGCTCCAGCGCGCCGGAGATCTGCGCGGAGAAGCTCGCGTCGAGCGCGCCGACGTTGGCCGAGTGCTCCACCAGGTGGCGCAGCGCGTCGGGGCTGTGCCCGACGGCGAGCTCATTGGCCGGCTCCACGCCGACCCTGCGGACCAGGCTGTTGGCCGCGGCGTTCAGCGCGCGCAGCAGCGGCCGGAACACCGCCATGAACGCCCGCATCGGCCCGGCGAGCAGGGTGGCGGAGCGCTCCGGGTGGGCGATCGCCCACGACTTCGGGGCCATCTCACCGACCACCAGGTGGATGAACGTCACGATCAGCAGCGCCAGGACGAACCCGGCGACGTCGGCGGCGACCAGCGGCAGCCCCCACGTCTCGAACAGCGGGGTCAGCCAGTGGTGCACCGCCGGCTTGCTGATCGCCCCCAGGGCCAGGGTGGCGGCGGTGATGCCCAGCTGCGAGCCGGCCAGCAGCAGGGTCAGCTCGGAGGAGTTGCGCAGCGCCGCGCGGGCCGAGCGGCTGCTCGAGGCGGCCTCCTCCAGCCGGTGCCGCTTGGCCGCGAGCGCGGCGAACTCCACCGCGACGAAGAACGCGCTCAGCGCGACGATGACGACGGTGGCGGCGACGACCACCAGTGGGTTGTCGCTCATCGGGAGGACTCCTCGGAGACGCGGGCCGCGCGGTCGGCGTCGGCCGGGGCCGGAGTGGGCTCGGGGCCCGCGACGGAGCTCTCGGCGCGGTCGGGGAGCTCGAGGCGCACCCGGGAGGGCACGTGCCGGTCCACGGCGAGCACCTCGACGTGCAGGGCGCGGGGCTGCGGATGGTCGTCGTGCACCAGGTCGCCCGGGTCCGGCGGCAGCTCGACGATCAGCGCGGCGCCGGGCTCGGGCAGCGTGCCGGCGGCGGCGATGACCAGGCCGGCGATCGTCTCGTAGGGCCCTCGCGGCAGGTCCACGGCCAGCGCGCGCTCGACCTCGTCGACGTGCACGTCGCCGGCCATCTCCCACACGCCGTCGCCCTCCACCGGCACGTACTCCGGATCGACGTCGGCGTCGTGCTCGTCGGTGATCTCCCCGACCAGCTCCTCGGCGAGGTCCTCCAGGGTGATCACGCCGGCGAAGCCGCCGTACTCGTCGATGACGCAGGCCAGCTGGTTGCCGGTGTCGGTGAGCTGGCGCAGCGCGTCCGGCAGCGGGGTGAACGTGGACACCACCAGGCACTCGCGGGCGAGGGCGGTCACCGGCGCGGTGTCCGGCTCGGCGGTGGTGAGCAGGTCGGCCAGGTGCACCACGCCGGTCACGTCACCGGTCTCGGCGTCGAGCACCGGATAGCGGGAGTGCCCTGCAGCCATCAGCGCGCGCAGCCGACCCACGGTGTCGGTGGTGGGGACGGTGCCCACCCGCGGGCGGGGGATCATCGCGTGCTCGACGGTCCGGGCGGGGAAGTCCAGGATCCGGTCGACCAGCATCGACAGCTCCGCCGGCAGGTCACCGCTCTCCCGGGACTCCTCGACGATGTGCTCCAGGTCGCGGGCGGTCGCGGCGTGCTCGACGTCGTGCACCGGCTCGATGCGCAGCGCCCGCAGCAGCAGGTTCGACGCCTGGTCGAACACCCAGATCAGCGGCCCGAACACCTTCAGGTAGCCGGTGGTGGAGGCGCCCAGCCAGCGGGCGACCGGCTCGGGGCGGGCGATGGCGAGGTTCTTCGGGAACAGCTCGCCGAACAGCATCTGCACGATCGTGGAGAACAGCAGCGCGAGCACCGCGCCGATCCCGACGCTGACCGCGGTCGGGATGCCCACTCCGCCGAGCAGCGCGCCGAGGGACTGCCCGATCAGGGGCTCGGCGACGTAGCCGACCAGCAGCCCGGTGACGGTGATGCCCAGCTGCGCACCCGACAGCATGAACGAGGTGCGGCGGGTGACGGCCAGGGCGCGCCTGGCGGCGGCGTCACCGGCCTCGGCGTGGGCGGCCAGCGTGGACCGGTCGACCGCCATGTAGGCGAACTCCTGCGCCACGAAGTACCCGGTGAGCACGGTGATCCCGAGGACCACCGCGACACCGAGCAGCAGGGAGAGCACTTCGGTCACCGGCCACGCACCCCCTCACCGAGATGGGGGGACGTGGCCTGGGGACTGTGATAGGGACTCATGGCTCTCTTCGACGGGATGGCAGGAGCGGACGACGCCGCCCCGTTGATCAACGGACGAGCGTGACGCGCTGTTCCATCGCAGCCGGCCCGGCGTCCTCGCACGACTGTGCCGCCCCGCAGCGTGACACCGGCCAGCGCGGCGGCGAGCGTGCCGGCGGCTCACCAGCGGAAGACCGCAGTTCCGCGCGGCCGGACCGTCTCGGTTCGAGGGGTCGGCGGAAGACCGTGGTCAGCTGAGACAGCCCCAGAACGCGGTCCAGCCGCAGCGAGGAGCGATGCCGCAACGGGCACCGGCCGGCCCGGCCGCGGTCCACCGCACCGGGGCATTGCCTTGCGTCGCTGATCACGATCTCAGCGCCGTCCTGCGGGCGCGCTACGTTCCGACCATGTCCACGAAGCCGCGCACACCGCGCCCCTTCCCCACCGCGGAGGCCGCCGGTGGGACGGCTCCCACATCTGAGGGCGGAAGTCCCCCCTCGGACACAGCACCGCCCCGGTGTTCCTGCAGGAACACCGGGGCGTTTCGCGTCCGGGCCTCCGCGGCCCTCGTGACACCCACCTGCTGGGCCGCCGCGAGCCGCTGGGCCTGACCACCGCCAGTGACCACCGCCGGTGACCCTGCGCCGCTGCACGCTTGCGCCGCTGCACGCTCGCGCCGCCACCCGGGCGCTGCTCGAGGCGCAGCAGGACGAGGCCCGCTTCCGCCACCCCGCTCAGCGGTTGCGGCGCGCCGGTCCGTCCGGCCGACCGGCGACGTGGGCGCCTCCATCGACCCTGACCACCCATGGCGCGCCGGCGCCGGGTGCGATCACTCCGCCGGCGCCGACCGGCCCGCCGTCTCGACCGTTGCAGCCGGCGCAGCGGGGCGATCACCGAACCCGACCCAGCTCGAGGAGGTCGTCACCGCCGACGGCGAGGACGCCGTGCGGTGGGGAAGGCGCACCGTCAGCAGGGCGACGTCGTCGTCCACCGGGCCACCGATCGCCTGCAGCAGCTCATCGCACAACCGGTCCAGCGGTTCGCCGGCCAGTCGCCGCACCTCGCCGAGCAGCCACGCGGTTCCCTCGTCGAGCGGTACGTGGCCGCGCTCGATCAGCCCGTCGGTGTAGAAGAGCACCGTGTCGCCGGCATGCAGCAGCTGCTCGTGGTCGCGACGTGGGGCGCCCGGCGAGACACCGATGAGCCGTTCGGGCGTGCGCTCGAGCAGCTGCACCGAGCCGTCGGCGCGGATCAGGATCGGTGCCGGGTGTCCCGCGTTCGACCAGCGCAGCAGCGTCTGCCCTGCCCGGTGATCGTGGCCGAGCGTGGCGACCGCCACGGTCACCAGCGTGCCCATCGCCAGGGACTCGAACGCCCGGTCGAGCGCCGTGAGCACCGCCGCCGGCGATGCGCCGGTGGCACAGGCCACCCCCCGGAGCATCCCGCGGGTCTGCGCCATCGTCGCGGCCGCGGGGGCGTCGTGCCCGGCCACGTCTCCGATCACCAGCACCGTCGTGCCGTCGGGCCGGACGAACGCGTCGTACCAGTCGCCGCCCACCTGGGCGTGACGGCTCGCCGGCAGGTACCGCACCGCCGTCTCCCACCCGTCCGGATGCGCAGGGGCCCCCAGCAGGTTGCGCTGCAGGGTCTCTGCGGTCCGTACGACCAGCGCAGCAGTGGCCGCTTGCGCACTCATCCGGGCCAGGTCGTCCTCCCGGCGCAGCCGCAGGGTGGCAGCGACCACGGCCACGGCCGTGCCGACCGCGATCCCGCCCAGCCGGATCGACTGGGCGAGCACCGTCTCGGCGGTGTACTGCTCGTTGTAGACCCCCAGGGGCACCGCCAACAGCAGCGCGAGCGCGCCGTAGCCGATCGTGGCCCGCCGTCCCAGCGCGGTCGCGGCCGCCAGCGGACTGATGACCAGCAGACCGGTGACCACCTGACCGCGGCCGAGGAGCAGGTCCAGTGCCGTGACGACGGCGAGGACACCCAGGGACAGGGCGTGAACGACGCGTTGGGATCGAGTCACCGCCCGCTCCTCGTCCGCTCCGGAGCCCGACGACTTGGCCCGGTACCAACCTAGGGGTCAGCGCTGCGGCGGTAGCGCGGCTGCGCGGCGGGCGAGACATTCAGCGGTTCGCCGGAACGCAGCCCGGCGAGCGTCGTGGGCGGACAGGCGCGACAGACTCGTCGGAACTCGCCCGCGTCCCGGTCCGCGCTGCCCGGAGTGGCCACCACCAGCACGCGCGGGTCCTGTGCGGCATGGACCACGCCTCGGGAGCCGCACCAGGTACTGGTCCATGCGGCCGCGGGCGATCGCCTCGAAGACCGCGTCGCCGGTGGCCGGGTCACCGAGGTGGTCCCAGCCGATGAGCAGGCCCCGGACGGCGTCCGGGAACAGAGCCGGCACCTCGGCGAGCAGGTCCGTGCCGGATGCTCCCTCGAGCTGCTCGGCCGCGAGCACGAGGGCGACGTCCTCACCCGCCGCCGCGCACGCCTGGAGGGTGGTGCGCCCCTCGCGGGCGGAGGTCGGGCAGGAGATGCGGTAGTCGACCGAGAAGCGGTTGTGCAGCTCCCGGTGGACGTCTGCGAGCAGGGCGGGGTCGTCGTCGACCGCGACCAGCAGAGGGAGGCTCATGGCGGCTCGCCGGGTGGTCGGGTCGGCCTCGCCTCGGCGCCGTGAGCCCAGGGGGGCACGACGGCGCTCCACCAGGGCCGTGCCGCTGGCACCGACCTCGCGACCGCCGGGAGCCGACACGTACCGACGGGCGCCGCGGTCCCTGCTCCGGGTGTCCCCCAGCTGCTCGTGTCCGTGGTCACGCCGGGCTGTGCCGGCCGCGGTCCAGGCGCAGCGTCGCGGCGGGTGTGGCCAACTCGAACCACACCGTCTTGGCGTCGGTGTCGCGGCGGCGGTGGGCGCCCCAGCGGTCGGCGAGCGCGGCGACCAGGCGCAGGCCACGGCCGTGCTCCTCGGTGACCGACGGCGAGCGGAGCACCGGCAGGCCGGGGGCGGTGTCGGTGACCCCGCACCACACCCGGTCGGGCTCGGTGAGCTGCCGGACCGTCACCTCGAAGGGTCGGCCACCGTCGTGCCGGACGGCGTTGGTGGCCAGCTCGGAGACCAGCAGCGCGGCGGTCTCGCACACGTCGGGAGCGAGCCGTGCGAGCAGCGCGATGACGTAGGCGCGCGTCTCGGGCACCGAGGCGGGCACGGCGGGAAAGACCTGACTGGGCATCTCAGGTCCCGTCCAGGCCTAGGCGGGCGCCCAGGCCGAGCACCTGCACCACCCGCCGCACCGCCGGGGTGGCGCGCACCACCTCGACCGGGGCGAAGTGGTTGGCGAGCCGGACGAGCACCGCCACGCCGGTCGAGTCCAGGAACGTCAGCGCGCCGAGGTCGATGCACGCCGGCTGCCGGTCGTGGGCCAGCAGCCGATTCAGGGCCGGCTGCACGTCGGGCAGGGCGGCCAGGTCCAGCTCGCCGGCCAGGCCGATCCGCAGCGGCCTGCCGTCCGCGGACACGTCGACCGTCAGCTCGGCCCGCGGCTTCTGTGCTACCTCGTCCATCGCATCCCCATCAGCACCGTGTCGTCGCTTCCGCCGTCGCCGGTCAGCGTGTGCAGCAGCGTGTCGAGCAGTTCGGGCAGCGGCTGCCCGTCGGCCGCGGCCGCGGCCGCGGCGCACAGCCGGTCCACCCCGGCGTCGATGACCTCGCCGCGGCGTTCCACCAGCCCGTCCGTGAACGCCAGCAGGGTGCCGGAGGCGGGCAGCGGCACGGTGACGGCCGCCAGCCGGGCGGCGGGGTCCACCCCGATGGGCGGGTCGACCGGGACGTCGAGCAGCCGTGCCTCGCCGTCGGCGAGCAGCAGCGGCGGGAAGTGACCTGCGCAGATCACCCGCAGCCGGCCCGCATCGAGCTCGCCGAGGAGCACGGTGGCGAACCGGTGGTCCCTGTCGACGTGCAGCAGCGGGCGCAGCTTGGCGGCGACGGTGGCGATGTCGTCGCCCACGGCGAGGTGGGCCCGCACGGCGAAGCGCAGCGCAGCCATCGTGGTCGCCGCGTCCAGTCCTCGCCCGGAGATGTCGCCGACGACGAACACCGCGCAGCCCGGCCCGCGGGGGATGACGTCGTACCAGTCGCCGCCGACGTCGAGCTCGTCGACGCCGGCGACGTAGCGGGCGGCGACCTCGATGCCGTCCACGCGGGGCAGCTCGGGCAGCAGCGCGTGCTGCAGCGTCCCCGCGATGCCCCGCTGCTGGTGGAACAGGCGCTCGTTCTCGGCGGCCAGCCGCTCGGCCTCGACGCGCCGCCGGCCGATGGCGGCCACGGCCGCGGCGGCCGCCGCGGCCAGCGTCGCCCCCACCCCGAGCACGATCCACGGCAGCGCGCGGGCCAGCCCGCCGGTCAGCCCGGTCGGGGACGCGCCGACGACGGTGATCCCGGTGTCGCCGAACGGCACGCTGGTCGCCGCGGTGTCCCCGCCGATGGGCACCGGCCCGGTGGCGTACAGCAGCCGGTCGGTCGCGGTGGTCCCGCCGAGGTAGACGGCGAAGTCCAGCCCGCCGAACGCCTCGTCCGGCGGCACCTCGACGCGCCGGTTCGGCGGCAGCGCCGACTCGGCGTAGATCACCAGCCCGGCGGTGTCGCCGGCCGGCCGCAGCGCGTAGCCGAGCCGGTCCGGCTCGCCGGGCAGGACCTCGGTGACGGCCAGCGTGCCGTCGGCCGGCACCCCGGCGAGGAAGGTGTCGGGATCCGGCGGGCCGACCGGGTCGGGACCGTGCGCCGCCACCCGTTCGGCGCCGCCGCCCCCGATCCGCCACAGCGACAGCGACATGCCCGGCGTCTCGGCGACGCGCGCCTCGGCGAACCGCCCGAACGGGTCCGGGTCCGGGTCCGCGGCGGTGGCCACCTGCCCGGCATCGGCCAGCTGGGTCTGCAGGACCGAGATCTGGGTGGTCAGCACGGCCCCCGCCTGCGCCACCTGCCGCTGCAGCAGCGCGGCCTCGGCGCGGTCGTTGACCTCGGCCGCCAGCCACGCGAGCACCGCCGCGGCCGCGAGGATCACGACGGCGACGGCGACACCCAGCCGGCGCAGCCCCCCGCCGATCATGGCGGCGGAGGCGTAGCGCCGGGGCGGCGACCCCGGAACTGCGGCCGAGTAGCGCTCAGCGGCCGGACGGCGCGCGTCCGGCGGACGTCACGCCGACCGGGCACACGAGCGACGGTCATCGGGCTCACGCTCAGCTCGGGAGGGGCTCCGCGTCGGCCTGGAGGGCCGACGCGAGTCCCGTGAGGTCCAGCATCCGGCGGACCGGTCCGGTCGTCGGGAGCAGGACGGCCAGCTCGCCGCGGGGTCCGGCGCGGTCGGCCACCTCGAGCAGCAGCCCGGCGCCGACGCTGCTGACGAAGCCGAGCCGGGTGAGATCGAGGGTGATCGGCCGGTGACCGGTCAGGTGCGGGAGGAGGAGCTCGCGGATCCCGCTGGTCCCGGCGAGGTCGAGGTCCCCGATCAGCGCCAGGCATCGGCGGCCCTGGACGTCGGTGACCTCCAGGGTGGCCGGCTGCTCATGGGGGCGCTGCGCCACCGGCATCTGCTCCACGGCGGTCCGGGGCCCGGGGACGACCGGTACCGGGGCCACGGGGGTGAACACGAACCGCAGTGTGGTACCGGCGGGCCCGGGAGAGAGGTCGACGTCGCCGGTGAGCGCGGCGACGATCTGCAGTCCGCGGCCACGGAAGCCGGGATCGGACGGTGGCGGACGCCAGGTGCCGGTGTCCGTGACCGAGACGGCGACGTCCCCGGCACTGCCCAGGTCCAGCCCGACGAGCATCCGGCCGGGGACACCCGCGTCGCGGTAGGCGTGCTCGACGGCGTTGCCGGTGGCCTCGCCGAGCGCCAGCAGGAGGTCCTCGATCGCATCGGGCTGCAGCCCCGCCGTGGGAGCCCATCGCCGCACCGCCCGTCGCACCACGGGCAGCCGTACGGGTTCCGCGGGCAGGTCCAGCCGCAGCGGAGCGGGCAGCAGCCGGACGGCGACCACCGCGACGTCGTCGGTGCCGCCGTCCCCGTCCACGAGCTCGCCCAGGACACCGTCGACGAGGGCCGGCAGCGCGGCGTACCGCCGCGCAGTGGCCGCGGCGGCCAGCCGTTCGAGCCCGTCGTCGAGGGTGGCGCCCCGACGCTCGACCAGCCCGTCGGTGTAGAGCACCAGCGTGGCCCCCGGCGAGAGGGTCAGGGCCCCCTCCGGGCGGGATCCGGGAGCGTGCAGGCCCAGCGCCGGACCCAGCCCGTCGTCGAGGTACCCGTCGCGCCGTCCGGTGTCGCCGTCACCGGTGGCGGCGGTGTCGACCAGCAGCGGCGGAGGGTGCCCGGCGTGGCTGTAGTTGAGCCGGCCGGTGTCCGGCTCCAGCCGCAGGCAGGAGACGGTGCTCACCCGGGATCCCGACACGTGGCCGGCGAAGCGGTCCAGGACCTCCAGCGCGTGCCCGGGTGAGAAGCCACCCAGCAGCAGGCCGGCCAGCGCGCTGCGCAGCTGACCCATCACCGCGGCGGCGGGGGCGCCGTTGCCGACGACGTCGCCGACGGCGACCGCGACGGCGCCGCCGGCCAGCGGCAGGACGTCGTACCAGTCGCCACCGGCGGAGGTGCCCTGTACCGCCGGCAGGTAGCGGGCGGTGACCGCCAGCCGGTCCACGGCCGGGAGGTCGCCGGGCAGCAGGCTGCGCTGCAGGGTGTCGGCCATCTCCCGGCGCACGTCGGCCAGCGCGGCCCGCTCGAAGGCCAGCGCGGCCTGATCGGCGACGGTGAGCAGGAACGCGCGCTCGTCGCGCTCGAAGGGCCTGGGCGTCCGGAAGGTCACCGCGAGTGCACCGACCAACCGGTCGCCGACGAGCAGCGGGAGCGCGGCGATGCCCTGCGTCTGCTCCAGCAGGCCGTCCACGACGGCGGGATAGCGTTCGGCCACGGTCGCCCGGTCGGGCAGCCAGACCGGCCGGCGGGTCAGCGCCGCGTCGGTCACCGGCAGCGAGGGCGTCAGCCGCATCGCGCCGGAGCCGTCCCAGCGCCCGGCGGGTGCGCCGACGACGTCGATCGTGTGCAGCTGCCCGTCGCCGCCGAGGATGCAGACGGCGACGACGGAGGCGCCGAGCGTGTCGCGGAGCCCGGCAGTGAGGGCGGCGGCTGCCTCGGCGACCGTGCCGGCCGCCGACAGCGCCACGGTGATCTCGTGCAGCTGCCTCCGCTGGGCGGCCAGCCGCTCGGCGGCCACCATCGTCGTCAGGCGCTGCCCCAGATCGGCGGCCAGTGCGACGTCGGCCTCGTCGTACCGGTGCGGGGCCTGCGCGGTGAGGGTGAGCAGGCCGACCACGGCGTCGCCGATGGTCAGCGGCGCGGCCAGCCAGCTGGCGCCGCCGATCGCGGTGAGCGCTGCCGACCGGGCCTCGCCCGTGGTGGCGGCGCGGAACATCTGCTCGGTGACCTGGGGGACGGCGAACGCGCGTCCGGCCCGGAACTCCGCGGCGAACTCGTCGGGCACCCGCACCGATCCCAGCGCCCGCACCCCGGCCGCCAGCCCGGCGGGGGTGACGGCCACCGGGCGGTACTGCTCGTCGTCGCCGCGCAGCCACACCGCGGCCCAGTCACACAGGTCCGGCACGAGCAGCCCGGTGACCGCCGCGAGTCGTTCCTCCACGCTGCCCGGGCCGGCGAGCGCGCCACCGGCGCCGGCCAGGAGCGCCGCGGCCCGTTCCCGCCGCTTGGCGTCCGTGACGTCGACGAGGACCGAGTGCACGGCGGTCGCCGTCCCGGCCTCGTCGCGGGCGACGTGGGCCAGGTGCTGCAGCCACACCCAGCGGCCGTCGACCGCGCGCACCCGGTACGTGAGGGACAGGTCCTCGCCGTCGGCGATCGTGGCGCGCACGGTGGACAGCACCTGCTCGGCGTCGTCCGGGTGGAGGATCCGCTGCCACAGGCCGGGCTCGTCCAGCCACTGCCGGACCGGATAGCCCAGCACCTCCTCGGCCCGGGCGTTGACGAACCGGAAGCGCCACGTCACCGGATCGCGCTCCCACACGATCGCGTGCAAGCCGGCGACCATCGCCTGCATCCGTGCCGCGCTCGCCTCGGCGGCCCGGCGGGCCGCCTGCGCGGAATCGGCGTCCCGGCGGGCCCGCTCGGCTCCCTGGCGGACGTCGGCGATCTCGGCACGGACCACGGCGCCGGCGGGCTCCGGTGGAGCGACCTCGCCGGTCGTGTGCGCTCCGGGATCGTGCGTTGACGCCACCGCTGGGCCCCTTGCCTGACGGCTCCGCGAACGGTCCCGTGCGGGATGTCGCCCGACGGCCGCCGCGGAGAACTCCCGCGAACCTGGTAGGCACGCCAGTAGCGCGCCTAGACTGCGATCACGGTCAGCAGTGGTCGTCCTGGGCGGTCACCGTGCGTCGCCCGACCTGGCGGTCGGCTGCGCAACGGTGCGGGGTCCTCGTGGATGGCACCGCGACCGTACCCCGGCTCAGCGGTCGAAAACGCGGGCCGCTGGGCCGCCGTTCAGGAAAGGCGAGCCGCCCTCCTCCCGGAACTGCGCCGGCGAAGCCGGTCTGCACCGCGGTGCGGTGCACGGCGTTCCGGCCGCTCAGCCCGCCTCCGTGCGCTCCGTCTGGCCTCCAACCCTCGGGTGGGCGCCTGGCGGGGTTGGTACCGAGCTGATCTCGTCGAACAGGCGCGCGGGCCCTTCAGTGCCGGAGGCCGGGATGACGCGCCTGTCAGTGCCCTGGCGACTGGTCCTCGCCGTAGCCGCGGGGTATGCCGTCGGGTCGATCACCTCGTTTCTGCTGTTCGAGTCGTCGGGCACCGGGGCGGTGCTGTTCCTGCCGGCCGGGGTCACCCTGTCCGCGCTGGTGCTCAGCGACCGGCGCCGGTGGCCCTGGATCCTGGCCACGGCCGCGCTCGTCGAGGTGCTCATCGACCGGACCCAGGACATCGGGCCGGCCGCGGCCTGGGGGTTCGCCCTGGCCAACACGGCCGAGCCCCTGGTCGGCGCGCTCCTGCTGCGCCGGTTCGCCCCGCACCCCGACCTGAGCCGGCGCCGCGACCTGACGGCGTTCCTGCTCTGCTGCGTGCTGGCCGGCCCACTGGTCGGCGGGGTGATCGGCTCGCTGACCATCCAGTGGTCGCAGGGGCCGGCCGTGCTCGACCGTCTGTTCCCGTTCTGGGCCGGCGACGGGCTCGGCGTGCTGGTCGTGGGCGGCGCCGTGCTGACCTGGCAACTGGACCGGGGGCGCCCCGGCGCCCCCGGCCCGGTCCGGCGTGCACTCCTCCTGCTGGGCACCGCCGGGGTGACGGTGGCCGTGTTCTGGCCGGTCGTCCTCCCGCTGGCGTACCTGACGATCCCCTGGCTGTTCTGGCTGGCCGTCCGGTACGGGGTCGCCGTCGTCACTGAGGCCGGCCTGGTGGTCGCCGTGACCGCCAACGTCATGACCGTGGTCGGGCGCGGCCCGTGGGCACCGCTGAGCGACACCCCGCGGATGGAGGCCGCCCTCCTGCAGCTGTTCATCGCCGCGGCCGTCCTCGGTGCGTGGCTGCTGGCCGTGGAGATCGCCGAGCGGGAGCGGGCCCGGTCGGTGTCCCGCCGGGAGACCGCCGCGCGGCGCCGGGTGGAGGCCCTCCAGGAGGTGACCGCAGGGCTGGGGACCGCCGCCACGACCGACGCCATCGCCGAGGTGCTGGTCCGCTCCGGCATCGGCCTGCTCGCCGACTCCGGCGCCGTGGCGGTGGTCGACCGGGAGAGCGGCCGGCTGCGGGTCTGGACCACGGAAGGGCACGGCGTGGCCGACCTGCCGGTGGGCGACCCCTCCCCCCTGGCGACCGCCGTCCGGCGCCATGCCCCCGTCCGGGCCTGGTCGCCTGCGGCGCTGGCGGTGCCGGCCCGGGCCGCCGGCACCACGTTCGGGGCACTGGAGTTCCGGTTCACGGACGACCACGCGATCGACGAGGACGTCGCCGCGACGTCGGGCACGCTGGCCGAGCTCATGACCTCGGCACTGCACCGGGCGCGGCTGTACGAGGAGGAGCGGGAGGCCGCTCACCAGCTGCAGCGGGCCTTCCTGCCCGTCGTGCCGGACGAGCTGTCCGGAGCGGAGTTCGCCGGCTGCTACCGCCCGGCCGACCAGCACCACGACGTCGGCGGCGACTGGTACGACGCGTTCGCGCTGCCGTTCGGCCGGGTCGGGTTCGCCGTCGGCGACGTCGTCGGCCACGACCTGCGGGCCGCCGCCACGATGGGGCAGCTGCACGCGGCGCTGAGCGCCCTGGCCGCCGTCCCGCACGACGGCCCGGCCGCGGTCCTCGACGCGCTGGACCGGGCGTCGTCGACCATCGCCGGCGCGGCGCTCACCACGATCGGCTACGGCGAGTACGACCCGGCCACCTGCCGGCTGCGCTACGCCTGCGCGGGCCACCCGCCGCCGCTGCTCGTCACCGACCACCACGCCCGGTTCCTCACCGGCGGGCGGTCCCGTCCGCTCGGCGCGGCAGTCGAGCCCCGCCCCGAGGCCGCGGTCGACGTCCCGCCCGGTTCGATGCTGCTCTGGTACTCCGACGGTCTCGTCGAACGCCGCGACGCCGACCTCGACGCCGGCCTGGGCCACTTGTCGTCGGTCGCCACGCGGCTCGACGGCGCCCACCCCCGGGCCTGGTGCGACGCCGTGATGGCCGAGCTCACCGGCGGGCAGCGGCTGCACGACGACGTCGTGCTCATCTGCCTGCGGCTGCAGCCGCCCACACCTGACGCCGCCGTCCCGCGAGCCGTGTCGCCGGCGGCCGGCAGGACGTCGTCCCCGCTGCACGAGACACCCGTCCTGGGCCGCCCGCAGCAGTCCGCGCCGAACCCCCGCGGGTCGGCCCCCGGCTCTCCGCGACCAGCAGTGAGCCGACCCGATCGGCCTCGGGCGACGGACGCGTCACGCGGGGGGCGGTCGTGATGCGCTCGGAGGTGGCCGTGCGGTCGGGCGACGCCGTGCGGGTGCTCGTTCTCGACGAGCAGGAAGTGGTCCGCCGCGGCGTCAGCCAGGTGCTCACCGACGACCCGGCGCTCACGGTGGTCGCCGAGGCCACCTCGGTCGCCGAGGCGGTGGCGCTCGGGCTGGCCGTCCGCCCGGACGTGGCGGTGGTCGGCATGCGGCTGCCCGACGGCTCCGGCGCCGAGGCCTGGGCCCGGCTGCGCGCCGGCGTGCCCGGGCTGCGGTGCCTGGTGCTCAGCGCCTACTGCGATCCCGCCACGGTGCAGGCCGCGGTGCGCCTGGGGGTGGCCGGCTACCTGGTCAAACACGTCCGCGGCCCGGCCCTGGTGGCCGCGGTCCACCGGGTGGCCGCCGGCGGCACCGTGTTCCATCCGGAGGTGGCCGCGGCCGTCTCCGACCCCACGGACGGGCGGCCGGACCCGCTGGACCGGCTCACCCCGCGGGAACGCGAGCTGCTGCGCCTGCTCGGCGAGGGACTGACCAACCGCCAGATCGGCGAGCGCCTGGGGTTGACCGAGAAGACGGTGAAGAACTACGCCAGCAACCTGCTGGGCAAGCTCGGCCTGCAGCGGCGGACCCAGGCCGCCGTCCTCGCCACCGAGCTGCGCGACCGCCTCACCGCGACCCCGCACGCCGGCGGCGCCGGAGGCCGTCGTCCACGCGGGCGCCGGCCGACCGGGACCGCGCAGCCGGGAAGGGCGTCCGGCGCCGTGGCGGCACCGGACGCCAGTGGATCCGGATCACCTCCTACCCGCCGACCGGCCGGCCGGTCCTGACAGCCCGCTCCGAGGAGTGCGCACGACCGGCGCGGTGCTCAGTAGGACACCGCGACGATCCGTCCGACGTGCTCGCGGCTCGTGGCCTCGGCCAGCAACAGGTGCGCCAGGCTCCACCGGGACAGCGTGCGGTCGTCGGGCACCGGCTCGTCGACCGAGATCCGGTAGTCGGTGCGCCGGGCGTCACCGACGAGGAACGACGGCCGGACGACGGTCCAGGCGACGGAGGACTCGCGCAGCAGCTGCTCCATCACCCGCACGTCGCGGTGGAGCGGCTCGAGGAAGAAGCGCTTGAGCACGGTGCGGTAGAACCAGCCGTCGCCAGGCTGCGGGACGACGCCACCGCTGGTCACCGCGACCACCCGGTCCACCTCGGCTCCGGCCACGGCCTCGAGCAGCGCACGGGCACCCCCGGAGTAGACGGTGGTCCCCTTGCGGGCGGCGAGCAGGCCGGACACGCCCACCGCGGTGACCACCGCCTCCGCCCCCTTGAGCCCCGCGGTCAGCGCCACGGCATCGGTCGCATCACCGGCGACCACGGTCAGCCCCGGACGCTCGGGCACCGCCTCCGGCCGCCGGGCCACGGTGACCTCGTTACCGGTGTCGAGGACGGCACGCTGGCCGAGGACCTGGACGTGGACCTGGCCATCTCCCAGCTGATGGGCCCCCTCGCCTTCCGGCAGATGCTGTCCTTCGAGCCCATCGACGACGAGCTCTGCCGCGCCCTGGTCCGAGACCTCACCGCCGCTCACCCCGGACGTCGTCCCTCGCCCCGCAGCAGCGCCTGACAGGCAGGTCCACCCACGTCCCCCAGGTGGCGGGTGCCCTGCTCCGCCCGACGACGTGCCCGACCGCAGGAGGCGGACGGCGACCCCGACCGAGGCTGCCGCTGACGGGCGCCCGCGCGCGCTCACCCGTCGGACGACCGGCCCGCCGCTGATCCCCCGGTACTCTGGGGACCCGGTCAGCGGGTCCCAGGAGGACGACACCTCATGCCCTTCGCGCCGCGCCGCCGCTCGGCTGGTGACGTGCCGGGTGAGCAGCGGCGGACGGACCGGGTGCCCACCCGGCGCACGCCGCGGCCGGTGGCCGACCACGGCCGGCCTGCGCAGTACGGCGGTCCCTCGCCGGGACCTCCGCCGTCCGACCCGTGGGGCGCGCCGCCTCCCCGGTCCCGATCATGGCCGCCGCCACCGCCGCCCGGTCCGGGGACCACGCCTCCGGACCGGCGCCGTCGTCCGGGCACCCGGCCGCGCGGGGACGAGGTCCCACCCCAGGACGACCCGAAGCGCGAACGGCGTCGTCGCCTGCGCCGCCGCACCGGCCGCATCCTGGTGATCGCCTTCCTGCTCCAGGCGCTGGTCCTGCTGTCGCTCCGCTGGATCGACCCGCCGACGACGGCGTTCATGCTGGCCAACGACCAGGGGGCCGTCCAGCAGTCGGTGCCGGTCGAGCACGTGTCGCGCAACTTCCTCGCCGCCGTCATCGCGCACGAGGACCAGCCGCTCCCCTACCGCGACGGTGCCTTCACCTGGGACGAGCTGTTCGGCCGCGCCGAGGCGCACCTGCGCGGGGAGGAGGACCCGTCCGGGTCGACGATCCCGCAACAGGTGGCCAAGAACCTCTTCCTGAACCAGGAGATGAGCGCCTGGCGCAAGGCGGTCGAGGCCGGCCTGTCGACGGAGCTGGCGCTGGTGCTCGACGACCGCCGCATGCTCGAGCTGTACGTCAACTACGCCCAGCTCGGACCGCAGGTCTACGGCATCTGCTCGGCCAGCTGGTACTACTTCGACACCCCGCCGTCCACGCTGTCCGTGGACCAGGCCGTCCAGCTGGTCGGGCTCCTGCCGTCTCCGGGACACGTCCAGCGAGCCCCGGGCGGCGGGCTCGACTTCGGCGTGGACGACGGCCTCGGCTGGCTGTCGCGCTCGCACGTCATGAACGCGCAGAACCGGGTGCCGCGGCACATCGCCGAGAAGGGCTTCCAGCCGGTCGAGGACGCCGGCGTCGAGGGGCTCGCCCAGGACCAGCCGGGCACCGACGACGACTGCTCGCAGATGCCCGACGACGTCGCCGAGCTCATCGCCGCGGAAGGCAGTCGGTAGGCCGCCCTCCCGGACGCGGTCCCGCCGGGGCCGGACCGGTGCCGGGCCCGTTCCGACCGGACGGCGGAACGGGCCCGGCGACGGTCGACGTGGGATCAGGCGGCGGTCGCGCGGGCGGCCTCGTCGATCAACCGCGCGACGACGTCGGGCCGGGAGACGGTCACGGCGTGGGAGGCGTCGACCTCGACGGTGCGCGACGCCGCCCGCTCGGCCATGAACCGCTGGGCCTCGGCCGGGACGGCCAGGTCCTGGCGCGTGACGAGGGTCCAGGACGGGATGGTCTTCCAGGCCGCCTTCGTCGCCTTGTCCGCCAGGGCGTCCCCGATGATCGGCCGCTGCGTGACGGCCATCAGCCCGGCGACGTCCGCCGGCACGTCCGCGGCGAAGACCGCGTGGAACTCGTCCTGCTCGATGGAGAGGTCGTCGGCGGTCTGCCCGTCGGGACCGCGGACGGGCACCGGGCGCAGCGCCGTCCCGAGTTCGTTGCCCGGGAACCTCCCGGCCAGGTCGCCGGTGCTCTCGCCCTCGTCGAGCAGGAAGCTGGCGACGAACACCAGCGCCCTCACCCGCGGGTGCCCCTCGGCCGCCTCGCTCATCACGCTGCCGCCGTAGGAGTGGCCGGCGAGGACGATCGGCCCGTCCACGCTCTCCAGGACGTCGCGCAGGAGCGCGGCGTCCCCGGCCAGCGAGCGGAGCGGGTTGGCCACCCCGATCACCGGATAGCCGTCCCGCCGGAGCTCGGCGATCACGCCGTTCCAGCTCGACGAGTCGGCGAAGGCCCCGTGGACGAGCACCACCGTGGGCGTGACGGCGCGGGTGTCGAGCGTGCTGCTGGTCATGGCTGCTTCCTCTCGGTCAGCGGGCGCTCCGTCGTCGCCCCTCCGGTCGCACATCCCGTGCGCGTCCCCGTCAACGCCACCGGTATTCGATATATTGCATTCACTGGTGGAGGCGAGGATGGTCCCCTTCCGCGCTTCCTCGTTCCGTCCCGCTCCCCGCCGGTGCGCCCGGCTCGTCAGGGAGTCCGCCCGTGCCGATCCCCCCGACCGACCCCGGCGTCGGCCGCAGGCTGCTGCGGGACGACGTCTACCGCCGCCTGCGCGACGCGATCGTCGACGGCACGTTCGCCCCCGGCGAGCAGCTCCGGGACCTGGAGCTCGCCGCCTGGCTCGGCGTCAGCCGGACGCCGGTCCGCGAGGCCCTGCTGCGCCTCGCGCACAGCGGGCTGGTGCTGGCCCAGCCGGGCCGGTCGACGGTCGTGAGCCCGCTCGACGTCCGCGCGGTCCGGGACGCCCGCGACGTCGTGGCGGCGATGCACGGGCTCGCGGTCCGCGAGGCCGTCCCCGTCCTCACCGGGGCGGACCTCGCCGCCATGCGCGACGCCAACCGCCGGTTCGCCGCCGCCGTCGACTCCGGCGACGTCGAGGCCGCCCTCCGGGTCGACGACGAGCTGCACGGCGTGCTGGTGCGCATCACCGGCAACCGGGCGCTCGCGACCGTCCTCGAGCAGTTCACGCCCACGGTGCGCCGGGCGGAGCGGTTGCGGTTCGGCTCCCTCCGCGGCCGGGCCTCGGTCACCCGGCACGACGAGCTGATCCGGCTCTGCGCCGCCGGGGACGTCGAGGGCGCGGCCGCCGTCGCCTACGACACCTGGCACAGCCTGCCGAGCGCCGGGGCGTGACCGCCGGACGGCGGTCATCAGGGGGCGATGACCAGCTCCGCGACGAGGTCGCCGTCCATCGCGAAGCGGTAGCGGAGGTCGACGACGCCGCCGGGGAAGTCGCCCTCCAGGCGGTGGACGGCGACCCAGTGCGTGTCGTCGGGGCGTTCCGTGGCGACGAGCGTGGTGGTGTAGCTGAACCGGGCGCCGGCCCGCGTCAGGAAGCGGCGGATCTCGCCGGTCCCGCGGTAGGTCGTGCCGTCGTCGACGACCACGGCGGTCGGGGTGAAGGCGCGCAGCGCGGCGTCCGCATCGCGGGCCGCGTGCGCGGCGAGGTACCCGCGGATCGGGCCCGGGAGCTGGTCGGGCCGGCTGCTGGTCGGGGTGGTCATGCCCCGAGGGTGGGTGCTCCCGGGGCGGGAGGGTCAACGGCTGGACCCTCCCCCGGGGGAGGGTGCACAGTGCTCCGGTGCTGGCCATCGGCGAGTTCTCCCGGCTGACCCACCTCAGCGTGCGCACCCTGCGCCGCTACCACGACGCGGGCCTGCTGGAGCCGGCGACCGTGGACGAGGCGACCGGCTACCGCTACTACGGCGCCGACCAGATCCCGACCGCCCAGGTCATCCACCGGCTGCGCGAGCTCGACGTCCCCCTGCCCGACGTCCAGCGCATCCTGCGCTCCCCCGACCCCCGCGCCCGCGCCGGCCTCGTCGCCGACCACCTGCGGCGGCTCGAGGCGGAGCTCGACCGCACCCGCGCCGCGGTGGTCTCCCTGCGTCGGCTGCTGCGGCCGGAGCCGCCACTGCTCGACGTCGAGCTGCGGGCGGTCCCGGCGGCGACGGTGGCCGCGGTCGAGGACGACGTCGACCACGCCGACGTCCTCGGCTGGTACTCGGGCGCCGTGGCCGAGCTGGACGCGGTGGTCGGCGAACCGGCCGGGCCGCGGGGCGGGCTCTACGACAACGCGCTGTTCGAGGCCGGCCGCGGGCACGTGCTCGTGTACCGGCCGACGGCGCGGCCCGCGCGCAGCGGCCGCGTGCACCCGGTGACCCTGCCGGCCGTCGAGCTGGCCGTCGCGACCCACGTCGGCGAGCACCACGACATCGACGTCACGTACGGCGAGCTGGGCGCCTGGGTGGTGGCCAACGCGCTCGCGGTGGCCGGACCGGTGCGGGAGACCTACCTGACGGGCCCGCGCGACACCCCCGACCCGTCGGCCTGGCGGACCGAGATCGGCTGGCCGGTCTTCCGCGTCGCCCCGCGCTGAGGGTCACGCGTGCGGCGTCAGGCCCCGCCGCAGCTCGTCCAGGGCCTGCGCGAGGCCGACCCGGGGCACCCAGCCCCACCGCCGCGCGCGGTCGGTGCGCAGCCGCCCGGTCCACACCGGCTCGTCGGTCCACTCGGGGGCGACGCCCAGCGCGTCGGTCACCGTGCCGAGGTAGTCCCGCCACGTCGCGGGCTCGCCCGCGACGATCACCGGGGTCGTGCCGCCGGCCACGGGGCCCCGCTCCGGGTCCTCGGACGTCGCGACGGCACCCGTGGCGACGTCCGCGACGAAGGCCGCCAGGTCCTCGACGTGCACCCAGGGCCAGGTCTGCGACGGGTTGGCCCGGGGCGCACCGCCGTCGCGGATCGCCTGCGGGCGCAGCGTGTTCCACACCGAGGTCTCGCCGGCGCCGGTGATCGCCGGCGGGCGGACCAGCACCGTCGTGAGCCCGCCGACCCGCGCCAGCGCGGCGTCGGCGGCGTTCTTGGTGTCGGGGTAGTCGCCGCTGCCCTCGGGCAGGAGGGGACCGTCCTCGGCGACGTCCCCGACGCCGGCCGAGCGGTCGTACACCCCGGCGGTGGAGACGTGCACCAGCCGGGCGACGCCGGCGTCGCGGGCGGCCCGGGCGACGACCGCCGTGCCCTCGACGCCCACCCGGTGCTGGACCTCCCGCGGCGAGCCCATCGGGTGGACCGTCGTGACGACCGCGTCGGCGCCCCGGGTCACCGCGCGGGCGAGGGACTCGTCGGCGAAGTCGCCGACGTGCTCGGTGACGCCGTCGAGCGGGGGCACGCCGCCGGCGCGGCGGACCACGGCGCGCACCTGCGCCGACCGCTCGGCCAGCGCCCGGCACACCGCGGCGCCCACCAGACCGTTCGCACCGGTCACCACGACGACGGGAGGGACGCTGGCCATGTCGCCCACCCTGTCAGCGAGCCGGCGACGGCGCTCGTCGCACGGCACGTCGTCGCGGCGTCGCGGGCTGGAGAGGAGCCACGGCCCACGCCGTGTCCCCGGGGACGGTCACCCTCGGGCGAGGACGGCCATCGCCGCCGCACAGCCCCACCCGGCGACGACGATCGGTGTCTCGACCCGGTCGACGCCGTCCGGGCTCACCCGGACGCGGCTGCACCGCTCGCTCAGGTAGCCCAGCGTCAGACGAGGTGGTCGGGACTGCCCGTCAGGAACGGCACGTCGACGTGCCGCCGCCGCCGCAGGGCGACCCGTGCCCGGCCAGCTGGGCGACCCGCTGGGCCGAGGCGACCGTCACGAGCGCCGACCGCCGGGCCATGCGCCGGACGGTAGGGCTCTCCCGCCCCCGGCGGGCACGGACGGCGCGCCGCGGTGCTCGTCAGCGAGCCACGCTGAGCGTGGTCAGCCAGGCGGCGAGCCCGAGGACGAGGCACCCGGCGATGGCCGGCGCGTAGGACCCGGAGGCGTCGACGGCCGCCCCGGCGAGCGGCGCTCCCACGGCGGACCCGATCCCGGCGCTCGTGTAGAGCACCCCGAGCAGCCCACCCAGGCGGGTGGTGCCGAACCGCTCGGCGACCACCGCGGGCCCGAGGGCGACGAAGCCGCCGTAGCCGATCCCCAGCACGACGGCGAAGGCGACGAGCACGCCGTACCCGCCTGCGAGGCCCCACAGCGCGAAGCTCGCGCCCATCGTCAGGAAGCACCACCGGAACGCGCGCAACGCACCGGTCCGCGCGGCGACCGCCCCGAGCACCAGCCGGCCGGCGGTGCTCGCGGCACCGATCACCCCGACCAGCGCCGCGGCCGCCACCGGGTCGGCCCCGCCCTGTTCGGCGGAGCCGGGCAGGTGCACGAACGGGACGAACAGCGCGACGGACAGGAGGCCCGACGCCAGGTACAGCCGCCGGTAGTCGCGGTTCCGCACCGCCTCCGCCAGCGTCAGCGCCGCCGGCCCGGCCTGTACCGGAGGGCGGGCGACGACCGCGGCGCAGACCAGGAGCACCGCCGCGCCGACCGCCCCGAGCACGAGGTGGGTCCGCCGCCACCCCAGCTCGTCGATCAGCGCGGCGGCCAGCGGCGCGACGGTGAGGGTGCCCAGGCCGATCCCGGTGACCGCCACCCCGATGGCGAGCGTCCGGCGCCGCTCGAACCACCCGCCGACGACGGCCACCATCGGGACGTAGGCGCAGGCCACCCCGATCCCGACCCCCAGGCCGTAGGTCACCAGTCCGATCCACAGCTCACCGGCTCGCGAGGTCGCCGCCAGCCCGGCGCCGAGCGCGATCCCACCCACGAGCAGCACCCGCCGGGGGCCGTAGCGGTCCACCGCGACGCCGCTGAGGGCGCCCAGGCCGAAGTACGTGAGCGACGTGAGGGCGAAGAAGACCGACGTGGCGCCGCGACCCGCACCGAACTCCTCCGCCATCGGCTCGAGGAACGCGCCGAAGGAGTAGGCGATCCCGAACGAGGCGAACATCGCGGCGAACGCCGCGGCGACCATCACCCAGCTCCAGACCGAGTCGACCGCCGCCGGGGTCCGCATGCCGGCGGAGGATACGAGGCGCCTCACCGACGGCCGTCGCCTGATCACCGTCCACGCTCGTCGGCGTCCCGGCGGGGCCGTCGGCCGTGGCGTCACCGGCCAGGGCGCCACGTCATCCCGGGTCGATGTTCTGGTTGCGCCGGAAGACGTTCGTCGGGTCGTACGCCCGCTTCAGCGCGGTCAGTCGCCGGAGCTTGGCCTCCCCGTAGGCCTGCCGCACGCGGGCCTGCCCCTCCTCCATGAGGAAGTTGACGTAGACGCCGGTGTGGAACGGGGCCAGGGCCGTCCAGTAGTCACGCGCCCACTGGCGTTGCTCCTCGAACCCGTCCGGACCCGCCGTGTTCCCGTTGATGTTGAAGGTGAAGCCGGCGGACCGGCCGTTGAAGGCGGTGGCGTCGTCCGGGACCCGGGCGACCGCCCCGCCCATCTGCCACAGGGCCACGCTGCTCAGCGGCGACGAGATCCGGCGGCCGTGCTCGACGACGACGTCGATCACGTCGTCGCTCAGCGCCGCGACGTCGCAGGAGCGGACGGAGTACCAGCAGCCGGGCCGGAACGAGGGGTCGAACATCTGCTGGTGCGCCACGAACGGCTTGGGCGCCACGACGTCCAGCACCGGCGACCCGAGACCCCGCATCGGCGCCAGGACCCGCTGCCCCTCCTCGACGTCGCCGGCGTAGCAGGCGGCCACCGCCACCACCGGCCGGCCGACCAGCTCCGGCGGGACCACGGGCAGGGGCGGGGCGAGCCGCTGGACGACGATCGTCATCAGCTCGTCGGGACCCTCGGCCGCCCAGTCGCGGTAGGAGCGCAGGACCCGCTCCGCGTCGTCCATGGACCAGAAGGTCGCCCCGGCCAGCACCTGCGGCCCCAGGGGGTGCAGGCGGAAGCGGAAGTCGGTGACCACCCCGAAGTTGCCGCCGCCGCCGCGCAGCCCCCAGAAGAGCTCCGCGTTCTCGTCCTCGCCGGCCCGGACGACCTCGCCGTCGGCGGTCACCAGGTCCGCCGACAGCAGGGAGTCGACGGTGAGGCCGTAGCGGCGCATGACCCAGCCGATGCCACCCCCGAGGGTCAGCCCGGCCAGGCCGGTGTGGGAGACGATGCCGGCCGGCACGACCAGCCCGTGTTCCTGGGTCCGCTCGTCCAGCGCTCCCAGCAGCACCCCGGCCTGCACGGCCGCCACCCGTGAGGACGGGTCCACCCGGACGCCGTTCATCCGCCGGAGGTCGATCACCAGGCCGCCGTCGCAGGTGGACAGCCCCGGGAAGCTGTGCCCCCCGCTCCGGACGGCGATCGGCAGCTGCTGCTCGCGGCCGAACCGGATGGCGGCCCGCACGTCGTCCGCGCCCGTGCACCGGGCGATGACGGCGGGACGTCCGTCGATCGACCCGTTCCAGAGCTTCCGGTGCTCGTCGTACCCGGCGTCTGCGGCGGTGACGACGTCGCCGTGCAGCGCGGCTCGGAGTCCGGCGACGGCCCCGTCGCTGACCGGAGCTGCTGTGGTGGTCATGGGACCAGTGTCGGGACGACGGGGGCGCGCGACAGGGACCAAGGTTCCCCTCTGCCGGGCACCCGGGACACCTCGGCCCGCGGCGCGCACGGCACCCTGGCCCCGTCGACCGCCGGGGGCCACACTCCGTGTCCCGTCCTCGTCCTGGAGCTCGCGATGCTGCGGACCCGGTTGTGCGACCTGCTCGACGTCTCCGTGCCGGTGGTGGTCGCGCCGTTCGGCCCCTGGGACGAGACGGCGCTGGCGGTGGAGGCCTGCCGGGCCGGCGCCCTCGGCAGCCTCGGCACGGCGCTGCGCCGGCCGTCGGAGCTGCGCGCGCAGTGGCAGCGGGTGCGGGAGGGCACCGACCGCCCCTTCGCGGTCAACCACACCGGGCGGCCGTTCGACCCGGAGGCCTTCGCGGCCACGCTCGAGTTCGCGCCCGCGGCGATCAGCTTCCACATGGGCGTCCCCGCCGAACTCGTCGCCCGCGCGCACGACGCCGGGATCCGCTGGATCCAGGCGGTCGGCGACGTGCGGGCCGCGGAGGCCGCGCTGGAGGCCGGTGCCGACGTGCTGGTCGCCCAGGGCACGGAGGCCGGCGGCAACGCCGGCTGGGTCAGCACCCTGGTCCTCGTGCCGGCCGTCGTCGACCTGGCCGGGGACGTGCCGGTGGTCGCCGCCGGCGGCATCGCCGACGGCCGGGGCCTGGCCGCCGCGCTCGCGCTCGGCGCTCAGGGCGCGAGCCTGGGCACCCGCTTCCTCGCCACCCCCGAGATGGGCGTCGACCAGGAGTGGAAGGACCGGATCGTGGCCGCGGACGCCACCGACGCGGTCAAGGTCCCGCACAGCGAGCGGGTGATGCCCCGGTTCACCCTCCCGCAGATCGGGGAGCCGTACGCGCCGCGGGCGCTGCGGACCGAGCTGGTCTCCCGCCTGCAGCGGGCGCCGGAGACGGTCGACCCCGAGCGCGTGGGGCACGAGCTGCGCGCCCGCGTGCGGGCCGGCGGCGGCCACGACCTGCTCCCGTTCGCCGGGCAGTCGGTCCAGCTCGTCCACGACGTCGTCCCGGCCCGGGAGCTGGTCGCCCGCCTCGTCGCCGAGGCCGAGGAGGCCCTGCGGGCGGCGGGACGGGCGGTCACGGCCGGGCCGGCGCCGCGGCCGCGGACCCCGGAGCCTCCCGCCGCGCGCGAGCCCGCCGACCAGCAGGCGTGACGGGCGGCGCGACGGCGCGGCGCCGACCCGGCCGGCGGTCGTGCGGTCAGGGGATCTGCGCCGGTATGCGGCGGCCCTCGACGAGCAGGCACACGTGCTGCAGCCCGACGATCGACGCCGCCTGCAGCAGGGGCAGCCGCACGAACACCGCGCCGAGAGGACCCAGGAAGGAGGCGAAGAGCCACATCGAGGTCGCCAGGCACAGCAGGTGCCGGCCGGACCCGTCGACGTCGACGCCGTGCCGGGCGAGGGGCAGCGCGCCCACCCCGAAGGCCGCGCCCAGGACGACCGTCAGGAGTGCGGCGCTGTCGGCTCCCCCGAGCCAGTCCGCCGGGAGGACACCCAGCACGGCTGCCGCGATCGCCGCCGACCACCACAGCCGTCCGGCGGGGCGGCCACTCCCCCGGCCCGGCCGCTCGTAGCAGTCCAGCTCGGTGGGCGGGTGCTCCGCGACCATCCGGGACCGGTTCTCGTAGACCGCCACGGAGGGGTGCTTCCGCCGGACCCGCTGGGTGAGGTCCCCGGGCACGGCACCCGACAGCCACAGGGCCTCGATCCGGCAGTACTCGGCCCGCAGACCACGGGTCCCCGCGATGACGTGACCCCAGCAGGCGACCACGGCGAGGACGTGGCGGCTGCGCGGCTGGTCACCGGTCCACTGCTCCGCGCCGAAGGCGTAGAAGCCGCACGTGCAGTCCGGGGCCGGGCTGGGGTGCGGCGGGCGGTCCCTGCTCAGGCAGCGCGCCTGGTTGGCGCCGTCGTGCCACGGCTCGTCGGAGAACAGCGGGTAGAGGGCACCGTCCGGACCGATCCGGAAGGTGCGCAGCGCTCTGATCTGTCCCACACGTGGCTCGAAGCCACCGTAGGGATCCACCGCCGCTACTTCACGGGCGACGGGGTCCGGGGCGGCTCGGGTCGCTCCGGTGCGGCCGGTTCGAGGGGCGGCTCGGGCACGGGCAGGACCTCGATGCGGCGGACTTCCTTGCCGATGTTGCCCACGACACCAGCGTAGGGACCCGCTCCGCGTTCGGGACCTCTCTCGTCCCCGCGAGATCCCGGCAGCGCCGCAGGGTCAGCGCACCGCCCCGCGGCCGTGGCGTCCGCTCCCCGCACGGGACCGCTCGTCGCGGGGAGCGCCCGGTGGGAGGATGGGGCGCCGGTGATGAGAGGGGACGCCGTGGACGGGCAGCAGCCGATCGAGCCGAGCGAGATCTACCGGGCGGACGGCAGCCGCGTGCCCCGTCGCCGTGCACCGCGGAGCCCGCTGCCGGCCGCGGTGCGGTCCCTGCTCCCGGCGCTGACCCGCGGCACGACCGCCGGGTCACTGGTCACCGCCTCGGCGTTCGCGGTCGCGGCGGCCGTCACCGCCCGGGCCGCCGAGGCGGCACGCCACGTGCTCGAGCAGGCGGCCCGGGAGGCGCTGTCCACACGCCCCACCGGGTCGTGGGTCGAGGTCTCCGTCACCCGGATCGAGGTGCGCTGGCCGCGCTGAGCCCTGCCGGGAACGACTCGAGCGGACGCGCCGGACTCCCTGGCGCGGCCGGGCGACCGGCGGTAGAGAGAGTCGTCCCGCCGTCGACGAGGGAGCACTCCGATGGCCGACAAGTCGCCCCACGACGACCACTCCACGAAGAAGTCGGGCAAGGCCGTGAAGGCCAAGCGCAGCGAGCGCAAGGAGAAGCAGCGGGCCGCCGCCCAGATGGAGCGGCTCATGCACCCGCGGAGGACCAAGAGCTGACCGGCCCCGCCCGCGGTGCGCCCGCGTCCCGGCCCGTCCGGCACGCGGCGTCCCGGGCGGTCGCCGTCAGGCCGACGGTGGCCGCTCCTCCGCCGCGAGGCGGTCGGCGAACAGCGGCGGGAGCCAGCGCAGCATCAGGCTGGACCACACCACGTGTGTGAGCACCGGCGCCTGGATCCCCCCGGTGATCCTGCGCTGGATCCCGAACAGCAGCCCCATCGGCAGGCTGGCCAGCACGAGCGCCGGGTTGCGGGTGGCGACGGTGGCCAGGCCGTAGACCGCCGTCGAGACCAGCACCGGGCGCTCGGCGCCGGCCGCCGCGTAGAGCGCGCCGCGGAAGAACACCTCCTCCGCCACGCCGTTGGCCAGCGTGGTGGTCGCCACGAGCGGGGCCGACCCCTGGTCGGCGTAGCGGAGCACCGAGCCGATCGCCCGCTCCAGCACCGGGATCCGCCGGGCGACCAGCGCCGCGGCGTAGAACGCGCCGAAGGCGGCGACCCCCGAGACGACCGGCGTGAGCAGCGGCCGCTGCAGCCGGTCCCCGGGCCCGAACATCCGGCCCAGGTGCAGCGGCCCGGACGCCAGCCCCCCGGCCACCCAGGTGCCCGCGACCCCGAGGGTCAGCCCGTAGAACCGCGGGGAGCCCGGCGGCGTGGACAGCGACACCCCCAGCAGTGATGCGCCGGCCACCGCGACCGCGCCGGTGACCCGCCGGCGACGCCGGAACGCGGCGTCGGTCTCCCGGTGGTCCCGCGGCACCTGCCGCAGCAGCGGCCCGGCCACCCGCCGGATCCCGGCCTCCAGGGCCCGGACGGCCCGGCGGCGCGTCACCGCCGGGCTCCGCGGCTCAGCCATCCGCCGCGCCGCTCCCCGACCTGTCGCCGGCGTTCGCGCGCCCGCTCGACCAGGGCGGTGAGCACCATGTGGTCGTAGTCCATCGGCTCGAAGGGGACGACCGAGCGGACGGCGTCGTCGGTGACGACCACCTCGTTGCTCATCGAGTCGATGAGCGACCGGCCGGTGGCGACGTCGACGTCGGTGACGAGGGCCAGCCAACGCGAGGACAGCTGCGGGCTGAGCAGCGGCACGGGGACGACGAACAGGTGCCGGTTCTGGACGTCGGCGACGCGGGTGAGCATCTGCAGGTAGGTGAGCACCTCCGGGCCCCCGACCTCGAACACCCGGCCCTCCGCCTCCGGCGCGTCGAGGACGCCGACCAGGTACCGGACGACGTCGGCGACCGCGATCGGCTGGGTCCGCGTGCTGACCCACCGGGGGGTGACCATGGCGGGCAGGTGGGCCACGAGCTGGCGGGTCATCTCCCAGGACACCCCGCCGTGGCCGACGACGATGCCCGCGCGCAGCACGGTGACCGGCACGCCGGTGCCGCCCAGCAGCCGCTCGACCTCGCGCCGGCTGCGCAGGTGCCGCGACAGCCGGTCGGCGTCCCGGCCCAGACCCCCGAGGTAGACGATGCGGCCGACGCCCGCCGCGGCGGCGGCCCGGGCGAAGGCGCGTGCCGCCTCGGCGTCCTTGCGCTCGAAGTCGGGGTCGCCCAGGGAGTGCACGAGGTAGTAGGCGACCTCGCACCCCCCGAGCGCCGCCTCGAGCGACGCCTCGTCGCCGACGTCCCCGGCGACCGGGCTGCCGGCGCCCTCGTACCGCTCGGGCCGGCGGGTCATGGCCCGGACGTCGTGGCCCTCCCGTTCCAGCGCGGTGGCCAGCCGGCCGCCCACGAACCCCGACGCACCGGTGACCAGTACCTTCACCGGTCCAGGGTGACCCGCGCGGGCGGTCGGTGCGACCCGTCCCGCCGGACGGTCTCGGCCCGGTCCCGGATCCCGAGCAGCATCCGCCGCATCATCGGGTAGTCGGCGACCTCGCACAGCAGCACCGTGCCCAGGACCCACCCGGGGCGCGACCACTCGTACACGACGCGCATCCGGCTGACCAGCCGGGTCCGGCCGCCGGCCAGCGGAACCAGCCGCCACGCCCACGTCCGGTTGGGCGACCGCCACAAGAGCCACTCCGGGGCCTCGAAGCTCTCGACCCGGAACGACGACCGCTCCGAGGCGCGGGGCCCCCAGGCCAGGTGCTGGCCCACGTGGAGGTCCTGCAGCTCCGGGCGGACCTCCCGGGCACTCGGCCACCCGAGGTTGTCGAGCAGGTCGTCGGCGTACCAGCCGCCGCGGCGGTAGCCGACCTGGACCAGCCAGGGCCACACCGCCTCGGGTGGCGCGGCGACGCTGACGGCCCGGGTGCACCGGTACCGGGCACGGGGCAGCAGGTCGTCGCCGGGCATCGGCGCGGCGACCTCCCCCGCGGTGGCCCCCCACCTGCGGTGCCAGGGGCGCAGCAGCGGGGTGACGACGAACCGGGGCAGGTCACCGAGCACCGCCAGGACCTGCGGGACCAGGTCGGCCGCGGCCCTCGCGGGGGTCCGGTGGGGCGGGCGCGGGGGCAGCTCGATCCGGACGACGGGGCGGCGGCGCCGCGCCGCCGCGCGGCCCGTCCGGCCGACGTCCGTGCTGGGGAGGGACATCCGCGCTCCTCCGGGGTGCGGATCCGTGACGAGGTGCCGACCCCAGCGCGGCCGGCCCGCCGCCACCTCATCCGGGGCGGACGATCCGGGCCGGGGCGGTGTGTCACGACGCCGCGCGCAGCACCGTGCCGATCTCGTCGTCGGTGAGCACCACGGGGTTGCCGCGCATGCTGCTGGAGCGCGCGGCCTTCGCGGCGACCTCGGCGTGGTCGGCGGGGCGGAGGCCGAGCGCCCCGAGGGGCGGCACGCCGAGCGCGGCCACCGTCTCGCGCAGCCAGGCCACCGCGTCCTCGACGGTCGCGTCGTCCCGCCCGGTCAGCAGCCGGGCGACCTCGGCGTAGCGGCCCACCGCGGGCGAGTCCGACGCGCGCTCCCGCAGTGCCCGGACGTTCACCTCGACCACCGGTGCCAGCAGGGCGGCGCACACCGCGCCGTGCGGTGCGGAGACCAGGCCGCCGACGACGCCGGCGACGCCGTGCACCGCCCCCAGCTTGGCGTTGGCCAGCGCGATGCCGCCGAACAGGCTGCACAGCGCCATCTCCTCGCGGGCCGCCCGGTCCCCGCCGTCCTCGTAGGCGGTCCGCAGCGCCCGCGCACCGCGCTGCAGCCCGGCGGCCGCGACGGCGTCGGTCACCGGGGTGGCCTGCGGCGAGACGTAGGGCTCCAGGCACTGGGTGAGCGCGTCGAGCCCGCTGCTGGCGGTGACCGCCGGCGGGCAGGTCAGCGTGAGCAGCGGGTCGACGAGTGCGACGGTCGCGAGCAGGTGCGGCCCGCGGATGCTCGCCTTGACGCCGTGCTCCGGTGAGGCGAGCACCGCGTTGGCGGTCACCTCCGCACCGGTGCCCGCGGTCGTGGGGACCGCGACGGAGGGCAGGGCCGGCCGCTCCACGGGCAGCCCGCGGCCGACGACCTCCAGGTGGTCGAGCGGGTCGGTGCCGTTGCCGAGCAGGGCGGCGACGGCCTTGCCGGTGTCCAGCACGCTCCCGCCGCCGATCGCGACGACGACGTCGACGCCGGCGTCCCGCGCCGCCCGGGCCGCCGCGCGCACCGCGTCGACCGTCGGCTCGTGCGGGACCGGCACGACGGTGACCGGGTCGAGCCCGCCGAGCAGCGACCGGTGGCGCGCGGGGTCCCGCCCGGTGCAGAGCAGCACCCGCCGTCCCAGGGTGGGCAGCACGTCCGCGAGGTCGCCCGCGCGCCCGGGGCCGAACAGCACCCGCCGCGGGAGTGCGAGGTCGAAGCCGCTCACCGGCCGGCGTCCGTCACGAGCCCGCGGCCAGACGCCGGCCCATCTGCTCGTGGACGGCCTGGATCGCCTGCAGCGGGCGGATCATCACGCGGAACTCGACGATCCGCCCGGCGTCGTCGCAGCGCAGGATGTCCACCCCGTTGACGTACCGGCCCGCCACGGTGGTCTCGAACTCGAGGACCGCGGTGTCGCCCGCGACGACCTCCTTCGTGTACCGGAAGGCGCCGCCGGGGCCCTCACCGGCCAGCGCGTCGGCCGCCGCCTCCAGGTAGCGGGTGGTGATCGCCCGGCCCTCCTGCGGCGTGAACACCACCGGCGACCAGAAGACGACGTCGTCGGCGAGGAGTTCGTCGAGGGCGCCCGGCGCATGGTCCTCCATGTAGCGGTGCCAGCGGGCGACGACGTCGTCGATCACGGGGGCCTCCTCGGCGTGTCAGCGGACCGTATTCCCGAGCCTGCCGGGGACCGTGCCGGTCGAGCCAGTCGGCCACCGCCCCCGGGTGGCGGGCGACGGCCCGTGCCGGTCGGCCAGCGGCACCCGCGGCACGCCGGCGGCCCGGCAGGCGGCGGCCACCGCGCCGGCCGGCGGTGCCGCGCGGAACGGATCGGCGGTTTGCCGGGAACGGACGGCTGCAGCACGATTCTCCCGGGCGGGAGAGCCGGCCCGCCGATCCGATCGGGTGGTGGTGTGTGGCCCGCGACGAGGACTCCGCCGCCGCTGCGGTGACGACCGACTGGGCGGATGCCGACCGCCTGCTGCGCGCCCTGGGTCACGCGGTCATCGCCACCGACCTCGACGGCCGCATCGTCCACTGGAACCCCGCGGCCGAGCAGCTGTACGGCTGGACCGCCCGGGAGATCCTGGGCCGCGACATCGCGGAGGTGACGGTTCCCGAGTCCGGGCAGGAACAGGGCCAGGAGATCATGCGGTCCCTGCGCGAGGGCAGGCCCTGGTCCGGCGGCTTCACCGTCGTCCGCAAGGACGGCTCGACCCTCTCCGCGCTCGTCACCGACGTCGGCGTGCGGGACGACGACGGCCGCCTCGTCGGGATCGTGGGGGTGTCCACGGACGTGGGCAACGCCCTGCGCCCGCTGCTGGCCCGCTCGTCCGACGCGGTCCTCGTCCTGTCCCGCAGCGGTGCCGTCTCGTACGCCAGTCCGGCCTTCACCCGGCTGTTCGACTGGCCCCAGGACCGCGTCCTCGGGATGCACCTGTGGGACCTCGTGCACCCCGACGACCGGCCGGCCGCGGTGCGGCCGCCCGCCCGGGAGCGGGACGAGGAGCCCCGCACGCTGGAGTGCCGGCTCCGCTGCCCCGACGGCTCCTGGCGGCACGTCGAGATGGTCGTGACCGACCTGCTCGACGACCCCGCGGTCCGGGCCCGGATCTGCAACATCCGGGACGTCACCGAGCGGCGGCAGGCGCAGGAGCGGCTGGCCGAGCTCAACGAGCAGCTGGAGACCGCCCTGACCTCCCGGGTCGTCATCGAGCAGGCCAAGGGCATGCTCGCGGAACGGCGCAGGATCTCCGTCGAGGAGGCGTTCTCGGTCCTGCGCAAGCACGCCCGCGACCACAACGCGTCCCTGCAGGACGTCGCGGCCGCGGTCGTCACGCTCGGGCTGTCCCCCTGACGCCGGCGGTCCGCCGACCCGTCCCCCGGCCATCTGCCGGTCGCGTGGCACGACGCCGGGAGGGTGGCTAGCCTCGGAGACGGCCGCTCAGTGGCCCTCCGCCCCGGTCCCCGGCGGAGCCCGGTCGCTCCGGTCCACGGCGACGTCGTTCAGATGTCGACTGGATGGCGCGATGCTGACCCCCACCCCGAGCCCGGCCCTCCTCGACCGGCAGGTCGCCGCGGCCGTCCGGCCCCACCCCTCCCTCTTCCCGGTGGCCCGGGCGATCCGGGCGGAGCTCCCGGGCGATCGCCTCCACCTGGTCGACGGGGACGGCGCCTCGTTGTGCGACGCGTTCCCCCCACAGCAGCTCGAGCGGCTGCACCTGCGCTGGGAGGCCGTCCTCGCCGGTGCCCGGTGCCTCGCCTGCGAGCTGCTCGGCTCCCCGACCCTCGCGACCCACCCTGGCCGGGCTGACCCGGGGCCCGGCGTCCCGCTGCCCCGAGGGCGCCCGCTCGCCCCGGACGGCACCACCGACCGTCGCGAACCCGCGATCGGCCGGCGTCGCGTCACACCGGGAGGGCGTCGTCCGCGGTGCCCGCCTCCAGGCGGCCGGCAGCGAGGTACCCGTGCGCCTGCCGCAGCCGGGCGCCGAGGCCGGGCAGCTCGTCGGGGGCCGCCCGACCGGCGAGGTGGGTCAGGGCCGTGAGGTCCGCGTCAGGCCATCGGTGACCTCCTCGCGGCGAACCGCCGGCGAGGCGCACCTCTTCACGGTCGACCCGGTGCCGCGGGTGCTCGAGCGGTCCGAGGGGGAGGAGGTGTCCGCGGGCCCCACCCAGCGGCTGCGCGCGCTGGAGGCCCTCGCCGCCGACGCCCACGGTCCGCGCGAGGCGGTGCGCGCCGGCGTCGTCCCGGCCGCGGTGCTCGACAGCAACCGGTACCTGGCCCCGGGCCTGCCGCCGCCGCGGCGCTGGATCGGCATGGCCGGGCCCGACCTGGTCCGCGGCGCCGACGGGCGGCTCGTCGTCCTGGAGGACGACGTGCGCACGCCGTCGCTGCCGGCCTTCGCGCTGGCCGCGCGGAACCTGGTGCCCCCGCCGTGGTCATCGGCCCGCGCGCGGACGCCGGTCGGCTCGAGCACGCCCGCGCCGCCGTCCTGGCCGACCCCGGGGAGTGGATCGCCCAGGAGCCGGTGGCGCTGTCGACCCACCCCACGGTCGTCGACGGCGCGCTCGTGCCGCGGCACGCCGACTACCGGCCGTAGACCTTCTGCGCCGGCGACGAGACGACCGTGCTCCCGGGCGGCCTCACCCGGGTGTCCCTGACCGAGGGCGAGCTGGTGGTCAACGCCTCGCAGGGCGGCGGCGCCAGGGACACCTGGGTGGTCGGCTGAGCGCTGCCCGGCGCCGGGATGGGCGAGCATGCACCGGTGGGATACCCCTCCCGCACCCGCCAGGTCGCGGCCGTGGTCGTGGCCGCCGGGTGCACCGCCGCCGTTCCCGTGTCCGGGGAGCTGTCCACCGGCGCGCTGCTGGCCGTCGGCGGCACCGGCCTCCTGGCGACGGCGGCCGGGCTGGCCGCGCGCGCCGGCGCGGCCGCCCCGCGGGTCGGCCGCCGGGCCCTGCCCTGGCTCGCCTGGCTGGCCGCGGCCCTGGCGTGGGAGGCGGCCGCCCTCCTCGACGGCGACCTGCCGGCCCTGAGCGACCTCGCCGACCCGCTGCTCGCGCACCCGGCCGCACGGGCGGCGGCGACCCTGGGGTGGCTGGCGGCCGGTGCCTGGCTGCTGACCCGGCCCGCGGTCCCTCCGGAGCGGTCGTGACCGGCACCGCGGGATCCGTCACGGCGGTCGTGCTGCTCCTGGCCGCCGGTCTGTCCCTGGAGGCCTCCGCCCGCCGGAGGGGCTCCCCCGCTCCCCTGGCGCAGGCGCTCGGTGCGGCGATGCGCACCACCCCCGGCCGGCTGACGGTGCTGCTGGCGTGGGCCTGGCTCGGCGTCCACTTCCTGGCGCGCTGACCGCGCCGTCCGGGCGGCCGGGCAGCCGTTGCAGCGACGTCCGGTCCTGTCACACCCCGGGACGACACTGTGCCTGTCCGGATCACACCGCAGGTGTCAGCACCGCACACCCCGGGCACCGCGTCGGCGGGATCCGGGAGGAGGTGAGGACGAGGTGAGGACCTACGACCCCGCGGACGGCATCCGCTACGTCCACCTGGCACAGCACCCCGGCACTCCCCCGGCGCCACCACCCTCCCCCGAGCGGTGCCACCGGCTGCCCTCCGGCTACCCGAACGCCTCCCTCCGGGCCCGGCTCGGGGGACCTCGGGCGACCGCGTCCCGTCCCGCGCTCGTCCTCCTCCCCGGAGGATCGGCGGCGGCCGACGGCCCCGCCCCCGCCGCACCGCCGCTGCGCCTGGCCCGGTAGCGGGCAGCCGACGGACCAGCGGCCTCGCGCGGACGCCGGTGCGCCCGGCGGCGCTCACTCCGCCCCGACCGGGACCGGGCGGAGGCGCGGGTGCGGCCGGTTCCCCGGGCCGACGAGCTCGGGCTCGAGGAGGACCTCCAGATCCGACCCGTCGGCGTCGATCTGCGCGACGGCCCGGTCGAGGTCGCCGTCCCCGGTCACGTAGGTGAAGAGGATGCGGCCGTCGGCCGTCCAGGTCGGCTGGGAGGCCCGCTCCTCGCCGGGACCGAAGTCCGTGACCGGGCGCCGCTCCGTGCCGTCCGGCCGGATGGTGAACAGGTTCGTCGGCTCGTCGGTGTCCTGCTCGCCGCCGATGTCGTGGTCGCCGAACACGATGAGGTCCTCGTCGGGGTGCCAGTCGACCCTCGCGAACGGGCCGACCTCGGTGATGGCCGCCGGCGGACTCCAGCCGCCGTCGCCGGAACGGCTCACCGCGACGGTGGAACCGTCCCAGACCTCGCCGGTGAAGTGGTCGACGTTCATGACGAGTGCGTCCCCGTCGGGCGACCAGCGGGGGAAGCTGTGCAGCCGGCCGTCGGCGCGCGCGAGTTCGCCGGCGACGGTGAGCTCGCCGGTGGCGACGTCGACGATCGCGAGGACGGACCGGGCGGGTGCTGTCTCGTTCGGGTCGCCGTCGTAGCCGACCATCGCGATGCGCGCACCGTCGCGGGACCACGCCGGGTTCTCCCAGTAGAGGTCCTCGAGGCCGGCCGGGGAGGACTCGAGCAGCGGCCGGGGCTGCTCGCCCGCGACGTCGGTCACCCAGACCTGGCCGGGGCCGTCCTCGGCGTCGACGTAGGCGATCTCGGCGCCGTCGGGCGACCAGTCGGGGTGCAGCGTCTCCCCGTCGAGGATGGTGTGCACGCCGGATCCGCCGGGGCGCGCGAGCGTGAGGCCGAGCTCGACGCCCTGGAACACGATCCACGGCTCGTCCCGGCCCACACTCGGCGGCGCGCCGGTCGGCGACGCGCCTCCTGCGGCCTCGTCGGCCGACCCGCACGCGGCCGCGGCGACCAGCACGACGAGCGCGACAGCGCACCGGGCGCGCCGTTCGGGCACGCAGCGATGCTCCCACCGGCACCTCCGCCGGAACAGGCCCGCGCTCCCGGTGGTCCGAGGGCTCGGCCCCGGGCGTGCCCGGGACGAAGTGCCCTGGAGCGGCGCGCTCCCGGAGGGCTTGGCTGGGACGCGCGGAGCGGGGATGCCGGTGCACGGGCCCCAGGCCGTGGACCACCGGCGGGCACGACGTCCCGAGGAGCCGATCCGATGGTCACCACCCTCCCGGCCTTCACGCCGCTGGAGGAGAGCCTCCTCGTGACGCTCCGCTCCCGGGCGGCGGACGCCCGCTCGCCGCGCCCGATCCTCGGGGACACCCTGGCGGACGAGATCGTCCGGGAACTCGACCCGGACGCCACCGGGAGCCGGGTCGACGCCAACCTGGTCACCAGCTGCGCGCTGCGCGCCAAGCGCCTGGACGAGATAGCGCTCGACTTCGTGCACCGCCACCCGGACGCCGTCGGGCTCGACCTGGGCGCCGGGCTGGACACCCGGTGGGCGCGGATCGCCCCGCCGCCCACCGTGGACTGGTTCGACGTCGACCTGCCCGCCGTCGTCGCCGCCCGGGACGCCGTGGTGCCCGCCCGCGCGCGGACCCGCACGATCGCCGCGGACGTGCGGGACGGGCACTGGCTGGACGCCGTCCCGTCCGGCCGGCCGGCGGTGGTCGTCGCCGACGGCCTGGTCGGGTTCCTCGACCGGGAGGAGGTGACCTCCCTGCTCGACCGGCTGACCGGCCACTTCCCCTCCGGGGAGATCGCCTTCAACAGCTACTCCCGCTTCGCTCTGCGGGCGACCCGGCTCGTGCCCGGCACGAGGGCGGTCTCCGGGCTCCTCCGGTTCCCCGGCCTCGACGACCCGCACGAGCTCGAACGCTGGGCCCCGCGCCTGCACCTGGTCCGGGAGATCCTGCTCAGCCGGGAGCCCGAGGTCGCCCTGTTCCCGCCGTTGCTGCGCCTGTACCACCGGCTCGCGGCGCACAGCACGGCCTGGTCCCGCCGGGGGACGGTCGTCCTGCACTACCGCTTCGAGCGCTGACGGGGCGCCGCCGCGGCCGGGGTGGCGGGCGTGAGGGCGCGGCCGACGCCGGCCAGGTCGTCCGCCGTCGTCAGCAGCCAGCCCCAGGTGTCGAGCAGGCGCAGCGCGTCGTCCGGGGCCGCGGCGAGCTCCTCCGGGGGCACCGGGTCCACCCGCACGGCCGGCCGGCCCGAGGGCACCCGGCCGGCGTCGAGGGCGGCCGCCGCTCCCCGGTAGCCGGCGGCGACGTCCGCGGCCGCGGTCCGCAGCTGCGCGGTGGGCCGCAGCCAGGGCGGTGCCCCGGCCGCGGGGTACCGGGACCGCAGGGTCCGGGCGTAGTGGTCGAGGCGGTGCACCACGCCGAGCACGGCCAGCCAGTCCACCCGGGCTCCCGGCCGGGCCGGTTCGGACCGGTACTGCGCGTAGGTGTGGTCGAGCAGCCCGGACAGCCGGCCGAGCGCGGTCGGGGGCGCCGGCCCCGCCCCGGTCAGCTGGCCGACGACGGCCACGACCTCCGCCGCACCCGCCCGCAGGCACTCCCCGGCGGCCCGGACCAGCTCCCCCCGCCCCCCGCGGGGCCACACCGCGGTGCCGATGAGGATGCCGACGAGTCCGCCGACGAGGACGTCCTCGAAGCGGACCGCGGCGATGCGCCAGCTCGCCGGCCCCACCTGGGCGAACAGCAGGGCGACGACGACGGTGAACCCGGCCTGCCCCGCCGCCACCCCGAACAGCGGGCCGGCCGCCAGGCAGACCCCCATCAGGACCGGCAGCGCCCACGCGTAGACCGCCGTGTCCCCGCCGACGAGGAACAGCGCCACCCCGCTGACGACCGCGCCCACGGCGGTGCCGGCCACCGCGCGGGCCAGCACCGAGCGGTCGGCGACCGCGCTGGTCCGCATAAGGCTCAGCGTCGCCAGCAGCACCCAGAAGCCGTGCGCGAGGTCGAGGACCCCGGCGACGGCGCGGGCCGCGGCGAGGCCGAGCGCCAGCCGCACCGCGTTCTGCAGGTACACCGACCGCGGGGTCAGGTGCGTGCGCAGCCGCTGCCACCACAGCCGGCCCCGGGAGGCGGTGAGGAACCAGAGGTCGACGGGGACGTCGCCCGGATCGGCGACGGGGGCACCGACCACGCCGCGGACGGTCAGCACCAGGCTCCGGGCGGCCTCCGCGACGGCGACGGCGCCCACGCCGGCCCGCAGCGCCGGGGGGTCGACGGCGACCGCCGGCAGCTGCTGCCCGCGCCACGCGCGGAGGGCGGCGAGCGCGGCCTCGAGCGGGCCGGTCGACGGCGGCGGCCCGGCGCCGCGCAGGGCCGCCCCCGCCGCGGCCACGGCGTCCCCGACGGCCGCCACCAGCTGCGCGGTGGCGGGGTGCGCCTGCCGCCCGCCGGCGGGCCACGCGTCCGCGAGCACGCCCAGGCGGCCGGCGACCACGCGGAGCGCCGCCGCGGCCCGCACCAGGCACCGGTCGCGCACGCCGGGCCCGAGCGGCCGTTCCGCGACCGGCAGCGCGCTCAGCCGCAGGGCCGCCACGGCGTCCGCCGCGGCGGCCCGCGGCGCGGACGACCCCGCCCCGCCGCCGCCCCGCAGCTCGCGGGCGAGCACCCGCGCGTACGCGGCCACCCGCCCCGCGGCGTCGGCCAGGCGGGCGGCGGGGTCCGCCGGCGCCGGGGCCGGCCACAGCACCCGGTCGGCGACGGCGAGGAGCGCGATGCCCAGCCCGATCCCGAGCAACCGCTGGCCGAGCGTGCCGGGCGCGTACGGCGGGAAGCACGGCAGCACGTAGAACAGCTGCAGCCCGCTGACCACGCCGGCCACCCGCGGCCCGCCGACGCCGGCGAAGGCGACGAGGAACCCCACCGCCAGCATGCCGAGGACCGCCGTCCAGGTGGTGACCGCGAGCAGGGTGCCGAGGGTGACCAGCACGGCGCCGGCCACGAGGCTGCCGGCGTGGACCCGGGTGCGCTCCGCCGGCCGTCCCGTGACCTCGGAGAGGCTGCCGAGCGCGACCGCGGCGAAGACCCCGTAGACGGCAGCGACCGGGGCGTCGAGCAGGTACCGGCAGGAGTAGAACGCGGCGCAGGAGGCGACGGTCACCCGGCCGGCCCGCCGGACGGCGGCCAGCGACGGGTCGCGTCGCCGCAGCCGTGCCAGGGCCCGGGCGGCTGCTGCTCCGGCCGGCCGGGAGCCGGTCCCCGGGGTCATGTCCCGCCGGGCACCGGGGACCGGTCCGGTCGCCCGGTGCGCGCCGCCACCCGGCAGCCCCTACGGCGCGGCCGCCGCCTGCACGGGGACCGACGTCCCGTCCGGCCGGGCGTGCGCCGGCATCATCGGGCCGTCGCCGGCGGGGTCGAGCACGCCTTCCTCGAACCACGCGTAGCGGCCGGCGAGCACCCGCTGCGCGGCCGCGTACTGGCGGTCGTCGTCGTTGGCCCACAGGTCGTGGAACAGCCGGCCGGCCCGGCGGCGGGCCTGGCCGCAGAACAGGCCGGCCAGCTCGACCGCCTCCTGCCGCCGCTCGGGGCGCTCGCGCCCGAGGGTGTCGGCGTACACGCAGGCGCAGGCGACGGCGTACACCTCGGCGCCGATGTCGACGATCCGCCCGAGCAGCCGGCCCTTGCGCTCCAGGCGCCCCTGGTGGCGGGCCATCGCGTAGAAGGTCGAGCGGGCGAGCTTGCGCGCGGATCGCTCGGCCCAGCGCAGGTGCCCGGCCAGCTCGCCGAACTCGGCGAAGGCGCCGGGACGCCGGCCCGGTCCCGTGGCCAGCGTCGGGAACCACCGGGCGTAGAAGGCACCGGCCTTCCCCGCGGCCCGCGCCTTGTCGGCCAGGCCGGAGTCGCCGAGCAGGCCGCCCGCGACCTGCAGGTGCTGGTCGACGGCCTCGCGGGCGATGAACAGGTGCATGATCTCGGTGGATCCCTCGAAGATCCGGTTGATGCGCATGTCGCGCAGCATCTGCTCGGCCGGCACCGGCTTCTCCCCGCGCCGGGCGAGGGACTCGGCGGTCTCGAACCCGCGCCCGCCGCGCACCTGCACCACCTCGTCGGCGGCGGTCCAGGCGAGCTCCGAGGCGTAGAGCTTCGCCAGCGCGGCCTCGATCCGGATGTCGTTGCGCTTGTCGTCGGCCAGGCGGCTGGACATCTCGAGCACCGCCTCCAGCCCGAACGCCGTGCCCGCCAGCCAGGCGATCTTCTGCGCCACCGGGTCGTGCTCCCCGATCGGCCGCCCCCACTGCCGGCGCTCGGCCGACCACTCGCGCGCGATCTTCAGGGCGTACTTGGCCGTCGACACGCAGATCGCCGGCAGCGACAGCCGGCCGGTGTTCAGCGTGGTGAGGGCGATCCGCAGCCCCTTCCCCTCGCCCCCGATGACGTCGCCCGCGGGGACGAGGACGTCGTCGAAGCGGGTCACCGAGTTCTCGATGCCCCGCAGCCCCATGAACGCGTTGCGGTGCTCGACCTGCACGCCCTCCCGGTCGGTGGGGCAGATGAAGGCGGTGATGCCGCCCGGGTGCCCCTCGGACCGCGGGACGACGGCCAGGACCACCACCACGTCGGCGATGACGCCGTTGGTCGCCCAGAGCTTCGTGCCGGTGATGCGGTAGGCGGTGCCGTCGTCGGTCGGGACCGCCGTGGTGCTCATCCGCGCGGGGTCGGAGCCGACGTCGGGCTCGGTGAGCAGGAACGCCGAGAGGTGGTCCCGGGCCAGCCGGGGCAGCCACTCGCGCTTCTGCTCCTCCGTGCCGAACAGCCGCAGCGGCTCGGGGAGGCCGATCGACTGGTGCGCCGACAGCAGCGTCGAGATCGACGAGTGCCAGGTGCCGGCCAGGGCCAGCGCCCGGTTGTAGTACACCTGGCTCAGTCCCAGGCCCCCGTACTCCTCGGGGATCTTCATCCCGAGGGCGCCGAGGTCCTCCAGGCCCCGGACGACGTCGTCGGGGATCCGGGCGTCCCGCTCGATCTGCCGCGGGTCCACGCGCTCGGTGAGGAAGACCCGGAGGCGCTCCAGGAACGCCTCGCCCTTCTCGACCGCGGCCGGGTCGGGCTCCGGCTGGGGATGGATCAGGTCCAGGCGGAGGTTCCCGAGGAACAGCTCCCGGCCGAACGACGGCTTGGCCCAGGAGGCCTCGCGGCTGGCCTCGGCGACCTGCTTCGACTGCTCGTACGTGGGGTTCGACGCCATGGGGCAGCATCGCGCCGGTCCCCACGCCGGGACAACGGTCCCCGGCACGGGGACCGGCGCGGTGCGGTCAGGCGCCGAGGGCCTCCTGCTCCCCGGACGACGTCCGCAGCGCGTCGGTGAGCAGCGCGACCAGCGCCTCGAGCTGCACGTCGGCCGACGAGGACACCTCCTCGTCGGAGCCGTCGAGCGCCCGGGCGGCGAGGCCCGCCTTGGTGTCGATCAGCTCGGCGATCCGCGCGTCGAGGGTCTGCGCGGCGATGATCCGCCACGCGGTGACCGGCTCGGTCTGGCCGATGCGGTGGCTGCGGTCGATCGCCTGCGTCTGCTCGGCGTCGGTCCACGACAGCTCGGCGAGCACGACGTTCGAGGCGACCTGCAGGTTCAGCCCCACACCGGCCGCGGTCAGCGAGCACACCGCGACGTGGACGTCGGGGTCGGTGACGAACGCGTCGACCTCGCGCTGGCGCGCCGTCGGCGTCTGGTCGCCCCGGATGGAGGAGAACCGCACGCCCGCCCGGGCGAAGGTCTCCTCGGCAGCGTCCATGACGTCCACGTGCTTGGCGAAGAAGACCACCTTGCCGGCGCTGCGGGCCAGCTGGGCGGCGTAGTCGGCGGCCAGCCCGGCCTTCGCCCGGCCGATCCGCCGCATCATGCCGAACACGTTCTCCCCGGTCGTGGTGGTCGCGTCCTTGAGCTCGGAGCGGGCCACCCGGCGCACCAGGTCGGCGTCGAGCCCCTCGACGACGCCGGAGGTCCGGGCCGCGAGCGCGGTCTCGTACTGGCGCACCAGCCGGCGGACCAGCTCCTGCTCGGCCGCCCGGATCGACCGGCCGGCCGCGCCGTCCAGCTCGACCGGGAGGTCGGCGATGCGGCGGGCGGGGATGTCGGCGGCGACGTCGACCTTGCGGCGGCGCACGATCCCCAGGTCGATCACGCACTGCCGGGCGGCGGCGGAGAAGCCGCGGTCGGCGGGCGTCAGGCCGGTGTCCTCGAGGGCGTCCATCAGCTCGCCCAGCGGCTTGGCGTCGTCGATCCAGCCGAGGAACTGCCAGATGGCCCGGAAGTCCTCGATGTCGTTGATCAGCGGGGTGCCGGTGAGGGCCATCAGCAGCGGCCGCACGGTGCGCGACCGGATGCGCTCGGACAGCGCGAGGACGTGCTGCGACCGCTGCGAGGTCTTGTTCTTGATGAAGTGCGCCTCGTCGACGACCATCCCGCGGAAGCCGAAGTCGCCGAGCCAGCCCACGTGGCGGTCGAGCACCTCGTAGTTGACGACGACGACGTCGGCGAAGCCGTCCACCGTCTCGCCGTCGCCCTGGACCACGGTGGCCGGGCGGTGCGGCGTCCAGCGGCCGGCCTCGCGCGCCCAGTTGGTCTTGACGACGTTCGGCACGACGACGAGCAGCGGGTAGGCGTCGGCCGCCTCCGCGGCGAGCAGCGCCTGCGCGGTCTTGCCCAGGCCGGGCTCGTCGGCGAGCAGGAACGTCCGGTGCCCGGCCGCGGCCCCGGCGACCAGCTGCCCCTGGTGCGGCATCAGCTCCAGCCCGGGCGGGGTGAAGCGGTCGGTCGGGAAGGGCAGGTCCATGCACGCCGGGGCGCCGCCGCCGGCGCGCTCGAAGGAGGTCAGCAGCGGGCCGAGCAGCTCCCAGCCGGCCAGGCGTTGCGGGCGCGGGGCGCGCACGGGGGCGGCGGAGAAGTCGGGTGCCAGGAAGGGGTTGGCCAGCTGCCGGGAGATCACCGACTGCGGCACCGCGCGGCGCGGGGGCGCGGCGGGCGCGTCCGGCTCCTCGGCCGGCGGGGCCTCCTCGAGCACCGGCTCGATGCCGGCCGCCTTCTGCATCTCGCGCACGAGCGACCGGGCCGCGTCGGAGACGACGGCGTCCTCCCCGAGCAGCGCCAGCAGCGCGGCGTCGCGGACGGCCGTCGTCGCGAGGATGGTCGCGACGCCGTCCAGGCGCTTGAGCTGCTCGGTCCGGCGGCCGTCGCTGAGACCCGTGTCCGCGCGGACGCGGGCGCGCTCGTCGCGCAGCAGCAGCGCGACGGCCTGGAACCGCGTGCGGACGGCGGGCGTGACCCGCCCGCGCCGGGCGGCCGCCTCCACGTCCCGGACGGTGCGGGCGAGCACCGCGACGACGTCGTCGTCACGGCGACCCCGCCGCTGGTCGCGCGGGGCGCTGCGGCGAGCGCCTGACTGGCGCTGGCCTGGTCGAGCCAAGGATCCTCCTCTGCAGTGCCGGGCACGGTCGCCGCGGCAGCACGGCGCACGGACCCGCGGCCGGAGCGGGGACGCTCCGGACGAGACCGGTCCCCCGGGTCCGGCGGACGCCTCCGGGGTCGCCGGAGGCCACGATCGGCCGGCCGGGCGCCCCGGCCGGCGGGACGCCGGGTGTGGGTCGGCCCGCTCCGGTCCCGGGGGCGGGGCCTCCATGGTGTCAACACCCGGGGAGCCGCGCTGTTCCCGCCCCCTCGCCCGCGGGTCCGACGGCGCCGGTCGCGGCCGAACCCCTGGTCCGGCTGTGGCGCAGGTCACACCATGGCGGCATGACGCAGCCGTCCCCTGCGGTGCCCGGGTGGGCCGCCCGCGCGCTGTCCACGGTGTTCGACCCCTGCTGCCGGGAGAAGGGCATCTCCGTCGTCGACATGGGCCTGCTCCGGTCGGTCGACGTCCGCGACGGCCACGCCCGGGTCGAGCTGCTGCTCACCTCGGGCTGGTGCCCGTTCGCCGCCCGGGTGCTCACCGACGTCGAGACGGCGATCCGCCGGCAGCCCGGCGTCGAGACCTGCGAGGTGGAGGTCGTCTGGGACGAGGTCTGGACGACCGACCGGCTCTCCCCCGCGGCCGCCCGCCGGCTGCGGTCCCTCCCCGACCCCGTCGCGGTCCCCGACCGCGACGCGTTCCTCTCCGCCCACCGCCCCCAGCTCGGCCCCAGCACAGGAGGACGACCATGATCGGCGACGCTTTCGTGTTCGACGGGGTCGCGCACCCCTTCAACTTCACGGCCAAGAACGCGTTCGGGTCGCCGGGACAGATGTTCGCCAACCACCTGTACGCCTTCCACACGACGCTGACCCCCGACGGCGAGCCGACGCTGTCGGCGGAGGAGTTCCTCCGGGAGTGGACGCCCGCCGACATCCGGCAGATGGTCTACGAGCAGTCCGACACCGACATGCTGGCCGCGATGCCGCTGCCGCTGACCGACCTGTTCCGCGACGGGCTCTCCCCGTGGGAGACGTGCGCGGAGCTCGCCCAGCGGGACCCGGACCGGACGGTGTTCTGGGGATCGGTCAACCCGCTCGAGGGGCGCCGGGCGCTGGACCTGATGGAGCGCCAGGTCGGCGAGTTCGGCGCGCGGGCGTTCAAGTTCTACAACGTCCGCTACGACTACGGCTCCCCGTTCCCGTGGCGGATGGACGACCCCCGGGTCGCGTTCCCGGTGTTCGAGAAGGCCCAGGAACTCGGGGTGAACCTGATCGGCGTGCACAAGGGCGTGCCGCTCGGCCCGCAGCCGGTCGAGGCGACCCAGACCTGGGACATGGACGGCGCGGCGGCCGCCTTCCCCGACATCAACTTCGTGATCTTCCACGTCGGGCTGCCGTTCCTCGACGAGACGTGCTGGCAGCTGATCCGCTGGCCCAACCTGTACGCCTCGCTGGCGGCGACGATCAACTTCGTCGTGCGGGCGCCGCGCATGTTCGCCGAGATCCTCGGCAAGCTGCTGTTCTGGTGCGGCGAGGACAAGATCGTCTACGGCTCGGAGGCGCCGATCTTCCACCCGCAGTGGGCGCTGCGCGCGTTCATGGACTTCTCCATCCCGCAGGACCTGTGCGAGGGCTACGGCTACCCGCAGCTCACCGACGTCGCCAAGCGGAAGATCCTCGGCGAGAACCTGCTCCGCCTGCACGGGTTCGACGTGGAGGAGACCAGGGCGCGGCTGGGCCGCCCCCCGGCGCACTGATCCGGGTCCGGTCGGGCGGCGCACCACTCACCGGTGCACCGGTCCGGCGTCGCTGCCGGGCGCGTCCCGGGCGCCGCGCCCCACGAGACGGTGCTCGTAGGCGTAGGCGGTGGCCGCGGCGCGCGAGCCCACCCCGATCTTGGTGAAGATGTGGCTGACGTGGCTGGCGACCGTGCGCTCGCTGATGCGGAGCTGGCGCGCGATGGCCCGGTTGGTGGCCCCGCACGCGACCCGCACGAGGACCTCGACCTCCCGGGCCGAGAGCGGGCCGGCGGACCGGTCGCCGGCCGGAGCCGGTGCGGGTGCCACCCGGTCGGCGTCCGGCCGGGCACCCAGGTCCAGGAAGGTCGCCCGCGCCGCCCTCAGCTCGAGGTCCGCGGACTCCGCGTCCCCCAGGGCCCGGCAGGCCCCGGCGAGCAGGACGCGGGTGCGCGCTCCCTCGTACGGCGTGCGCAGCTCGCTCCAGTGGCGCCACGCCTGGCGTGAGAGCACCAGGGCCGCGCGGGCCTCCCCCGCCGCCAGCAGCACCGCCGCCTGCGCGTGGGCGGCCGCGGCGGCCAGGTAGCGGGACCCCTGGGCCCGCGCCCTCGCCGCCAGCTCGTCGGCGGCCGCGCCGGCCGCGGCCCCGTCCCCGGCCGCGAGCACGATCTCGGCGAACGCCCCGAGCACGCGCGCCCGGGCGACGGGCTCGGTCACCTCGGCCTCCAGCCGGCGGACGGCCGCCTCGGCGAGGTCGGTGCGCCCCTGCCCCAGGCGCAGCAGCGCGAGCCCGGGCTGGGGCTCGCACCCGAGCTCGTGCGCCCTCCGGTAGTCCCCGTCCGCGGCGTCGAACTCCCCGCGCACGCGGTACACCTCCGCCCGGACGTAGTGGGCGCCGCCCAGGGTCAGGACGTTCCGCGGCCGACCCAGCCGGCCGACCGCCCGGTCCGCCTCGGCCGCGGCGTCGGCCCAGGTCCCCCGGAGGAGCGCGAGCTCGGCCCGGTGGAGGGAGCAGTGCCCGTCGTAGACGGTGAGTCCGGCCTGCGACCGGAGCCACCGGGTGAAGGACTCGGTCCACCCCTCGAAGCGCGGCACGTCGAACAGCTCGTGGCAGGCGTCGATGACCGTGCAGTAGGAGTCGCCGACGGCGACCGGCGGGATCTCGCGGCCCTCGACCGCCACCATCGCCTCGTCCAGCAGGCGCAGGCCCTCGGCCGGCTCGCCGAGGTAGATGCGGCACCGGCCCAGCCCGATGCGGGCGAGGGTGTCCAGCTCCCGGTCCCCGAAGCGGGCCGCCGTCGCCACGGCCCGGACGAGGCCGGCGTGGGCGCCGGCGGCGTCGCCGGTCTCGACGATGCGGCACATCGCCGCCACGTAGTCCAGGTGGCCCCGTTCCACGCAGTCGGCCTCCGCGTCGTCGAGCAGCTGCCGCGCGCGGCCCACCCACCCGCGGGCGCGGGCGAGGTCGCCCGTGAAGGCCAGGCACCGCGCCAGGCCGATCCCGACGCGCGCGGCACGCGGCACCTGCCCGGCGTCGAGGCAGGCGCGGTGGGCCCGCGCCCACAGGGCGAAGCCCTCCTCGTCGCGGCCGGTGAGGTACGCCGCCGTGGCGACCACGTCGAGGTCGTCGGGGGACGGCTGGCCGTCGGTGAGGACGGCCGAGAGGTCGCGGTAGGCGCTCTCCCAGTCCGCCGGACCACCGGTGCGCCAGCCGGCCGGCTGTCGCATGGGCACAGTGTCGCGCCGGCCCGGACGCGGCACCAGCACCCCGGACCGGCGCGGGCACCGCCCCGCTAGGCGAAGAACTCCTCACTGCCCGGAGGCGCCCCGATGAACATCCACATCTCCGCGATCCGGTCGTCGGCGAAGCGGTAGACGAAGGCGTTGTCCGACTCCAGGCGGCGGCCCCGGCGGCCCAGGACCGCGTGCTCCCACTCGGACACCCACTCGCCGGCGGGCACGCAGAACCGCTGCTGCAGGTCGACGTCGCCGCCGGTGGCCTCCACGACCGCGCCGATGACCTCCATCAGCCCGGCCGCACCGGCGTAGTCCCCGGGCTTCGGGTACGGCCCGCGGTAGTGGAACGTGAAGTCGTCCGTGAGGAGCTCGTCGAGCACCTCCCGGTCGCCCCCGAGGACGGCGCCGGTCATCCGGTCGACCGTGGCAACGTGCGGGTGCTGGCTCATGTCCGCCTCCTGCGCTGCTCGTCGCATCCGTGCACCGGCACGCTAGGGAGACGGGGGGCGCGGGCACATCGGCAGGATCGCGGAGCGCGGCCGTCGGTCGGGTCGGCACTTCTGCGCACGGCGCGCCCCGTGCCGACGACACAGCGTGCGGGCCGTCCTGCTCCGGGTGATGCCGGCGAGCGCGCGTCGCGGTCCACGCCGGTTCCTCGGCAACTGTCGGGCAGGAGGGTCGGCGTCTTCGGCGACAACTGGCGGGTGGACCCCTTGGCCCTCCCGGCGCGCCTGCCGATCCTCGTGCCTCCCCCACCACAGGAGGCCCCGGTGCACCGCTCCGCGCTCGTGTCGTCGCTCCTCACCACCGCCGTCCTGCTCGCCGGCTGCTCGGCCGGGCCGGCCGGATCGGCCGCTCCGGACTCCGCCAGGCCCTCGAGCACCTCGGCCGAGCCCTCCGCGCCCGCCCCCTCGTCGCCGGCCGACCCGGCCGAGGGCGCCACCGCCGGCGGCACGGATGACAACAGCACCGGTGACGACAGCCCCGGGGCCCAGGAACCGACCGACGCCGGGACCGGCGGCGGGGGCACCGGCAACGGGACCGAGGGTCTGCCCGGCTGGCCCATCGAGTCCACCCCGGTGCACGGCGGCCGCTACTGGGCCGCCTACGTCGCCGTGGGGGCACCCGGCGACCCCGCGCTCCAGCAGGTGCTCGGCGACGTGCAGCAGCTCTGGCCGGGCGCCGGACTCGCCGAGCTGGCGTGCGACGAGGGGGCGGCGGAGGCCCTCGGCCGTGACGGCGCCGAGCACGCCGTGGCCGTGTACTTCCCCACCGAGCAGCACGTCACCGAGTTCCGCAGGCGCTGGGAGGCACCGTTCGTCGGAGCCGCCCAGGTGACCACCCGCTGCGCCGACTGACGTCGTGGGGCGGCGCGCCGGACCCGGTCGACGCGCTTCCCCGGGCCGGCGGGCGACCGTCGGCCGCCGAACCGTTGGTGCCCCAACGGCATACCCTGGCGGGGTGACCACGAGCCCGACGCCGCAGGCCCCCGCCGGGTCCGAGGAGCTGCTCGCCCTCGCCTCGGAGGACGTGCTCGCCCTCGACCGCCAGGTCTGCTTCGCGCTCTCGGTGGCCGCGCGCAACGTCGTCGCCGTCTACCGCCCCGTCCTCGAGCCACTCGGCCTGACCCACCCGCAGTACCTGGTGATGCTCGCGCTGTGGCAGCACGGGTCGCTGTCGGTGAAGCGGCTGTCGGGACTGCTGCAGCTCGACCCCGGCACCCTCTCCCCGCTGCTCAAGCGGCTCGAGGCGGCCGGCCTGCTGCGCCGCGAGCGCGACCCCGCGGACCAGCGCAACCTGGCGCTCGCGCTGACCGAGGAGGGACTGGCCCTGCGCGCGAAGGCCGAGGCCATCCCGGCCGGCATCGTCGAGCGGCTCGGGATGCCCGTCGAGGAGCTGATGAGCCTCCACGGGGCCCTCACCCGGGTGATCGCCGCCTCGCAGGAGGCGCTGGCGGCCCGTGACCCCGCCTGACCCGCCTCCCCACTGTCCGGTCCGACACATGGCCCTCCAATACTTGGTGCACCATGCATTTGGGGGGACCATGGGGACGTGGCCGTCACCGAGCAGGAGCACACCACCGACATGACCGAGCACAGCCCGGGGTCCGGCGCCCCTGCAGACCCCGTCGTCCGCCCCGCCCCGCACCGGTGGCTCTGGTACGCCCTCGGCGGCGGCCTCCCCCGGCGCAACCGCGGCTGGGTCCTGTTCGACACGACGACCAGCACCTGGTGGGCGCGGCACGTCGTGCGCAGCCTCGTGCAGATGGCGGTCCCGATCGCGGTGGTCATGCTGGTCCTGCCGGCCGGCTGGGGGCTGCGCATCGCCGTGGCCGGCGGCGGCATCGCCCTCGGGCTGGTCTACTCGCTGGCCTACATGGTGGAGGCGACCGAGAACCGCGTGGTCAAGGCCGGCTACCCGGTCGGCACCGCCGCCGCGCACCGCGAGGCCCGGTGGGAGGTGCGCGAGGAGCGCGACCGGCAGCGCCGCCGGGCCGCTGCGGCCAGGCGCGCCGCCCGCTACCGCGACCGCACGAGCCGCTAGGCGCCGGGCCGCCGGGCGCGCTGACCAGCGGCATCGGCCGCGGGCGGGTGCCGTGCGGTGCTGGTGCCCGCCCCCTCCACGGGAGCAGACTGCCCTCCGTGGCCCCGGCACCGGCCATGACGGCCGGGAGCGCACGCCGCCGGCTCCGGGAGGAGCCCCCGTGGCGCGGGCGTCCGCGCGCCCGTCCCGGGGACGCACGGTGACCGGCCGGCACCGCGACCCCGCGACCGGGTCGCCGCTCCGCCACCGCCGGGAGGACGTCCCTCCGGCGCTCGCGGGGGCGGGCCGGACCACGCCGGGCACCCTCACCCACCTGATCGCCGTCCACGGACGCCGGCCGACGGTCGCGGCGATGGTGCTGGTCGCGCTGACCGTCCCCCTGGCCGGGCTGGTGTTCCTGCTGCGCAGCGACTTCGAGGGGCTGTACTGGAGCGGGGCGGCGCTGCACTTCTCCGTCTTCCTGACCGTCGGGGGCGTAGCGGCCAGCCTGTCGCTGGTCGCCGGGGAGGCGGCGCGCCGACGCGGGGACGCCCGCGTCCTGCTCCTGTCCCTGGCGTTCCTCGCGACCAGTGGCTTCATGGCGCTGCACGCCGTCGGCACCCAGCACGTGCTCACCCACGACGCGCTGCCCGGCTTCACCGTCGCCATCACGATCGGGCTGCTCGTCGCCGCCCCCTTCGCCGCGGCGTCGGCCCTGGTGGACGCGCGGCCGCCGACCGAGGCGTGGGTGGCGCGCCACCGGCAGGCGCTGCGGGGCGCGGTGTTCGGGGCGATCGTCGTCTGGGGGCTGTGGTCGGTGGCCGAGTGGCCACCGCTGCAGCAGGTGACCGCCGAGGGCGGGGAGCACCTCGCGCTCACGGTGGCCGCGGCGATCGGCGCGCTGCTCTACCTGCTGGCCGCGGTCCGCCTCTGGTGGGTCAACCGGAGCCACTTCGGGCTGCTCCTGTTCAGCGTCGTGGCCTGCTACGGCCTGCTCGCGGAGGCCCTGGTCGGCGTGGCACTGGCCGGCGAGCGCAAGTGGCACCCCGCCTGGTGGGTGTGGCACGCGCTGATCGTCATCGCCTACCTCCTCGTCTTCACCGCCGCGCGGCGGGAGTGGCGGGACGAGCGCTTCCGCACCCTCTACCTGCCGACGACGCGCGAGCACCGCGGCGAGGTGTCGGTGCTGGTCGGCGACCTGGCGGGCTTCACCGCCTTCACCGCCCGGCACGACGCCGTGGAGGTCGCGGCCATGCTGCGGGCCTACTACGAGCGGGCCGCGCCGCTGATCTCCCGGCGGTTCGGCGGCGAGGTCGAGAAGTTCGCCGGCGACGGCGTGTTCGCGACGTTCAACCGCGCCGGGGACCAGCCCGACCATGCCCTGCGCGCGGTGGAGGCGGCCGCGGCGCTGCAGGCCGAGGTGGCGCGGATCCGCGCCGCGCACCCCGACTGGCCGGGACTGCGGATCGGCGTCGACAGCGGCCCCGTCGTGTTCAGCGAGATGGGCGGCAGCGGCTACCTGGTCTACCCCGCCGTCGGGGACACCGTGAACGTCGCGGCCCGGCTGCAGCAGCACGCCCCGGTCGGCGGCGTACTGATCGGCACCGGGACGCGCGACCAGCTGCCGGCCGCGGTCGACCTCGTGCCGGTGACCGGCCTGCGGCTCAAGGGCAGGGACGCCGCCGTCGACGCCTACCTCGTGCAGCTCCCCCTGCGGACCTCCCCCGTCCCGACACCGCGGTCCGGGGGCACGCGCGGCGCCGCCTCGGCCCGGACCCCGCGCTGACCGGCCCGGACGGGCCCGGCCCGCGTGGTCGAACCCGGTGCGGGACCGGGCGGTCCCTGGCACGGTGCCTCCTGCGCGAGGGGAGGCGCAGGAGGTGTGGCCGCGGCGAGAGGAGCCGACATGGGCACCAGGGAGGTCGCGCCCCGGGCGGCGCGCGCGCTGACGACGGTCCTCGGCACCGGCGGGCTCCCCGTCCGGCTGCGGGCCTGGGACGGCAGCGAGACCGGCCCGCCCGGGGGGCCGGTGGTCGTCCTCCGCTCACGGCGGGCGTTCCGCCGGGTCCTGTGGTCGCCGGTCCAGCTCGGCCTGGCCCGCGCCTACGTCGCCGGCGACGTCGACGTCCCCGGTGACGTGTTCGCCACCCTCACCGCGCTGCGCGTGCTCGCGACGTGGGGACAGGGGGAACCGGCCCCGCCGCTGCGCCCGTCCGCGCGCTGGGCGCTGCTGCGCACCGCCGCCCGGCTCGGCGCCGTCGGCCCGCCGCCGCCCCCGCCGGCGGAGGAGGCCCGCGTCGGCCGGGCCGGGCCCCGGCACTCCCGCCGCCGGGACGCCGTCGCCATCGCCCACCACTACGACGTCGGCAACGACTTCTACGCCCTGGTCCTCGGGCCCACGCTGGTCTACTCGTGCGCGGTCTGGACCGACGAGTGCACCGGCCTCGACGCCGCCCAGGAGGCCAAGCTCGACCTGGTCTGCCGCAAGCTCGGGCTCCGGCCCGGCATGCGCCTGCTCGACGTGGGCTGCGGGTGGGCCGGGCTGGCGCTGCACGCCGCCCGGCGGTACGGCGTCGACGTCGTCGGGGTCACGCTCTCCGCCGAGCAGGCCGCGCTGGCGCGCAAGCGGGTCGCGGAGGCGGGCCTGACCGATCGGGTCGACGTCCGGGTGCAGGACTACCGCGAGGTCACCGACGGTCCCTTCGACGCGATCGCCTCGATCGGGATGGCCGAGCACGTCGGCCGGCAGCAGATGCCCTCGTACGCCGCGCACCTGCGCGACCTGCTGCGCCCCGGCGGCCGGCTGCTCAACCACGCCATCGCCTGGCGCGACGGGCGGTGGCGGCCGGACCCGGACTCGTTCATCGCCCGCTACGTGTTCCCCGACGGGGAGCTGCTGGGCCTGGCGGAGACCGTCGGCGCGCTGGAGGACGCCGGGCTGGAGGTGCTCGACGTCGAGGCGCTGCGCCGGCACTACGGCCTCACGCTGCGCGCCTGGGTCGCCCGGCTGGAGCGGCACTGGGACGAGGCCGTGGCCGCCGCCGGCGAGGGGCGCGCCCGGGTGTGGCGGCTGTACATGGCGGCGTGCGCGCTCGCGTTCGAGGCCGGCACCATGGGCGTGGACCAGGTGCTCGTCCAGCGGCCCGGCGGCGCGCCGCCCCCGCTGCGGCGCACCGCGTGGGTGTGAGCGTCAGGCGACGTCCTGCGCGGGCGCACCCGGCCCCGGCTCGGCGAGGATCCAGCTGGTGCGCCCGTGCAGCGGCGGGGTCTTGGTGCCGTCGGTGAACCAGACGACGACGCCGCCGTGCGCCCGGCAGCGCGAGCGCACCACCCGCACCCGGCCCCCGCGGGCGGTCTTGACCGGCCGGACCAGCGGGAGGCCGAAGTCGGTGCCGATGACGTCGCCGGTCAGGACCGGCTCCCCGGCGGACAGGTGGGACGTCGGGACGGTGGTCATCAGTGCCTCCGGGAGGGTGTTCGAACGTGTGTTCGATGGTGCACCCGAGGGGTGACGTCGCGCCACCGGGTCCTCAGTCGGGCCGGATCCCGTTCCGCGTGACCCGGATCGTGGACGCGCTGCGGGTCCGCCGGGTGGGCACGACCTCGCCGAGCTCGGCCAGCCGCTCCACCGCGGCGTCCTTGTCGACCTGCGTGCGCATCCCGCCGCCGGTCCACTCGCAGTGCAGGTCGCCGGCCGGCCCGGACCGGCCCCGCAGCCGCTCGCGGGCGAACTCCTTGTGCCGCCGGGCCTCGTTCTCCGCCGCTCGCCAGGCGTCGTAGTCGTGGACGGCCTCGACGTAGTCGGCGTCGGTGACCGTCAGCCGGGACTGGCGGGACACCTCACCCTCCGTCCCGGGGTCCACCGGCGGGCCCCAGCACAGGTCGAGGAACGGGCACCAGTCGCACATCCCGTCCACGCCGGGCCCGAACCCGTCGCGCGGGACGGCGTCGACGCCGTCCTCCTCCACGGTGGCGTAGACGTCGGTCAGCCACATGAGCGCCTCGGCGGTCAGCGCCGGGTCGTGGTCGGCCTCGAAGACGACGTCCTCGCCGGAGTCGCGGGACAGGTAGCGGAGCCGCAGGCCCTCGACGTCCTGCCCGTCCCCCGACGGCAGCCGCCGGTCGGCGGTCTGCCCGGTGCGCAGCAGCCACGCGTAGAGGGCCACCTGGAACCAGTGCCGGACCGGCACCCCGCGGGTGAGGACCCGCTCGAAGCCGAACCGCGACGTCGTCTTGAGGTCCTCCACCACCGGTTCGTGCCACCAGTCGCAGCGGCCCTTGACCTGCTCGCCGCGCAGGCCCACCTCGGTCAGCCCGCCGTACTGGCGGCGCAGCGCGCGCAGCACCCCGCGGTGCAACTCGGTGCCGATGAAGGCCTGCAGTCCCGCGCGGGCGTTGGTCGGCCGGCGCCGGGCGATCCGGTAGGCGGCCCGGCGCCGGCACTCGCCGACCTCCGAGGCGCCGATCATCCGCTGCCGGGAGCGGGCCCGGCGGCTGTCGAGGTCCCGGACCGCCGCGGCCAGGCTGGGCGCGGCCCGGCGCTCGGCGGCGCTGGGCCGCGCGGGCAGGACGGCGGTCACCGTCCCGCTCCCGGTCGGGGGCGGCGGGGCGGGGCCGGGAGGTCCGGCCCCGCCCCGCCGCGCGGCTCAGGCGACGTCCGCACGACCGTCGTCGCCGTCCCGGCGCTCGGCGATCACCGCGCGCACCAGCGCGGTGAGCCGCTTGGTCGCCACGTGCTCGACGGACCGGCCGAACCGGGCGCCGATCTGCTCGTCGGTCACGCCCAGGCTCTCCAGGCTGGCGAGCACGCCGCGGCGGGCCGCGGTGTTGCGCCGCTCCCGCGGGTCGTCCGGGGTCGGCGAGGACTCCAGCAGCGGGTTCGCCGGCGCGGCGTCCTCGGCGTCGGGCCGGGGAGCCGAGACGGCGGCCTGCGCGGCCGCCGCCGCGGCCTGCGCTGCCTGCAGCACCGAGGCCGGCGTCTGCGGGACCGACGGGTCGCCGGCCGCGACCCGGCGCCGCCCGGCGGGGTGGGTCGTCATCGAGGACTCGACCAGCTGCTCGTGCCGGGCGCGGATCAGCTCCGCGACCGTGTACGAGCCGCCCGGGGTGGGGACGTCGGCCTGCAGCAGGCCGTTGCGGTTGGCCACGGTCCAGACCTCGCGCAGCTCGTCGTCGTCGCGGGCGTCGTCGATCCGCGCGACCAGGTCGGCGGCGTCGGGCTCGCCGCGGCCGCCGGCCCGGGCGGCCGGGCGGGGCTGCTGTGCCTCCTCGGTGCGCTCGTGCTCGAGCAGCCCGCCGCCGTGGAAGGAGACGAGGTCGCGCACGTGCGCGGTGCCCGGGTCGCACTTGAGCGCGTCGAACACCAGCCACTCCAGCAGCCGGCCGGTGGCCTTCGGGTCGGTGACCTCGCGCGCCGGGTCGTCGTTGGGCTTGATGCCCACGTGCACGCTGCGCGCGCCGACGATCAGCGGCCGGCGGCCGCGGCGCAGCCGCATCCACACGGACGCGGCGTACGGGAACTCCCGGTGGGTCTGCACCGACCAGGTCTTCTGGCCCTCGATCGGGCGGCCGTTCGAGTCGACCTCGGTGACCTCCTTGCCGCGGGCGGTCACGACGACGATCCCAGGGAAGGTGAGCAGCTCGGTCTGCAGCTTGCGCCAGCGGGCGCCCGCGTCGTTCCACAGGTTCTGGCTGATGGTGACCTCGGCGTTGGGGTCGCGCTTGAGCATCTCGCGGTTGCGGGCGGACTTCGCGGCGCGCTCGCTGGCCCAGTCCTTCAGGCCGTCCCAGATCGCCGAGCCGGTGTCGATGCCGAGCACGACCGGGGGCTCGCCGGCGTCGGAGGCGCGGCGGGCCTCGGCCTTGACCGCCTGGACGGCGGCCAGCACCGCGGCGTAGGAGCCGTCGTGCTCGATGAGCTGGTACCTCGCGCCGGGGATCGCGCCGTACTCGTCACCGGCGCCCTCGTTGAGGTCGATCCAGTAGAGCGCGCCGATCCGGTCGCTGCTGCTGAACTGGGCGAGCGCCCAGCTCTTGCCTGCCTTCTCCTCGCCCTCGAGGAGGATGCACGGCCACGGCACGCGGCCGGTGGGCTTGCGGGTCTTGAGGCCAGGGACGGCCATGTCGGACTCCTTGATGACACGGGGAAGATGTCGACCCCGAATCTAGGAAGGGGTACCGACAAAACGGCGTGTCGACTTGACACCCCGTGCCGGCGATCGCGTCAGCCCTGCTCAGGCCCGTCGTCGGAGGACACCCGCCCGCGCAGCCGGTGGGCCAGGGCGGTGTGCCGGCGCCCGGACCCGGCGGCGCGCACGGCCTGGGCCAGCGCCCGGGGCGAGCCGACCAGCACGACGAGCTGCTTGGCCCGGGTGACCGCGGTGTAGAGCAGGTTGCGCTGCAGCATCATCCAGGCGCTGGTGGTCAGCGGGACGACGACGCACGGGTACTCGCTGCCCTGGGAACGGTGCACGGTGACCGCGTAGGCGTGCACCAGCTCGTCGAGCTCGGCGAAGTCGTAGTCGATCGCCTCGTCCTCGTCGGTGACCACGGTGACCTTCTGGTCCACCGGGTCGATCGCGGTGACGAGGCCCTGGGTGCCGTTGAAGACGCCGTTGCGGCCCTTGTCGTAGTCGTTGCGGATCTGGGTGACCTTGTCCCCGACGCGGAACACCCGCCCGCCGAACCGCTTCTCCGCGCGCTCGGGCCGGGCCGGGGTGAGCGCCTCCTGCAGCAGCTCGTTGAGCCCGGCGGCACCGGCCGGCCCGCGGTGCACCGGGGTGAGCACCTGCACGTCGCGGCGCGGGTCGAGGCCGAACCGGGCCGGGATGCGCCGGGTGACGACGTCCACGGTGAGCCGGGCGGCCTCCTCGGCGTCGTCGGTGGCGAACAGGAAGAAGTCGTCGAGGCCCTGCACCTGCGGCGGGGTGCCGGCGTTGATCCGGTGGGCGTTGGTCACCACCCCCGACCGGCTGGCCTGCCGGAAGACCTGCGTCAGGCGCACGTGCGGCACCGGGGTGCCCTCGGCGAGCAGGTCGCGCAGCACCTCGCCGGCGCCGACCGACGGCAGCTGGTCGACGTCGCCGACCAGGAGCAGGTGCGCGCCCGGCGGGACCGCCCGCACCAGCTTGTTCGCCAGCAGCAGGTCCAGCATCGAGGACTCGTCGACGACGACCAGGTCGGCGTCCAGCGGCCGGTCCCGGTCGTAGGCGGCGTCGCCGCCGGGGCGGAGCTCCAGCAGCCGGTGCACGGTCACCGCCTCGACCCCGGTCAGCTCGGTGAGCCGCTTGGCCGCCCGGCCGGTCGGCGCCGCGAGCACGATCCGCGCGCCCTTGGCCTTGGCGAGGGTGACGATCGAGCGCACCGTGAAGCTCTTGCCGCAGCCGGGCCCGCCGGTGAGGACGGCGAGCCGCTCGGTCAGCGCCAGCCGGACGGCGTCCCGCTGGCCGGGCGCGAGCTCGACGCCGGTGCGCCGGTGCAGCCAGGCGAGCGCGGCGTCCCAGTCGACGGTGGCGAAGGCCGGCATGCGGTCCTCGGCGGCGGCGGCCAGCCTCCGCAGCCCGGCGGCGAGCGAGACCTCGGCGCGGTGGAACGGCACGAGGTAGTAGGCCACCGTGGGTGGGCCGCCGGCGCCGGGCAGCTCGTCGCGGATCAGGCCCTGGTCGGCGACCAGCAGGGCCAGGCAGTGGCGCACCAGGTCGGCGGGGACCTGGAGCATCTCGACCGCTCGGGCCATGAGGTCGTGCTCGGGCAGGAAGCAGTGCCCCTGCCCGGTGGCCTCGGAGAGCACGAACTGCAGCCCGGCCTCCACCCGCTGGGTGCTGTCGTGCGGGATGCCGACGGCGACGGCGATCGTGTCGGCGGTCTTGAAGCCGATGCCCCAGACCTCGGCGGCCAGGCGGTAGGGCTCGCTGCGGACGACGCCGATCGCGGCGCCGCCGTACTGCTTGTAGATGCGCACGGCGAGCGAGGTGGAGACCCCGACGCCCTGCAGGAAGACCATCACCTCCTTGATGGCCCGCTGCTCCTCCCACGCCTCGGTGATCAGCCGGGTGCGCTTGGGGCCGAGCTTGGGCACCTCGGCCAGCCGGGCCGGCTGCTCCTCGATCACCCGCAGCGCATCGGCTCCGAAGTGGTCGACGATCTGCGCGGCCAGCCGCGGGCCGATCCCCTTGACCAGCCCCGAGCCGAGGTAGCGCCGGATGCCCTGCACCGTGGCCGGCAGCACGGTCGTGTAGTCCTCGACCTGGAACTGGCGGCCGTACTGGGGGTGCGCGCCCCACCGGCCGCGCAGCTGCAGCGTCTCCCCCGGCTGGGCGCCGAGCAGCGAGCCCACCACGGTGACCAGGTCCCCGCCGCGCCCGGTGTCGACCCGGGCCACGGTGTAGCCGGTCTGGGCGTTCGCGAACGTGATCCGCTCCAGCGTCGCCTCCAGGACCGCCCCCGTCCGCGCCTCTGCCACCTGCCGTCCTCTCGCTGCTCCGCCGTCCTCCCCTCGATCGTCACACCGCCCGATGACGAAATCCGCGGAGCGCACGGAACTGTCGGACGGTGCTCGTAACCTCCGGACGCTCACCTGAGCGATGCACTGACAACACGGAGGACCGGATCATGGCCGGCGACACTGTCATCACCGTCATCGGCAACCTGACCAGCGACCCCGAGCTGCGTTTCACGCCCTCGGGAGCGGCGGTTGCCGACTTCACCATCGCCTCGACCCCACGCACCCTGGACCGCCAGACCCAGGAGTGGAAGGACGGCGACGCGCTCTTCCTGCGCTGCAGCTGCTGGCGCCAGATGGCCGAGAACGTCGCGGGGTCGCTGACCCGCGGCTCGCGGGTCATGGCGCAGGGGCGTCTCAAGCAGCGGTCCTTCGAGACCAAGGAGGGCGAGAAGCGCACCGTCATCGAGCTCGAGGTCGACGAGATCGGCCCGTCCCTGCGGTATGCGACGGCGACCGTCGCCAAGGTCGCCCGCTCCGGGGACGGTCCCGGTGGGGGCTCCGGTGGCGGACAGACGCCCCGCGACGGCCGCAACGGTGCCGGCCGGGGCAGCTCGCCCGACCCCTGGGCCGCGGCGCCGGTCGGCGGCTTCGCCGAGGAGGAGCCGCCGTTCTGACCGGGACCGGGGGGGGGGGGGGGCGGGGGGGGGGGGGGGGGGGGGGGGGGGGGGGGGGGGGGGGGGGGGCGGGGGGGGCGCCGG
>NZ_JBJGZI010000017.1:0-114860 GCF_054050455.1 Geodermatophilus sp. SYSU D00684 | reverse complement strand
CCCCCCCCCCCCCCCCCCCCCCCCCCCCCCCCCCCCCCCCCCCCCCCCCCCCCCCCCCCCCCCCCCCCCCCCCCCCCCCGCCCGCCCCCCCCCCCCCCCCCCCCCCCCCCCCCCCCCCCGGAGTCGGGCCGGCTCACCACGCCTCCGGCAGGTCCACCAGCAGCCGGCGGCGGGCGGCGTCGGCGGGCAGCGGGTCGGGCCAGCGCGGCGGCAGGTAGCCCGAGCGCGGCCCGTACTCGGCGGCGTACCGCTCGTTCGGCCAGGTCAGCCGGCCGCCGCGGTAGAGCGGGTTGGGCGCCAGCGGCGGCAGCGGCTCGCCGAGGTCGGCCGGCGCGGGAGACAGCGGGTCCCCGGCCACCAGCGCCACCGCCTCGCTGGCGCGCAGGTCCGCGGGCGGCGCCGGCCGCGGCGGGCGGCCCTCGAGCAGCGAGCGGGTCAGCTCGTCGTCGTCGTAGAGCAGGTCGGTGCCGAGCACGGCCGCGTAGCCCTCCGGCGGCAGCGGCTCCCCGTGCGGGTCGGTGACGTGCGCGTGCCCGACGACGACGGTGCCGCCGTCCCCGGCCAGCGCGCGCATCGCGGCCGCGGCGGCCGGCTTGTCGCGGAGGAAGTAGAAGGCGTCGTGGCACATGACGTACGCGGGGGTGCCGACGGCGAGCGACGGCGCGGCGGTGAGGTCGGCGCACAGGTAGCGGGCCGACGGGCAGACGAACCGCCGCGCCAGCCACAGCTTGGCCCAGACGACGTCGACGCCGAGCAGGTCGCGCACCCCGCGGCGGGCCAGTTCGCGCAGGTGCGCGCCGATCCCGCAGGCGACGTCGACCACCGGCCGCTCCCCGGGCCAGTGCGCCTGCAGCAGCGCCAGGCCGGCGAGGTGGGTCGGGTCCGACCAGCGGTGCGCGAAGTAGTCGGCGACCCGGCCCATGCCGAGCAGGGCCATCGCCTCGCGCAGCGTGCGCGCGAAGGGGACCAGCGCCAGCTGCTCCGGCGGGGGCGGCGGCGCGGTCCACCAGTCGTCGGCGTCGGCGAGCAGCAGCACCCGCGCCCGGTCGGTCTCCCCGGCGGCCACCAGCCCGGCGACCTCGGCGCGCAGGTCGTCCCGGCCGGCGCGGGCGAACGGGATCCCGTCGACGACGGGCACGTCGAGGGCGAGGCTCACAGCCCGGCCGCCGCCAGGACGTCGAGGTGGTAGGCCTGCACCGGCCCGGCGTGCACGAGCTCGAGGTCGTCCAGCGCCTGCGCGGAGGTGAACGCCGCGGCCCGCGCGTGGTGGTGGACCTGCAGCACCCGGTCCAGCACGTCGGCGGCGTGGAAGGCCCGCGCCTCGGGCACGTCGGCGCCCGGCCGCAGCGCCAGCACCCCGCGCACCCGGCCGGCCAGCGCGTCCGGCAGCGCGGCCAGCTCCCGCTCCTCCAGCGTGGCCACCACCCGCTCCAGCGCGTCGCCGAGCAGCACCTCGCCGGCGAACCCGGCGTCGGGCAGGACGACGTTGTGCAGGTGGTGGGCCAGGCCCAGCAGGAACGGCGCGACCGGGTCGGCGCCGACCACCGGTGCCACCAGCACCCCGTAGACGGCGACGGTCAGGCAGTGGTCGCCGTGGCTCTCCGGCGGCTCGACCACGATCCGCGGCCTGCCCGGCGCGGTCGCGCCCGCCCGCGGCTGGGCGTTGAGCGCCGGGGCCAGGTCCGGCGGGGAGCCGGGGGAGGGCAGCGGGCCGAGCGCGGCGCGCAGCCGGTCCCGCAGCGCGGCGTCGAGCGGCCCCGCGACCTCGTCGAAGCCGCGGCGCAGCACCGCGAGCGCCTCCTCGTCGGAGAGCCCGGCGGAGGTCAGCACGCCGGCGTCGATGCCGGCCAGCCGGGCGCGGGCGACCGCGGCCGCCGTCTCCGACACCGCGACGTCGGCGACGTCCTCACCCGCCACCAGCCGCGCCCAGGCCCGGGCGAAGGCCTGCTCGGCGAGCGAGCCGGGCCGGCCGGCGAGGCGCACCCGCTTGGCGTCGCCGATCTCCGCCAGCAGCGGCCGCAGGCCGGCCAGCGCGGTGAGCGTCCCCCGGGAGGCGAGGGCGGTCACCGCGCGGGGGCGCCGGCGGCCAGCCAGTCGAGCAGCGTCGCCTCCTGCGTGTGGAACGCGTGCTCCGGGACGCTGCCGTCGGCGGTCATCGGGGCCTTGAAGAACCAGCCCAGCTGCCGCTGGACCCCGCCCTCGCCGCGCTGCTGCGCGAGGTCGGTGAGCCGGGCGAGCTCGAGCGCCAGCGGGGCGGCGAGGATCGAGTCGCGGCACTGGAAGTCGACCTTGACCTGCATCCGCTGCCCGAGGAAGCCGACCAGGTCGATGGCGTCCCAGGCCTCCTTCTGGTCCCCGCGCGGCCGGTAGTAGTCGATCCGGACGACGTGGTCCTCGACCGGGTAGCCGAGGATCGAGTCCAGCACGCTGCCCTTGGTCTGCAGCTTGCTGTTGAGCGAGTCGGGGTCCTCGAGGGCGAGCCCGTCGCGGTTGCCGAGGATGTTGGTGGAGTACCAGCCCTCGACGGTGAGCGAGCGGGCGCGGAACGCCGGCGCGAGGACGGTCTTCATCATCGTCTGGCCGGTCTTGCCGTCCTTGCCGGCGACCGGGACGCCGCGGGCCTCGGCGAGGGCGACCAGCGCCGGGACGTCGGCGGCCAGCGACGGCGTGAAGTTGACGTAGCCGACGCCCTCGGCGATGGCGGCGTAGGCGTAGACCATCGCCGGGGTGATCGCGCGGTCGTCGGCGTCCAGCCCGGCCTCGAACGCCTCGACCGTCTGCAGCGCGGGCGCCGTCGGGTCGGGCCAGCGCTCGGTCGAGGCGAGGTTGACCAGCACCAGGCCGTCGAGGGACTCCTCCTCGCGGAACCGCCGCAGGTCGGCGCGGACGGCGTCGACCTGGTCGCGGCGGGTCTCGGCGAGCACCACGTTGCCGCCGGTGACGTTCCGGCAGAAGTCCGCGTCGCCGGCCGCGGGCCACGGGGTCAGCGCCGACAGCGCCGGCCCGACCTGCTCCAGCTGCCGGGAGTCGAGGACCGCGTGCTGCTCGGCGGCCTTGCGCAGGTCCGAGCCGTCGAGGTCCCAGCCGCGGACGACGAGGGCGTCGTAGCCGGCCAGGTCCGTCGTCTCCTCGACCGGCCCGCCGGCCACCTCCAGCCCGGCGAGCGGCAGCCCGTCGGTGCCCGCGGCCCCGATCCGGAGCAGTTCCAGCCCGGCGACGGCGGTCGTGGCGACCGCACCCCCGAGTCCGACCACAGCGACGCCGACGCGACGGGACCCTTGCGACACCACGACCTCCGTACTCCTGGCGGTGGACCCGCTCCACCTGAGGCCGACCCTGGCACAGCGGTTGTGCACTCGCTGGATGAGAACGAGATTCTTGCGTTCTACCTGGTTGCGCACGGCGTGTCCTGGACGCGGGGACCACGATGGGGGTCAGGACCCGAGCCGGAGGTGCCGCCGTGACCGTGCCGTACGCCGACGAGCCCCGCGCCGCGATGGTCGTCCCGCGCTTCACCGTCCGGCAGCGGATCACCGTGATGGTGAACCGCTACGAGGTCCGCGCCGTCGGGCCGGACGGCACCGAGGGCGAACTGCTGGCCATGGCGCAGCAGAAGCGGCTCAAGCTCAAGGAGGAGGTGCTGTTCACCGCCGACGAGGAGCGCACCCGGCCGGTCTTCTCCTTCCGCGCCCGCCAGCGCCTCGACGTGCACGCCGAGCACGACGTCCTCGATGAGCAGGGCCGCCCGCTCGGCACGTTCGGCAAGCGGTTCGGCGCCAGCCTGCTGCGCTCGACGTGGGACCTCTCGGTGCCGGGGCTGACCGCCGTCGGCCGGGAGCGGCGGCCGTTCATCGCGATCCTGCGGCGGGTCTGGGAGCTCATCCCGTACCTCGGCGACGTCTGGGTGCCGTTCGTCTTCCACTTCGACTTCGTCGACACCGCGACCGGGCAGCCGGTGCTCGTCGTCGAGCGGCGGAAGTCGGTCCGCGACCGCTACGACGTCACCGTCCCCGACCCCCGGCTGGACTTCCGCGTCGCCGCGTCCATGGCCGTGGCGCTGGACGCGCTGCAGTCACGATGAGCGACCCCGGCGACTTCGTCGACGACTTCGACGGCGACGACCTCGACCGCGACGTCTGGGTTCCGCACTACCTGCCGCAGTGGAGCTCCCGCGCGGCGACGGCGGCCTGCTACGAGGTCCGCGACTCCTGCCTGCGGCTGTACCTGCCCGACGACACGCCCCTGTGGTGCCCCGACGACCATCCGCCGCTGCGGGTCTCGGGCATCCAGTCCGGTGTGTTCTCCGGGCCGGTCGGCAGCACGGTCGGGCAGCAGCCGGTGCGGCCCGGGGCGGTGGTCCGCGAGGAGCAGCCGGCGCACTGGGGCTGGACGCCGCGGTACGGGCGGCTGGAGATGCGCGCCCGCGCCACCGTGACGCCGCGGTCGATGGTCGCCTGGTGGCTGGTCGGGCCGGAGGACGCGCCCGAGCGCTCGGGCGAGCTGTGCGTCATGGAGGTGTTCGGGGACGCCGTCGACCCGGCCGAGGGCGCCGCCGTCGGGATGGGCACCCACCCGTTCCGCGACCCGCGGCTGGCCGAGGACTTCGCCGCGCCCCGGCCCGGCGTCGACGTCGCCGACTGGCACACCTACGCCGTCGACTGGCGGCCCGACGGCGGCGCGTTCTCCGTGGACGGGCAGGTGGTGCGCGAGGTCGCGGTCACCCCGGACTACCCGCTGCAGTCGATGGTCGCCGTCTTCGACTTCCCGGAGAAGGCGGTGCCGGGGGAGCCCTACGTCGTCCCCGAACTCGTCGTCGACCGGTTCCGGGGGAGCCGGGGATCCGGGTGACCGCGGGCGGGCGCGCCGCCACCGTCGCCCGCCGTGTCCAGCCGCGCCCACCGCGTCGTCGTGCGCGGCCGGGGAGCTCTCGGCGCCGCGGTGGCTCGAGGACGCGGGCCCGGGCCGGCGGCGGCTGCGCTCGACGGCCACCTGCACCGACGACGTGCGGATCCGCCGCCGCTGACTCAGACCGGCAGCGGGAAGACCAGCAGCGAGCTCGACGCCGTCGCGACCACCTTGCCGGCGGCGTCGGTGACCTGCCCCTCGGCGAAGGCGACCCGGCGGCCGGGCTTGACCACCGTGCCGACGGCGGTCAGCGGACCGCTGCCCCGGGTGACCGCCCGCAGGTAGGTCACCTTCAGCTCGATCGAGGTGTAGCCGACGCCCTGTGGCAGCGTGGTGTGCACCGCGCAGCCGGCGACGGAGTCCAGCAGCGTGCAGACCAGCCCGCCGTGGACGACGCCGATCGGGTTGTAGACCGACTCGTCGACGGCGCAGGCGAACTCGACCCGGCCCTCCTCGACGGCGACCAGGTCCATCTGCAGCAGCTGGGCGATCGGGGGCGGGGGCAGCACGCCGTCGCGCACCGCCTCCAGCGTCTCCAGCCCCGAGCGCTCGCGGCCGCCAGCCGCGGTGACCATCGGGTCGAACCAGGTGACCGTCCGGGAGCGCGGCTCGCCCCACCCGACGGGCGCGCCGGTGACGGGCTCGGTCCCGGTGCCGGCCTCAGTGCTCACGGGTCTCGGTCGCCGGCAGCCCGGACAGCGCGCGGCCGGCGGGGGTGAGCACCCGCTCGACCCGTGAGGAGTTGACCGGCTCGCCGCAGGTGCGGCACACCCACTCGGCGTCGACGGTGTGCTCCTCGTGCCCGGCCGGCGCGTGGGTCAGCCGCACCGGCGGCTCCTCGGCGGCCCAGCGGTCGCCCCACTGCAGCAGCGCCTGCAGCACCGGCAGCAGGTCGCGGCCGGACGCGGTGAGGTGGTAGCCCGACCGGGGCGGCGAGTCGCTGTACTGCCGGCGCTCGAGCACCCCGGCGGCGACCAGGGCGTTGAGCCGCGCGGTCAGCCGGTCCCGGGGCGCCCCGGTGCCGCGGGCGATGTCGCTGAAGCGGTGGTTGCCCAGCGAGACCTCCCGGACCACCAGCAGCGACCACCGCTCGCCGACCAGTTCCAGGGCGGCGGCGATGGTGCACGGGCGGCCGGGCAGGTCCGCGAGGTCGTAGAGCGCGGTCACGCCGTCAGTTTGCACCTCGAACCGACCCGGCGCCACCGCCGGCCCGCCGACGCCGACGGGCGGGGACCCCGTGAGGAGTCCCCGCCCGTCGGCGGTCGTCAGGGTGCCGGGTTCAGCTCTTGGGACGCGCGCCGGCGCGCAGGGCGCCGAGCAGGTCGTGGTTGAGCCGGGAGATGTTCTCCATGGAGATGCCCTTGGGGCAGCTCGCCGAGCACTCGCCGATGTTGGTGCAGCCGCCGAAGCCCTCGAGGTCCTGCTGGTGGATCATGTTGACCACGCGGTCGTTGCGCTCGGGCTGGCCCTGCGGCATCAGCCCCAGGTGCGTCACCTTCGCCGCCGTGAACAGCATCGACGAGGCGTTCGGGCAGGCCGCCACGCAGGCGCCGCAGCCGATGCAGGTGGCGGCGTCGAAGGCGGCGTCGGAGTCCTTCTTGGGGACCAGGATCGAGTGCGCCTCGGGGGCGGTGCCGGTCGGGGCGCTGATGTAGCCGCCCGACTGGATGATCCGGTCGAACGCCGACCGGTCGACGGCGAGGTCCTTGATGACCGGGAACGCCGTCGCCCGCCACGGCTCGATGTCGATCGTGTCGCCGTCCTTGAACGACCGCATGTGCAGCTGGCACGTGGTGGTCTGCGGGTGGTTCTCGAACAGGCCGTTGCCGTGCGCGCGGCCGTTGATCATCACGCCGCACGACCCGCAGATGCCCTCGCGACAGTCGTGGTCGAAGGAGACCGGGTCCTCACCGTCGAGGATGAGCTGCTCGTTGAGCACGTCGAGCATCTCGAGGAACGACATGTCCGGGGAGACGTCGGTGACCTCGTAGGTCACCATCCTCCCCTTCTCCGCCGCACTCCGCTGACGCCAGACACGCAGCTTGAGGTTCATTACTTGTAGCTCCGCTGGGCGAGGTGGACGTACTCGAACTCCAGGTCCTCCTTGTGGAGGACCGGCGGGACGCCCTCGGGCGTCCACTCCCAGGCCGCGACGTAGGCGAAGTTCTCGTCGTCGCGCAGGGCCTCCCCGTCGGGGGTCTGGCTCTCGGCCCGGAAGTGACCACCGCAGCTCTCGTTGCGGTGCAGTGCGTCGACGCACATGAGCTCGGCGAGCTCGATGAAGTCGGCGACGCGGCCGGCGTGCTCCAGGCTCTGGTTGAAGCGCCCGGCCTCGCCGGGGACCCTCACGTTGGTCCAGAACTCCTGCCGGATCTCGGGGATCCGGTCGAGGGCCTTGCGCAGGCTCTCCTCCGACCGCTCCATGCCGCACAGGTCGAACATCAGCCGGCCGAGCTCGCGGTGGAAGGAGGCGGTGGTCCGGGTGCCGTTGATCGACAGCAGCTTCTCGGTCTGCGCACGGACGCCCTCGAGCGCCTCGACGGCGGCCGGGTGCTGCGGGTCGACCTTGTCGAACGGGCCGGAGGCCAGGTAGTCGTTGATCGTGTTCGGCAGCACGAAGTAGCCGTCGGCCAGGCCCTGCATGAGGGCGCTGGCGCCGAGCCGGTTCGCGCCGTGGTCGGAGAAGTTGGCCTCGCCGATCACGAACAGGCCGGGGATGTTCGACTGCAGGTCGTAGTCGACCCACAGACCGCCCATCGTGTAGTGCACGGCCGGGTAGATCCGCATGGGGACCTCGTAGGGGTCCTCACCCGTGATCTGGGCGTACATGTCGAAGAGGTTGCCGTACTTGGCCTCGATGGCCGGCCGGCCCAGCCGCTGCATGGCCTCGGCGAAGTCGAGGTACACGCCCAGGCCGTTGGGGCCGACGCCGCGGCCCTCGTCGCAGACGTTCTTGGCCTGCCGCGAGGCGATGTCGCGGGGGACGAGGTTGCCGAACGAGGGGTAGATCCGCTCGAGGTAGTAGTCGCGCTCGTCCTCGGGGATCTGCCGCGGGTCGCGGGTGTCGCCGCGCTCCTTGGGCACCCACACGCGGCCGTCGTTGCGCAGCGACTCGCTCATCAGCGTGAGCTTCGACTGGTACTCGCCGTGCACCGGGATGCAGGTCGGGTGGATCTGCGTGTAGCAGGGGTTGGCGAACAGTGCGCCCCGCTTGTGCGCCCGCCAGATCGCCGTGGCGTTGGAGCCCTTGGCGTTGGTGGACAGGTAGAAGACGTTGCTGTAGCCACCGGTGGCCAGCACGACGGCGTCGGCGAAGTGCGTGCTGATCTCGCCGGTGATCAGGTTCCGCGCCACGATGCCGCGGGCCCGGCCGTCGACGACGATCAGGTCGAGCATCTCGGTGCGCGCGAACTGCTCGACGGTGCCGGCCGCCATCTGCCGCTCGAGGGCCTGGTAGGCGCCGTAGAGCAGCTGCTGACCCGTCTGGCCGCGGGCGTAGAACGTCCGCGACACCTGGGTGCCACCGAAGGAGCGGTTGTCCAGCAGGCCGCCGTACTCGCGGGCGAAGGGCACGCCCTGGGCGACGCACTGGTCGATGATGTTGACGCTGACCTCGGCCAGCCGGTGCACGTTGTCCTCGCGGGCGCGGAAGTCGCCGCCCTTGACCGTGTCGTAGAACAGCCGGTGCACCGAGTCGCCGTCGTTGCGGTAGTTCTTGGCGGCGTTGATGCCGCCCTGCGCGGCGACGCTGTGCGCCCGGCGCGGGCTGTCCTGGTACCAGAACGACTTGACCTTGTAGCCGGCCTCGCCGAGCGTGGCGGCGGCCGAGCCGCCGGCCAGGCCGGTGCCGACGACGATGACGGTCAGCTTGCGCCGGTTGGCCGGGTTGACCAGCTTGGCCCGGAAGCGGCGCTCGCTCCAGCGCTCGCCGATCGGGACGTCCCGGGGGGCCTTGGTGTCGGCGATCGGGTCGCCGACGGTGAACAGGTCGAGGGCCATGAGGAGTGCTCCTACTCGATGATGCCGACGAGGACGCTGAGCGGCGGGATCAGGAACCCGGCGGTCAGGACGACGGCGAAGACGGTGGCGAACGCGTTGACGGTCCGCTCGCGCGTCTTGTTGCTCTGCCCCAGCGTCTGGGTGGCACTCCAGATGCCGTGCCGCAGGTGGAAGCCCAGGGCCAGCAGCGCGACGACGTAGACCAGGGTGACGAACGGGTTGGAGAACCCGGCGATCGCGCGCTCGTAGGGCGTGGAGTCGTGGCCCTCGGGGTTCGCGACCCCCAGCGTGAGGTCGAGGATGTGGTAGACGATGAACAGCGCCAGGATGACGCCGCCCCAGCGCATGGTGCGCGAGGCGTAGCTCTGGGCCACGGCCTTGCGGGCCACGTACTGGGTGGGCCGGGCGCGCTTGGCCTGCCGCCACAGCGAGATCGCGGCCCACGCGTGGGCGACCACCGCCACCAGCAGGACGACGCGGATGATCCACAGCAGCGTCTGGCCCGGGACGGCCGGCTCGCCGATGCGGCGGATCCACTCCGAGTAGCCGTTGAAGGTCTCCGCGCCGGCGAACAGCTTGAGGTTCCCGACCATGTGCGCGATCAAGTACAGGACCAGGATGATCCCGCTGACCGCCATCACGGCCTTCTTCGCGACCGAGCTGGTCTTCGCGACCTTCGGGGTCCTGCGCTGGCCCGAGTTCGTCACCGTCACCACGGCACAAAGTTAGGCTCCATGCCCCCGTGTCGGCCATGTGAACACGACGTGACTCACCTCTCGTAAGGGAACCCTCAGCCCTGGTCAGGACGTTGGTGTCCGCCTGCCGGGGCGTGGGAGCGTGTCGGCACACCCACCCCCATCGGAGGAGGACGCGTGGCAGGACCGACCAGGGGTTTCCTCGGCCGCAGCCGGCGCGAGCGCGACCCGCGACTGCCCCCCGGCCAGTACGACGTCGGCCGCGACTGGCCCGTGCTGACCGCCGAGCCCACCCCGCGCATCGCGCCGGAGACCTGGAGCATCACCGTCGACGGCCGGGTGGAGGACCCGACCACCTGGACCTGGGACGACGTCCACCGGCTCCCGGCCTCGGACTACCGCGGCGACATCCACTGCGTCACCACGTGGTCGAAGTTCGACACGCACTTCGCCGGCGTCAGCGTGGACACCCTGCTGGAGGCCGCCCGTCCCACCGCCGACGCGCACTTCGTCATCGCGACGTCCAAGACCGGCTACACCACCAACCTGCCGCTCGAGGACGTCACCGGCGGCAAGGCGTGGATCGTCTGGGAGTTCGACGGGAAGCCGCTGCCGATCGAGCACGGCGGCCCGGTGCGGCTGCTCGTGCCGCACCTGTACTTCTGGAAGAGCGCCAAGTGGGTCACCCGGCTGACCCTCCTGCAGCGCGACCAGCAGGGGTTCTGGGAGCAGAACGGCTACCACGACCGCGGCGACCCGTGGCGCGAGCAGCGGTACCAGGGTGATTGACGAAGGACCCCGCTGCCCCCCACCGCTCGCAGGCTCGCGGCGGGACCCTGCAGCGGGGCCGATGGCTCCCTCACCTCGCCTGCGCCGGCGGGCGCCCGCCGGCGGCTGGCGCACGGCGACCGTCCGCGAGGTCGAGCGCCCCACTCCGCGCACCGTCCGGCTGCGGCTGGAGGTGCCCGACCGCGTCGACCACCTGGCCGGCCAGCACTACGTCGTCCGGCTCACCGCCGAGGACGGCTACCGGGCCCAGCGGTCCTACTCGCTGGCGTCGGCGCCGGGGGACCCGCTGGTCGAGCTGCTGGTCGAGCGGCTCGACGACGGCGAGGTGTCCACCTACCTCGCCGACGTGGTCGAGCCCGGCGACGAGCTGGAGGTCCGCGGGCCGATCGGCGGCTGGTTCGTCTGGGAGGGCGACGAGCCGGCGCTGCTCGTGGGCGGCGGCACCGGCGTCGTGCCGTTCGTGTCGATGCTGCGGACCGCGCGCGAGCTGGGCCGCGAGGACCTGCTGCGGATCGCCGTCTCGACCCGCACGCTGGCCGAGCTGCCCTACGCCGACGAGCTGCGGGCGGCCGGGGCGCTGGTGGTCACCACCCGCGAGCCCTCGGGCATCCGCCCCGCCGGGCGGCTGACCGCCGCGGACCTCGTGCCGCTGTGGGAGCCGGGCCAGACCGCCTACGTCTGCGGGTCGACGCCGTTCGCCGAGTCGGCCAGCCAGCTGCTGGTCGGCCTCGGCGTGCCGGAGCCGGACGTCCGGGTGGAGCGCTTCGGTCCCAGCGGCTCGTCGGGCTGACGCCCCCGCGGCCTGCCCGGCGGCTCAGCGGCGGGAGCGCAGCCAGGCGCCGAGGGCCACGCCGGCCAGGGCCCAGAACGCGCCGGCGCCCACGCCGGCGAGCACGATCCAGAACGGGACGCGCAGTTCGTCGTCCACGGGGCGGGGGACCGGGACGGGGCCGGGAGCGTCGGTCATGCCGGCGAGCCTGGCCCGCGGGCGGGCCGGGGTCCAGGGGCCGGGCGGTCCGTGACGCGCGTCGCGGACGATGATCGGGGGCATGCCGAGCGCCGTGCCGTCTGCCGTGGCCACCGCCGTCGAGGACGTCGATCCGGAGCTGCGCGAGGCCCTGCTGGCCTGCTGGACCGACGTCTCCAACGCCGGCGGCGCGGTCGGCTTCGTCCCCCCGGTCACCCGCGACGACGTCGGCCCGGTGCTCGACGCCCTGCTCGAGCGGGTGGCGCAGGGCCGCGAGCGGGTCGTGGTGCTGCGCGCGGACGGCGAGCTCGCGGGCTGGGCGGTGCTGTCGCTGTCGGTCAGCCCGCTGCGCCGGCACTGGGCCACCGTGCTGCGGGTGCAGGTCCACCCGGCCCGGCAGGGGCAGGGGCTGGGCCGGGCGCTGATGACCGGGGTGCACGACGCCGCCCGCGACCTCGGGCTGGAGATGCTGCACCTCACCGTGCGCGGCGGCTACGGCATCGAGGGCTTCTACCAGGGGCTGGGCTACCGCGAGTTCGGCCGGATGCCCGGCGCGATCCGGCTCGCCCCCGGCGACGACCGCGAGGAGATCCACCTCTACGTGGAGCTGTAGCCCCCCGCGGGGTCGGTGCCGTCGACGGTGCCGCGGGTGGACAGCACCGCCAGGCGGGCGAACAGCTCCTCGGCGTACCAGCCCTCCTGCGCCGTCCGCCGGACCACCGCGGCGTGCTCGGGGCGGTCGTAGGCGAAGGCGTTCAGCGCCGCCGCGGAGTCCCAGACGCTGAAGGTGCCCTGCAGGCCCAGCGGCGCCTCGCCGATGCCGACCGCCATGCGCAGGCCCGGCGCCCGGTGCAGGTCCGCCGACACCGGCGGCACCGCCGACCAGAACCGGGCCGCCCGGCGCAGCACCAGCCGCGCCCGGGTCACCGCGGCCACCGGCCCGTCCCAGCGCTGCGGCCGCGGCCGGCCGAACGGCTCGCGGCCGGACCACAGCCCGCGCGCCGCGAGCGGGCGCAGCCGCGCCGACCACTCCTCGTCGGCGATCCGCCGCCAGCTCGCGGCGACGGGGGAGTCGTCGAGGGCGTCCGCGGCGGCGTCGTCGTCCCAGACGGCCAGCAGGCCCCAGCGGCGCGGGTCGGCGTCGCGGACGGTGAAGGTCCGCCCGTCGCCGGTGCCCAGCAGCTTGGCGAACCGCAGCCCCGGCAGGCGCCCCAGCGCCGGGCGGGCCGAGGCCATCCGGAGCACCGCCCGCGGCACGGCGCGGCCGGGGACGCCCCACAGGTGCAGGGTCACCGGCCCCGGCTCGGATGGACGCACGCGGCCGAGGGTAGGTGCGGGCGGTGACCGACCAGCGGCGGATCCAGCTCGGCGACACCGACGCGCCCGCGGAGGACGAGGTCGTCCAGGCCTTCGACCGGGTGGTCAGCCAGGGCGCGCAGCGGCTGCACCGCACCTGGCGGGAGGTGCTCACCACCGGGCTCGCCGGCGGCCTGGAGGTGGCGATCGGCGTCCTCGCGCTGCTCGCCGTCTACGCCGAGACCGGCAGCCACCTGCTGGCCGGGCTGGCGTTCGGCGTCGGCTTCGTCGCGCTGCTGCTGGCCCGCAGCGAGCTGTTCACCGAGGGCTTCCTGCTGCCGGTCACCGCCGTCGTCGCCGGCCGGGCGAGCTGGTCGCAGCTGGGCCGGCTGTGGGCCGGGACGCTGGCGGGCAACCTCGTCGGCGGCTGGCTGGCGATGTGGGTGGTGGTGCACGGCTTCCCGCAGCTGGGGGCGACCGTGGTGGAGTCGGCGCGGCACTTCGTCGAGTCGCCGCTGGACCTGCGCGCGGTGTGCCTGGCCTTCCTCGGCGGCGTCGTCATCACGCTGATGACCCGCATGCAGAACGGCACCTCCGCCGACGGCGCCAAGATCGTCGCCGCGTTCGCCGGTGCCTTCGTGCTGGCCGGGTTGCAGCTGTTCCACTCGGTGCTGGACTCGCTGCTGGTCTTCGGCGCACTCCACACCGGCACCGCGCCGTTCGGCTACGCCGACTGGCTGGCCTGGTTCTGGTACACGACGCTGCTCAACATGGCCGGCGGGCTGATCGTGGTCACCCTGCTGCGGCTGGTGCGCAGCAAGGAGCTGCTCCAGCGGGAACGCGCCGCGGCCGCCCGGGACTAGCCTGCCGGGCTCTGCGGCCCCCGGTCGCCACACTGTCGGCGTGATCGAGGTCGACGGGCTCACCAAGCACTACCGGGCGCGGGTCGCCGTCGACGACGTCAGCTTCACCGTGCACCCGGGCCGGGTCACCGGCTTCCTCGGCCCGAACGGCTCGGGCAAGACGACGACGATGCGCTGCGTGCTCGGCCTGACCCGGCCCACCGCCGGGACGGCGACGGTGCTCGGCGTGCCCTACCGGGACCTCGACGTGCCGATGCGGCGCGTCGGGGCGCTGGTGGACCCGCGGGCGCGCCACCCCGGCCGCACCGCCCACGCGCACCTGCTCGCGCTGGCGCAGGGCAACGGCCTGCCCGCCTCGCGGGTGGACGACGTCGTCGAGCTGGTCGGCCTCGGCGCGGTGGCGCACGAGCGGGTGCGCGGCTTCTCGCTGGGCATGGGGCAGCGGCTCGGCATCGCCGCCGCGCTGCTCGGCGACCCCGAGGTGCTGCTGCTCGACGAGCCGGTCAACGGCCTGGACCCCGAGGGCATCCGCTGGGTGCGCGGGCTGCTGCGCGACCTGGCCGACGAGGGCCGCACGGTCCTGGTGTCCAGCCACCTGATGAGCGAGATGGAGGACACCGCCGACCACCTGGTGGTGCTCGGCCGCGGCCGGCTGCTCGCCGACGTCCCGATGGCCGACCTCCTGGGCCGGCACGCCGCGGTGCGGGTGCGCAGCCCGCAGGCGCCGCTGCTGGCCGCCGCGCTGCGCCGGGCCGGGGCCGGGGTGGCGCTGGAGACCGACGGCGCGCTGCGGGTGGAGGGCCTGGCCCCGGCCGCGGTGGGCGACGTCGCCTTCGCCGCGCGGGTGCCGGTGCACGAGCTGACGCCGGTGGTCGCCTCGCTGGAGGCGGCCTACCTGGCGCTGACCGGCGAGGACGTCGAGTACCGGGCGGGTGCGGCGTGAGGGTCGGCCCGGCGGCGGTGCTGCGCGCCGAGTGGACCAAGCTGCGGACGCTGCGCTCGACCTGGTGGTGCAGCGCCGTCTACCTGCTCGTCGTCGGCGCGTTCGGGTGGCTGGCCGCGGCGACCACGCCGACGGCGCCGGACGCGGACGCCGCGGTCGGCGTCGCGATGATCGGGTTCGCCTTCGGCCAGGTGGTGCTCGTCGTCCTCGGGGTGCTCGCGGTGACCTCCGACCTGGGCAGCGGGATGGCGCTGTCCTCGCTGGTCGCCGTCCCGCGCCGCACCCGGCTGCTGGTGGCCAAGACGGCCGTCGTCGCGGCGTGGGCGGCGCTGCTCACCGCCCTGCTGGTGGCCGCGTGCGCCCTGGCCGCGCGGACGCTGGTCGCGGTGCCCGGCGGCGTGCCCCTGGGCGACCCGGACGTGCTGCGGTCGGCCGGCCTGCAGGTGGCCGGCGCGGTGCTGGTGACCGTGCTCGCCACCGGGCTCGGGGCGGTGCTGCGCTCGACCGCCGGCGCGCTGGGGCTGGGCGTCGCGCTGGTGTTCGTCGCGCCGCCCGCGCTGGCGCTGGCCGGCGGGCGGACCGCCGAGCTGCTGTCGCAGGCGCTGCCGGCGCTGCGGGTGGGGGAGGAGTCCTTCCTCGCCGTCCCGACGACCTGGCAGGTGGGCCTGGCGGTGTCGGCGGCGTGGGCGGTCGCGGCCTGGGTGCTGGGCGCGGGCCTGGTCGAGCGCCGCGACGTCTAGCGCCGCGACGCCTGGCGCGGGGACCGGTCGCCCGGGCAGCATCCCCGCAGCCGCCCGAGCCCGAGGAGCCCGCGATGCCCGTCCCCGCCACCGTCGAGGAGTACCTGGCGGCCCTGCCCGAGGAGGCGCGGACGGCGCTCGGGCAGGTGCGCGCCGCCGTGCTCCGCGGCATGCCCGGGGCCACCGAGACGATCCGCTACGGCATGCCGGCCGCGATGCTCGGCAGCCGCTACGGGCTGCACTACGCCGCGTGGAAGCGGCACGCGGCGCTCTACCCGGTGCCCGTGTTCGACGGCGACCTGGAGGCCGAGGTCGCGCCGCACCGCTCGGGCAAGGACGCGGTCCACCTGCCCTACCGCCGCCCGGTGCCCGAGGACCTCGTCGAGCGGGTGGCCGCGGCGGTCGCGGCCCGGCGCGCCTAGCGGGGACCGAAGGCGGCCGCGCGGAAGGCGTCGAACACCGCCGGCGGCACCGGCGAGGACCACATCTGGTTGGTCAGCAGGACCGCGGTGGTGCCGGTGACCGGGTCGGTCCACCACGTGCTGCCCAGCCCGCCGTCCCAGCCGAAGGAGCCGGCGTGCCGGCCGCCGGCCTCGTCGGTGCGCCGGACGCCGAGGCCCAGGCCCCAGCCGCCGCCCTCGTCGTCGACCGGCCCGGCCTGCTCGGTGAGCATCGCGCGCACGGTCGGCTCGCGCAGCACCGGCTCCCCGCCGGCGAGCAGCACCCGCGCGAGGACGCCGAGGTCGTCGACGGTGGAGACCAGGCCGTCCCCGCCGTCGGGGAAGGGCGGCGGGGTCGCCCACTGGCCGTCGGCGGGGTCGTAGAGATGCCGCTCGCCGTGCTCGTCCGGCGGCGTCCAGTGCGGGCCGAACCGGCCGCGGGCCGGCGCCGGCACGCCGAAGCCGGTGTCGGTCATCCCGAGCGGGACCAGCACCCGCTCGGCGAGCACCTCGGGCAGCGGCCGGCCGGCGGCGCGGGCCACGAGGACGCCGAGCACGCTCGCGCCGGTGTGGTACAGCCAGCGCTCGCCGGGCTGGTGGGCCAGCGGGACGCCGGCCACCCGGCGCAGCCACTCGTCCGGCGGGGGAGCGGCCTGCGGCGCCGGCGGTCCGGCGGGCAGGCCCGCCTCGCCGAGCGCGGCGACGGTCGGGGTGGGCCACGGCGCGGTGAAGTCGATGCCCAGGCCGAGCCGGAAGGTGAGGACGTCGCGCACCGTGACCGCCCGCCGGGCCTCGACCGTGCCGGCGGCCGCGTCGGCGGGGTCGGCGAGCACCCGCCGGCCGGCCAGTTCGGGCAGCAGCCGGTCCACCGGCTCCTCGAGGGTCAGCGTGCCGTCGTCGACCAGGGTGAGCGCGGCCGTGGCCACCACCGGCTTGGTCACCGAGGAGATCCGGAAGACGGTGTCCGGGGCGACCGGGTCGTCCCCGCCCGGGGTGTGCGTGCCCGCCGCGCCGCGGGCCACCTCGTTCCCGCGCCGCACCAGCCACGCGGCGCCCGGCACCGCGCCGTCCGCCACGGCGCCGGACACCACCCGCTCGATCTCCTCGGCCAGACCCATGCAGGGGTGACCGCCCGGGGTGCCCGGGCTCATCGGTCGCGGGCGGCCCGGCGCAGCGTCGCGCGGTAGCGGCCGGTGGCCAGCCGCTGCAGGGCCCAGCTCACCGGCGGCACGAGGCGGGCGGCGGGGGAGGCCAGCCGGGAGAACACCCGGATCGAGGCGACGACGTCGCCGCCGGGGTCGAGCCGGACGGTGAAGCACTCCTCGCCGCTCTCGGGGTGGCCGGGCAGCGAGCCGTAGGCGAAGCCGCGCTCGTCGCCGGTGGTCGACGCCCAGACGACCCGGCAGGGGATGTCGTAGCCCAGCCGCGGCAGCCCCGCGGTGAGGACGACGACCGTGCCCACCTCGCCGGGCGAGCCGGTCGCGCGCACCCGCAGGCCGGTGCTGCGCTGCGGCGCCCAGGCGAACACCGCCGCGGCGACCCGCTCGAACGCCGCCCGACCGGAGCCGACGACCTCGGTCCACGTGCCGGTGCGGTAGCCGGCGGGGAGCTCGGCGGCGCGCGTGGCGCCGACCTCGGCATAGGTGAGCGGCGCGTCGCGCAGGCCCTCGGGCGACACGGCCCGGAACAGGCCCATGGGCACAGTCTGGACCGGCGTAGGTTGACCGGCACTGTGCTGCCCGCCGTCACCGCCACCCGCTACGTCACCCCGCTGCGCGAGGGTGGCTCGCTGCCCGGGCTCATGGAGGCCGACGACCTCGGCACCTACGTGGTCAAGTGGCGGGCGGCCGGCCAGGGCGTGCGGGTGCTGGTGGCCGAGGTGGTCTGCGGCGAGCTGGCCCGCGCGCTGGCGCTGCCGGTGCCGGCGCTGGTCACCGTGGACGTCGTCCCGGAGCTGGCCGTCGGCGAGCCCGACCCCGAGGTGCAGGAGCTGCTGCAGCGCTCGGCCGGGCGCAACCTGGGGCTGGACTACCTGCCCGGCGCCCTGGACTTCGAGGCCGGGGTGGGCGAGGTGGAGCCCGAGCTGGCCGGCCGGGTGCTGTGGTTCGACGCGCTGGTGGGCAACGTCGACCGGTCCTGGCGCAACCCCAACATGCTGTTCTGGCACGGCCGGCTGCAGCTGATCGACCACGGCGCCGCGCTCACCTTCCACCACTCGTGGGCGGGGGCGCCGGCCGCCGTCGCCCGCCCCTACGACGCCGCCCAGCACGCGCTGGTCGAGTGCTCGCCGGACCTGCTCGCCGCCGACGCCGACCTCGCGCCGCGGGTCACCCGGCCGCTGCTGGAGCGGGTGTTGGCGCAGGTGCCCGACGACTGGCTGGAGGGACCGGAGCCCGGCGAGCCGCCGGCCGCCGTCCGGGAGCGCTACGTGTCCCAGCTGCTGGCCCGGCTGGCCGCCCGCGACGCGTGGCTGCCCGGCGTGGTGGCCGCGGCCGCCGCGGGCGCGGGGGGCCGCCGCCGGTCGCCGCGCGGGGAGAACCGGCCGGCGTGGCTGGGCCCGCCCCCGCCGCCGGGGGTGACCCAGCGGTGAGCCGGGAGACCTTCGAGTACGCCGTCCTGCGGGTGGTGCCGCGGGTGGAGCGGGGCGAGGCGCTCAACGCCGGCGTCCTCGTCTACTGCCGGCAGCGCGACTACCTGGGCAGCCGGGTGCACCTCGACGTCGACCGGCTGCGCGCGCTGGACCCGACCGCCGACCCTGCCGCCATCGGCCGGGCGCTGCAGGCCGCCGCCGACGTGTGCGCCGCCGACCCCGCCGCCGGCGCCGCAGGCCGGGAGGCGCTGGGCTCCCGGTTCCGCTGGCTCACCGCGCCGCGCAGCACCGTCGTCCAGCCCGGCCCGGTGCACACCGGCCTCACCGAGGACCCCGACGCCGAGGCCGACCGCCTGCTGCGCCTGCTCGTGCTGCCGGTCAGCGACCAGGGCTGAGCGCCGGTCCGGTCGCCTCGGCCCGCCGCTTGAGCGCCGCGACCATGGCGTGGAACGCCGCGAGCCGGTGCTGGTTCAGGGACCGGACGAGCAGCGGGGCGAGCAGACCCCCGAACCGGTCCTGCTGCCACAGCCGGACGCCCCCGCCGTGGTCGGTGAGGGTCACGGTGTGCTCGACGGAGAAGAGGCCCGGGACGCCCAGCCGGTCCAGCCGGCTCCACACCCGCAGCCGCCGGAGGGGGACCACCTGCCGGACCGTGGGCCGCAGGTCCGAGCGGACGAGGGCGTTCACCGGCGGCACCCGGACCGACAGCCGGCCCCCCTCGACGACGGCCCCGGCCGCCTCGGTGACGAACGGGTTCCACTCCGCGTAGGCGGGCAGGTCGGTGAGCACCGCCCAGACGCGCTCGGGCGGGGCGTCGATGTCGACGGACGTCCTCAGTTCGGCGGTCATCGGGACCATCTCCTGGTCGGGAGGCTGCCTCGGCCCGTGCTCCGCGGGACCGGCGCTACCCCGGGAGCAGCTCGTCGATGCGGCGGGCGAGCTCGAGGTCGAGCGCGCTCACCCCGTCCGCGGAGTGGCTGACGAGGGTGAGGTGCAGCGTGCGCCACCGCAGGTCGACGTCGGGGTGGTGGTCCATCTCCTCGGCGACGTCGGCGACGGCGACGATCGCCTCCACCGCGGCCCGGAACGAGGACAGCTGCACCGTCCGGTGCAGGCCGGTGACGTCACCGGACCACAGCGGCAGCGCGCGCAGGCCGGCCGCGACCTCGTCGGGGGACAGTCGCGGCGGCCGGGGCACGTCGGGATGCTCCTACAGGTGCAGGCCGCACTCGGTCTTGCCGCGGCCGGCCCAGCGCCCGGCGCGCGGGTCCTCGCCCGGAGCGACCGGGCGGGTGCACGGCGCGCAGCCGATCGAGGCGTACCCGATCTCCTGCAGCGGGTTGACCGGCACCCGGTGCTCGGCGATGTAGGCGTCGACGTCGTCCTGCGTCCAGGCGGCCAGCGGGTTGACCTTCACCATGCCCCGCTTGGCGTCCCAGTCGACGACCCTCGTGCCCGCGCGGGTGGCGGCCTCGTCGCGGCGGACGCCCGAGCCCCACGCGGCGTAGCCGGCCAGCGCGGTGGCCAGCGGCTGCACCTTCCGCAGCGAGCAGCACAGGTCCGGGTCGCGGTCGTGGAGCGCCGGGCCGTGCTCGGCGTCCTGCTCGGCCACCGTCTGCGGCGGCGTCACGTTCACCAGCGTGATCGGCAGGACGCTGCTGATCCAGTCGCGCGTGCCGATCGTCTCGGCGAAGTGGTAGCCGGTGTCGAGGAACACGACGTTGACCCCGGGCGCCGCCCGGGAGGCCAGGTGCGCGAGGAGCCCGTCGGCCATCGACGAGGTGATCGCGAAGTCGTCGCCGAAGGTCTCCCCGGCCCAGCGCAGCACGGCGAGGGCCTGCTCGACGGGGTCGGCGATGCCCTCGAAGCGGGCGTCGGCCTCGGCGGCGAGCTCCGGCGTGGGCCGGACGGCGGTCGTCATGCCTGCACTCCTGTCCCGGTGAGCCGGACGGTGAAGGTCCGCAGGCACGCGGCGCAGTGCCACTCGCCCCCGTCCCCGTGCGGGGTCAGCTCCTCGTCCCCGCAGTACGGGCAGTGGAACACGGGCAGCTGGCGCTGCCTTCCCGCGCGGCCGCCCGTGTCCTCCGCCTCCTCGCTCACAGCAGCCAGCTCTCCTCGGCGCGGGCCACGTAGGCGGCGAACCGCTCGCCGGGCTCGCGCCGCTCCAGGTAGCCGCGCAGCACCCGCTCGCAGTAGTCCGCCGTCTCGGCCTTGGTCACCTTGTGCCCGCGGAACTTCCGGCCGAAGGCGGCGTCGACGCCGAGGTGGCCGCCCAGGTGCACCTGGAAGCCCTCGACCATCTCGCCGCTCTCGTCGCGGACCATCGAGCCCTTGAAGCCGATGTCGGCGGTCTGGAAGCGGGCGCAGCTGTTCGGGCAGCCGTTGACGTTGATGCCGATCGGCTCGTCGAAGCCGGGCAGCCGCTTCTCCAGCTCGGCGTACAGGTCCTGGGCGTGCTGCTTGGTCTCGACGATGGCGAGCTTGCAGAACTCCAGGCCGGTGCAGGCCATGGTGCCGCGGCGGAAGGCGCTCGGGCGCACCAGCAGGTCGTGCTCGGCGAGCGCGGCGACCAGGTCCTCCACGTGCTCGTCCGGCACGTCGAGGACCACCATCTTCTGCTGGGTCGTCGTCCGGATGCGGCCCGCGCCGTACTGGTCGGCGAGGTCGGCGATCCGGGTGAGCACGGTCCCGCTGATCCGGCCGGTGCGCAGCGCGAAGCCGACGGCGTTGCGGCCGTCCTTCTGCCGCGCGACGCCGACGTGGTCGCGGGACTCGTTCTTCGGCGGCGCGGCCGCGGGACCGTCGGGCAGCGCGCGGTGCAGGTACTCGTCCTGCAGCACCTGGCGGAACCGCTCCGGGCCCCAGTCGGCCATGAGGAACTTGATCCGGGCCCGGTTGCGCTGCCGGCGGTAGCCGTAGTCGCGGAAGACCGAGGTGCAGGCCGCCCACACCTCGGTGACCTCCTCCGGCCGCACGAAGACGCCGACCCGCTGGGCGAACATCGGGTTGGTCGACAGGCCGCCGCCGACCCACAGGTCGTAGCCGGGCTCGCCGTCGGGACCCACGACGCCGACGAAGGAGACGTCGTCGATCTCGGGCTCGGTGCAGTGGTCGACGCAGCCGGACATCGACGTCTTCCACTTGCGCGGCAGGTTGCTGAACGCGGGGTCGCCCACATACCGGGCGACGGTCTGCGCCATGACGTCGGTGGCGTCGAGGACCTCGTCCTCCAGGACGCCGGCCAGCGGGCAGTTGAGCATGCCGCGCGGGGTGTCGCCGCAGGCCTCGGTCGTGGTCATGCCGACGGCCTCGAGGCGGTCCCAGATCTCGGGGACGTCCTCGATGCGGATCCAGTGGTACTGGATGTTCTGCCGGTCGGTGACGTCGGCGACGTCGCGGCCGAACTCGGTGCTGATGCCCCCGAGGATGCGCAGCTGCTCGCTGGTCAGCGCCCCGCCGTCGGTGCGCACCCGCATCATGAAGTAGGAGTCCTCGAGCTCCTCGGGCTCCAGCACGGCGGTCTTGCCGCCGGGGATGCCCGGGGCGCGCTGGGTGTAGAGGCCCATCCAGCGCATCCGGCCGCGCAGGTCGCCCGGGTCGATGCCGTCGAAGCCGGTCCGCGAGTAGATGTCGAGGATCCGCTGACGGACCTCGAGCCCGTCGGAGTCCTTCTTCATCCGCTCGTTGGGGTTCAGCGGCTCCCGGTAGCCCAGCGCCCACTGGCCCTGGCCGCGCTGGGGGGCGTCACGGCGCGCGGGCCGGTTGCTCGGACGGGGAGGTGCGGACACGGTGCACTTCTTCCTGCGCCGTCCGCGCCGGTCTGCACCCGCGCGGGAGGGCGCTGCCAGGTCGGGGTCGCGGCTCCGGGCCGCGGGGGAGGACTGGTGGTCAGCGCGAGGCGCGACAGGCGGCGCTGCTGACGAGAGCGAGGTCGACGTGCAGACGCGCGACGAGGAGGCTGCCGCGGTCCGTCACGCCCCCCATGGTCGCACACGTCCGGCCCCGGCCGGTGTGACCCGAGGGGGGCGTCCTCAGGGGGCGTCCTCAGGGGGCGTCGTCGCCGAACGAGCGCCAGGCGCTCTCGACGGCGGCGAGCTCGGCCGCGTACCCGGGCAGCTTCCCCGCGACGACGTCGGCGAGGGTGACCTCCTCCAGCACCCGCCGGTAGGCGGCGCGGGCGGCGACCCACACGCTGGCCAGCTCCTCGGCGGCGCCGGGGTAGCTGACGTCCTCGGGCCGCTGCCCGTGCACCTCGGCGAGGAAGCCCTGCTCCACCCGCATGACCCGGGCGATGGAGATCTCCGACGGCGGCAGCGCCAGCCGGTACCCGCCCTCGCGGCCCCGCTGGCTGGTGACCAGCCGGGCGTGCTGGAGGTCGCCGAGGATCCCCTGCAGGAAGCGCGCGGGGAGGCCCTGGTTGGTGGCGATCCGGTCGCAGGTCAGCGCGCCCGGCGCCGCCGCGGCCAGCTCGAGGGCCGCGCGGACGGCGTAGTCGACCCGGGCGGTGATGCGCACGGTGCTCCCTCCTGCGGGCCGCCTGCCGGGTCCCGCGGGCCCATCCTGCCCGGTCTGCCAGGGTGACGGCGTGTACCGGCTGCGCTTCACCACGGTCGTGACGGCGCCGCTGACCGTCGCCTTCGACGTCGCCCGGGCCCTCGGCCGCCCCTGGCCGTTCCCCCTGGAGGAGGTCGAGTCGGTCCGCCCGGTGCGCGACCTGTACGCCGCCGGGCCGGGGCGGGGGTGGCGCAGCCTCACCCACGAGCGCCGGTTCACCGCCACCGGTGCCGGCACCGTCGTCGACGAGCAGGTCGACTGGGACACCGGCCTGCCCGGGGCGCTCGGCGGCCTGGTCGACCAGACGGTGCTGCGCCGGCGGGTGCTGCGGGCGATGCGCCGGCACCTGGACGGCTACGCCGCCGCGGCCGCGGTGCGCGCCCTCGACGTCGTCCAGGTGGTGGGCGCGGCGGTCGTCCGCGGGGACCGGGTGCTGGTCGCCCAGCGCGGGTCGGGGCCGCTCGCGGGACTGTGGGAGTTCCCCGGCGGCAAGGTGGAGCCGGGGGAGGACGACGTCGCGGCGCTGGTCCGCGAGTGCGCCGAGGAGATGGGCGTCGTCGTCGCGCCCCAGGCGTTCCTGGGCGAGGTGCCGCTGGACGGCCGGGTGGCGGGCGGGGCGCCCGGCGCCTCGACGCTGCGGGTCTGGTGGGCCCGGCTGGCCTCGGGCGAGCCGGTCGCGCACGAGCACCGCGAGCTGCGCTGGGTGGACGCCGCCGACCTCGACGGCCTGGACTGGATCGCCGCCGACCGCCCCCTGCTGCCCGCGGTCCGGGACCTGCTCGGCCGCCTCTGAACGCACCAGGGGCGCCGTCCCGTGCGGAACGGCGCCCCTGGTGCGGTCGTCCGGGCTCAGCCCTTGAAGACGTCCTTGACCTTCTCGCCGGCCTGCTTGAGGTTGCCGGCGGCCTTGTCGTTGGCGCCCTCGGCCTGCAGGTCGCGGTCGCCCGTGGCCTCGCCGACGCGCTCCTTGCCCTCGCCCGCCAGCTCCTGGGCCTTGTTCTGCAGCTTGTCGATGCCGCTCACGGTGGCCTCCTCCCTCTCGGATGGCCGTGGAGTACCCGGGAGTAGGGTGAGCACACCCGGTTCGCCTGTATGGCGGAAGTCCTCCGGGGTGAGCGACTGCGGACCGTAAGCCCTGCGGTCCGCGCCCTCGTCGACCGCTGCTGTTGCAGCGGTGTGACAGGAGTCGTGAGCCTCGGTCACAAATCGGTTGCGGACGTGGACGGTCCTCGTCGGGGGTGCCTAGGGTCGCCCACGGCGTTCCGGCTCCGTTCCGCGGTGTTCACCCGCAGGACGCCGGCGCTCGGCCAGTGCGCCCGGGTGCGCAGTGTCCCGGTACGCAGAGACCAGTCCGTTCCCCCCGCTCGCGCGGGACGAGGGAGGCATCACACGTGAAGTTGAGCAAGCGCCGGTCGGCGCTCGTCGCCGTCGGCCTGTCCGGCGCCCTCCTGCTGTCCGCCTGTGGCGGCGGCAGCGACGAGAGCGGCTCCGGCGACAGCGGCAGCGGCGCCGCCAGCGGCGGCACCTTCAGCGTCTACATCGGTGAGCCGGAGAACCCGCTGGTGCCGGGCAACACCACCGAGTCCGAGGGTGACCAGGTCGTCAACGCGCTGTGGACCGGCCTCGTGAAGTACGCCGAGGACGGCTCCGTCGAGTACTCGGGTGTCGCGGAGTCGATCGAGTCGGACGACAACACCACCTGGACCGTCACGCTCAAGGACGGCTGGACCTTCCACGACGGGAGCCCGGTCGACGCCGAGTCCTTCGTCAACGCGTGGAACTACACCGCCTACAGCCCGAACGCCCAGGGCGCCGCGTCCTACCTGTCGCGGATCGCGGGCTACGCCGACCTGCAGGCGCCGACCGACGACGCCGGCAACGTGACCGGTGAGCCGGCCGCCCAGCAGATGAGCGGCCTGCAGGTCGTCGACGACCGCACCTTCACGGTGACGCTGTCCTCGCCGTTCTCGAACTTCCCGGCGGTCGTGGGCTACAACTCCTTCTACCCGCTGCCGCAGGCGTTCTTCGACGACCCCGAGGGCTTCGGCACCCGCCCGATCGGCAACGGCCCGTTCCAGGCGGAGGAGGACTTCGTCCCCGGTCAGGGTGTCTCGCTGACCCGCTACGAGGACTACGCCGGCGACGACGCGGCGAAGGCCGACGGCGTCGACTTCGTCGTCTACGCCGACGTCAACACCGCCTACACCGACGTGCAGGCCGGCAACCTCGACATCGTCGACGTCATCCCGCCGGACGTCATCGAGTCGGCCCGGTCCGAGTTCGGCGACCGGTTCATCGAGACCGAGTCCTCGCAGATCACCTACATCGGGTTCCCGACCTACGACGAGCGCTTCGCCGACCCGCGGGTCCGCCAGGCGTTCTCCATGGCCGTCGACCGGGAGGCGATCTCCGAGGCGATCTTCCAGGGCACCCGCGCCCCGGCCGACTCGTTCATCCCGCCGGTCGTCGACGGCTACCGCGAGGGCAGCTGCACCTACTGCACCCTCGACGCCGACCGGGCCAACCAGCTGCTCGACGAGGCCGGCTTCGACCGCAGCCAGCCCGTCGACCTGTGGTTCAACGCCGGCGCCGGTCACGACGCGTGGATGGAGGCCGTGGGCAACCAGCTGCGCGAGAACCTCGGCGTCGAGTACGTCCTCCAGGGCAACCTCGACTTCGCCGAGTACCTGCCGCTGGGCGAGTCGAAGGGCTGGACCGGTCCGTTCCGCTACGGCTGGAGCTTCGACTACCCGGCCCCGGACAGCTACCTGACGCCGCTGTTCACGACCTCGTCGCTCGCCCCGGCCGGCTCGAACTACTCCTTCTGGACCAACCCCGAGGTCGAGAGCCTGATCACCCAGGGTGACCAGGCCGAGAGCCCGGAGGCCGGCGTGGAGGACTACCAGGCGGCGGAGGACATCATCGCCGAGGAGATGCCGATGGCGCCGATGTTCTTCACGGAGATCCAGTCCGTGACCTCCGAGAACGTCTCCGACGTCCGTCTGGACCTGTTCCAGCGGATCGTCCTCTCCGAGGTCACCGTCAACAACGCCTGACCCGACCCCGCAGGACCCGCACCACCCGCCGGGGGCGCCCGTCCGACCAGGACGGTCGCCCCCGGCGGCGCGTGTGCGGCCCTGCGGGCACGATGGACACCGGCGCCGCCGTGAACCCGGCGGCGCACACACCCCGAGGGGGACCATGGGCCGCTACGTCGCGCGCCGCCTGCTGCTCACCATCCCGGTTCTGCTGGGCGCCTCGTTCCTGATCTTCGCGATGGTCTACGCCCTGCCGGGCGACCCCATCCGCGCACTGGGTGGTGACCGTCCGCTCTCGCCCGCCGTGGTCGCCGAGCTGCGTGAGCGGTTCAACCTCAACGACCCCCTGTACATCCAGTACTGGGAGTACCTGAAGAGCCTGTTCCAGGGCGACCTGGGCACCGACTTCCGCGGCCGGCCGGTGTTCGACACCATCGAGCGCGCGCTGCCGGTGACGATCAAGCTCGCCCTCACCGCGGTCGTCTTCGAGATCCTCATCGGCCTGGTCGCCGGCGTGCTCGCCGGCATCCGGCGCAACAGCTTCTTCGACAACCTGGTGCTGGTCTCGACGACGCTGATCGTCTCGATCCCGATCCTGGTGCTGGCCTTCTTCGCCCAGCTCCTCTTCGGCCTCAAGCTCGGCTGGTTCCCCATCGCCGGGACCAACGAGGGGCTCTACAGCTACCTGCTGCCCGGCCTGGTCCTCGCGTCCGGGTCGCTGGCCTACGTGGCCCGGCTGACCCGCACCAGCCTGGCGGAGAACCTGCGCGCCGACTACGTGCGCACGGCGCGGGCCAAGGGCCTGCCCAAGCGGACGGTCATCGTCCGGCACACGCTGCGCAACAGCCTGATCCCGGTCGTCACGTTCATCGGCGCCGACATCGGCACGCTGCTGGGCGGGGCGATCGTCACCGAGACGGTGTTCAACCTGCCCGGCATCGGCCGGGAGGTGTTCAACGCCATCCGCTCCCAGGAGGGCGCGGTCGTCGTCGGCATCGTCACCCTGATGGTGTTCTTCTTCATCTTCTTCAACCTGGTCGTGGACGTGCTCTACGCCGTCCTCGACCCGAGGATCCGCTATGACTGACCAGCAGCAGCTCGACCTGCGCAAGGACGAGGTGGAGGCCGGCACCACGACCGGCCTCGCCAGCCCGTCGGTCGACGTCACCAAGGAGCGGCAGAACAGCCTCTGGAGCGACGCCTGGGGCGAGCTGCGGCGCAACCCGCTGTTCTGGATCGGCGCCGTCCTCGGGGTGTTCTTCCTCCTGATGGCGCTGTTCCCGCAGGTGTTCGCGCGCGGGGCCGACCCGCGCTCCTGCGACCTGTCCAACTCCCGGGCGCGGCCCTCGGCGCAGCACTGGTTCGGCTTCGACACCCAGGGCTGCGACTACCTGGCCAACGTGGTCTACGGCGCCCGCAACTCGCTGATCATCGGCGTGATCGCCGTGCTGGTCATCCTGCTGCTCGGCGTCGTCGTCGGGGCGATCGCCGGCTACTACGGCGGGCTGACCGACGGGATCCTCGCGCGGATCGCGGACATCTTCTACGCGCTGCCGCTCATCCTCGGCGCGCTGGTGCTGCTGCGGGTCGGCCCCTCGACCGACATCCCGGTCATCAACAGCCGGGGGCCCGGCGCGGTGGCCATCGCGCTGGCGCTGTTCGGCTGGATGACGGCGATGCGGCTGGTCCGCTCCCAGGTCATCGCGGTCAAGAGCTCCGACTACGTGGCCGCCGCCCGCGCGATGGGGGCGTCCAGCCGGCGCATCCTGCTGCGGCACATCCTGCCCAACGCCGTCGCCCCGGTGCTCGTCTACGCGACGATCACCATCGGCGTGATCATCGCCGCGGAGGCGACGCTGACCTACCTCGGCGTGGGTCTGCAGCGGCCGGCGATCTCCTGGGGCCTGCAGATCGAGGCGGGGCAGGACTCCATCCGCACCGCACCGCACCTGGTGCTGTTCCCCAGCCTGATCCTGACCATGACCGTGATGGCGTTCGTGATGATGGGTGACGCCCTGCGCGACGCCCTCGACCCGAGGCAGCGCGCATGACCAACCTCGACCTGACCAAGCCGACCGCGGAGCTCGCCGGGCAGGGCACGCCCCTGCTCGAGGTCGACGACCTGCACGTGGAGTTCCGCACCCGCTCGGGCACGGTGCACGCCGTCAACGGCGTGAGCTACAGCCTGGCGGCGGGGGAGACCCTGGCCATCCTCGGCGAGTCCGGCTCCGGCAAGTCCGTGTCGGCCCAGGCGATCATGGGGATCCTCGAGACCCCGCCCGCGGTCATCACCGGCGGCGGCATCTGGTTCCAGGGCAAGAACATGCTGGAGATGTCCGCCGAGGACCAGCGGAAGATCCGCGGCCCGGGCATCTCGATGATCTTCCAGGACGCCCTGTCGTCGCTGAACCCCGTGTACAGCGTGGGCTTCCAGATCGGCGAGATGTTCCGGGCGCACCGCGGGATGAGCAGGAAGGAGGCCCGCAAGCGGGCCGTCGAGCTCATGGACCGGGTGCGGATCCCGGCCGCGGCCCGCCGCGTCGACGACTACCCGCACCAGTTCTCCGGCGGCATGCGCCAGCGCGTGATGATCGCGATGGCGATCGCCCTGGACCCGCGGATCCTCATCGCCGACGAGCCGACCACCGCCCTCGACGTCACCGTGCAGGCGCAGGTCATGGACCTGCTCAAGGACCTGCAGGACGAGACGGGGATGGGGCTGATCCTCATCACCCACGACCTCGGTGTCGTCAACGAGGTCGCCGACAACGTCGCGGTCATGTACGCCGGCGAGATCGTCGAGCGGGGTACCGTCGACGACGTCTTCACCCGCCCCTCGCACCCCTACACCGAGGGGCTGATGGGCTCGGTGCCGCAGGTCGAGGCGAAGGGCGGGCGGCTGCAGCCGATCGCCGGCCAGCCCCCGAACCTCGCGCGCATCCCCAGCGGCTGCCCGTTCCACCCGCGGTGCCCGCACCGCCGGCTCGGCGACGCGGCCGCGCCGGGACGGGAGTGCGCCACCGACGTCCCGCCGCTGCGGCTGGTCGTGCCCGGACGCGAGGCGGCGTGCCACTACAGCGAGGAGGTCCTCGGTGTCGCTGCCGAGTGAGTCCGGCGCCACCGCGGCGTCGTCCCTGTCGAAGTCGTCGCCGTCCACCGGGGCGGTGCCGGGCGACCCGACGCTGGCGAAGCCGATGCCGTCGGGTGCCCGGGGCGCGACGGGGGAGCCGCTGCTCGAGATCCGCGGGCTGCAGAAGCACTTCCCGCTGACGCAGGGCGTCGTCTTCAAGCGCACGATCGGGCACGTCCGCGCGGTCGACGGCGTGGACCTGACCCTGCGCCGCGGCGAGACCGTGGGCCTGGTCGGCGAGTCCGGCTGCGGCAAGTCGACGGTGTCCAAGCTGATCGTGGCGCTGGAGCGGCCGACCGCCGGGTCGATCCTCTACAAGGGCAAGGACGTCGCCCGCATGGGCGGCCGCGCGCTGAAGGACTACCGGCGCGAGGTCCAGATCATCTTCCAGGATCCCTACGCGTCGCTGAACCCGCGGATGACCGTCGGCGACATCGTCGCCGAGGGCTGGGCCGTGCACGACGACGTCGCCCCGCGGAAGGGCCGGCTCAAGCGCACGCAGGAGCTGCTCGACCGCGTCGGCCTCAACCCTGACTACGTCAACCGCTACCCGCACCAGTTCTCCGGCGGCCAGCGGCAGCGCATCGGCATCGCCCGGGCGCTGGCGCTGCAGCCGGAGGTCATCGTCTGCGACGAGCCGGTGTCCGCGCTCGACGTCTCGGTGCAGGCTCAGGTGGTCAACCTGCTCGAGGACCTGCAGGACGAGTTCGGCCTGTCCTACCTGTTCATCGCGCACGACCTGTCGGTGGTGCGGCACATCTCCGACCGCGTCGCGGTGATGTACCTGGGCAGCATCGTGGAGGAGGGCACCGACGAGCAGGTCTACGCCTCGCCGTCGCACCCCTACACCCAGGCGCTGCTGTCCTCGGTGCCCCTGCACGAGCCGCACCTGCGCGGGCAGAAGGACCGGATCCTGCTGCAGGGCGACGTCCCCAGCCCGGCCGACCCGCCCTCGGGCTGCCGCTTCCGCACCCGCTGCTGGAAGGCGCAGGACATCTGCGCGCAGGAGGCCCCGGCGCTGGTCGACCGCGGCCAGGGCCACCCCTCGGCGTGCCACTTCGCCGAGGCCCGGATGGTCGTCCCGGTCGACGTCGAGTAGCACCTCCCGCCCCGCGCCGTCGTCGTCAGGAGGTCCCGACCTGCGGCAGCACGCGCTCCCGGACCAGCTCGAGCCGGCGCACCGGGTCGGTCAGCGGCCAGAGCAGCACCCGCTGCACGCCGGCCGCCGCGAACCCGCGGAGCCGGTCCGCGCAGACCTCCGCCGGCCCGATCGGCAGCTGCCGCAGCGCGTCGGGGGACCGCCCGAGCAGCGGGGCCAGGACGCCGGTGCGCACCCGCTCGCCCTCGCCGGCGTCCTCGACGACGTGGACCCACGTCGTCGCCAGGGCGTGGGGCAGCGGGACGGCGCGGGCGGCCGTGAGCTCCCGGAGGGTGCCGAGGGCCTCGCGGAACCGGTCGGGGGTGGTGTTGTAGGCCGAGGCGACCCAGCCGTCCCCGAGGCGGGCCACGCGGCGCAGCCCGGCCGCGCTGCCCCAGCCGGCCACCCACACGGGCAGCCGCGGGGCGGCGGGCTCCAGCCGCGGCCCGCCGGCGCCCGCGGGGTCGCCGCCCAGCAGGCCGCGGAGGGTGCGCAGGTCCTCGTCGAAGCGGCGCCAGCGGTCCTCGAACGGGAGGCCGGCCAGCGCGTGGTCCGCCGCCGAGGAGCCGGGGCCCACGCCGGCCACCAGGCGCCCGCCGGACAGCACGTCGAGCGACGCCAGCGTCTTCGCCGTCGCGGCGGCGCCGCGGACCCCCGGGAGGGCCACCGTGGTCGCCAGCGTCAGGTCCCCGGAGTCCCCGGCCACCGCGGCCAGGGCGGTCGGGCCGTCCAGCCAGGGGCGGGCGAAGACGAGGTGGTCGTTCGCGCACAGGGGCGCAGGTCCGTGCACCGGGCGGGCCGGTGGGAGACTGTGCGCCCGTGACCGCCGACCGCCGCCTCCTCCTGGTCCACGCCCACCCCGACGACGAGACGATCAACAACGGCGCCACGATGGCGCGCTACGTCGCCGAGGGGGCGCAGGTCACGCTGCTCACCTGCACGCTGGGGGAGGAGGGCGAGGTCCTCGTCCCCGAGCTGGCGCAGCTGGCCCCCGACCAGGCCGACCAGCTCGGCGGCTACCGGATCGGCGAGCTGGCCGCCGCGATGGCCGCCCTCGGCGTCACCGACAGCCGCTTCCTCGGCGGCGCCGGCCGCTACCGGGACTCCGGGATGATGGGGACGCCGGCCAACGACCACCCCCGCGCCTTCTGGAACGCCGACCTCGACGAGGCGGTGGGCCACGCGGTCGCCGTCGTGCGGGAGGTGCGGCCGCAGGTCGTGGTCACCTACGACGAGAACGGCGGCTACGGGCACCCCGACCACATCCAGGCCCACCGGGTCGCGATGGCCGCCGTCGAGCGCGCCGCCGACCCCGCCTGGCGCCCGGAGCTGGGCGGGGCGTGGGACGTCGCCAAGGTCTACTGGGCCTGTGTGCCGCGGTCGGTGCTGCGCGAGGGCGCCGAGGCCATGGCCGCGCTGGGGGAGGCCTCGCCGTTCGAGCAGCTCGGCGAGATCGACGACATCCCCTTCGCCGTCCCCGACGAGGTGGTGGCCGCCGCCGTGGACGGCCGCGCGTACGCCGCCCGCAAGGACGCCGCCATGCGGGCGCACGCCACCCAGATCACCGTCGACGGGCCGTTCTTCGCGCTGTCCAACAACTTCGGTCAGGAGGTGCTCGGCGTCGAGCACTACCGGCTGGTGCGCGGCGAGCGCGGCCCGGCGGGGGACGGGCCGCACGGCTGGGAGGACGACCTGTTCGCCGGTCTGGACGCGTGAGCCGGGTCCCCGGGCTGGTCCTCGCCGGGCTCGCGGCGGTGCTGGCCGCCGGGTGGCTGGCGCTGGTCGAGGTCTTCTGGCTGCCGCTGCGGGTGGCCGGCGTGCTGCTGCCCCTGTCGGTCCTGGCCGCCGTCGCGGGCAACTGGCTGCTGGTCACCGGCGCGCACCGGCTCACCGGCTCGCGCGTGGTGGCGCTGCTGCCGGCGGCCACCTGGCTGGTGGTCGCGGTCGGCGCCACGATGCCGCGGCCCGAGGGCGACCTGGTCGCCGTCGGCACCGGCGGGCTCGGCGCGGTCACCCTCGCGTTCCTCGGCCTCGGGGTGGTCGCCGCGGCGGTCGCCGTGGGCCGGGTGCTGGCGACGCCGCGGCGCCCGGCCGGCCCGCCGGCCTGAGGGTCGGCGCGCCGCCCGCCGGCAGGGGACCGCGCTGCGCACCGGTGTGCGGCACGCGTCCTCCCTGCCGGGTCGGCCGGGGACTCAGTCCGGCGCCCACCGGTAGTGGTAGCGGTGGTGCTCGACGTAGCCGGCCCGGCGGTACAGCCCCCGGGCCGCCGCGTTCGAGGCGGTGACCTGCAGGTACACCCAGCGCGCGCCGCGGTCCGCGCCCCACCGGGTCACCGCCGCCATCACCGCCGTCGCGAGGCCCCGGCGGCGGGCGTCCTCGGCGACGGTGACCGCGCCGACGCCCAGCCAGCCGTCGGTGACGACGCCGCGGGCCACCGCGACCGGCACCGCGCCCGGCTCCGGCCGCACGGCCGCGAACACGACGACGGGGGCGTTGCCGAGCACGGCCGGCGCGGTGGGCGGCAGGGCGTTCCCGAGGTGCCGGTAGGCGCCCAGCCAGCCGTCGTCGGGGTGGGGGAGAGCTCGACCGGCACCCCGTCGCCGGCGCCGGGGACCAGCGGGGCGGTGAGCACCAGGACGTCCTCGCCGCGCTCCCAGCCCGCGGCGGCGAACGCGGCGTCGGCCGGGCGGGCCTGCGCACCGGGCAGCGCCGCGCCGGGCCGCAGCCCGCGCGCGCGGTACCAGTCGGCCACCGCGCCGACCGTCTCCGGCAGCGGCCGGCCGGGGGCGCCGGTGACCAGCGCGGTGTTGGCCCGGCCGGTGAACCCGCCCCCGGCGCGCAGCAGCCAGTCGCCGAGCGGCTCCTCCTCGGTGCCGCGCCAGCCGCGCGCGGCCACCCGCTCGAGGTCGGCCACGCCGAGGGGCGAGCGGCTCCGTCCCATGACCCGATCCTGCGGGGCGCGCGCCCGCGTCCCTCCACCGGGGCGGGCGGGTCCACCCGTCGCGCCCGGCCCCGGGAGCCGGGGCCATACTGACGGGCGACACGCGCGGGTCCGGCGGGAGCCGGGGCCGCTGCCCGCACGTCCCCCAGGGAGGACCCTCCGTGACCTACGTGATCACCCAGGCCTGCGTCGACGTCCTGGACAAGGCGTGCATCGACGAGTGCCCGGTGGACTGCATCTACGAGGGCGACCGGATGCTCTACATCCACCCCGACGAGTGCGTCGACTGCGGCGCCTGCGAGCCGGTCTGCCCCGTCGAGGCCATCTACTACGAGGACGACGTCCCGGACAAGTGGAAGGACTTCTACAACGCCAACGTGGAGTTCTTCTCCGACCTCGGCAGCCCCGGCGGCGCGGCCAAGACCGGGAAGATCGGCAAGGACCACCCGCTGGTGGCGGCCCTCCCGCCGCAGGGCGAGGGGCACTGACGACCACCGCCCCGGGGACGGCGGCCGGCCGGCTGCCCGACTTCCCCTGGGACAGCCTCGAGGCCGCCCGGGCGCGCGCATCGCAGCACCCGGGCGGCCTCGTGGACCTGTCCATCGGGACGCCGGTCGACGAGACCCCCGAGGTGCTGCGCACGGCGCTGGCCGCGGCGGGGGACTCCCCGGGCTACCCGACGGCGCTCGGCACCCGTGAGCTGCGGGCCGCGGCGGCCGGCTGGCTGCACCGCCGGCTCGGCGTCACCCTGGCCGACCCGTTCGCCGCGGACCCGTCGGTGATCCCGACCGTGGGCTCCAAGGAGCTCGTCGCGCTGCTGCCCACGCTGCTGGGCCTGCGCGAGGGCACGGTGCTGATCCCCGAGGTCGCCTACCCGACCTACGAGGTCGGCGCGGTGCTGTCCGGGCTCGCCGTGCGCCGCACCGACACCCCGCCCGACGACCCCGCCGGCGTCGTCCTGGTGTGGCTGAACTCCCCGGGCAACCCGCACGGCCGGGTCCTGTCCGACGACGAGCTGCGCGCCTGGGTGGCGTGGGGCCGGGCGCACGGCGTGCCGGTCGTCGCCGACGAGTGCTACGCGACGCTCGGCTGGGACGTGCAGCCGCGCTCGCTGCTGCACCCCGCCGTCGCGGGGGAGGACCACACCGGCCTGCTGGCGGTGCACTCGCTGTCCAAGCAGTCGACGGCGGCCGGCTACCGCGCCGGGCTGCTCTCGGGCGACCCCGCGCTGGTCCGGCAGGTGTGGGAGGTGCGCCGCCACCTCGGGCTGCTGGTGCCCGGCCCCGTGCAGGCGGCCATGGCCGCGGCACTGGCCGACGACGCGCACGTCGACGCGCAGCGGGAGCGCTACCGCGCCCGCCGGGAGCGGCTGGCCGCGGCGGTGCGCGCGACCGGCGCGCGGATCGACCACTCCGAGGCGGGCCTGTACCTGTGGGTCACCCGCGACGAGGACTGCTGGACGACCGTCGACTGGCTGGCCGGGCTCGGCATCGTCCCCGCGCCCGGGTCGTTCTACGGCCCCGCCGGCGCGCGGCACGTGCGCATGGCGCTGACCGCCACCGACGAGCGGATCGACACCGCCGTGGAGCGCCTCGCGCGGTGAGCCCCCGGGGCGATCGCCCCGCGCGGACCCCCACGCGGATCCTCGGACAGAAGACCAGGAGGCCCCGCCCGGCTGCAGCCGGGCGGGGCCTCGTGGTCGTACTGCTACTGGCTCGTGATCACCGGAGGCCGATGTTCACGTAGTAGGTCTGGCCGTCGTCGAGGGTGACGCCGATCCGCCAGTAGTTGCCGCCGGTCCCGGACTTCCAGTTGTAGATGTACTGGCCCGCCGAGCTGTCGTAGCGGTAGGTCGTACCGCTGTCGGTCGCGGCGGTGTACGCCGACTCGTCCACCGGGGCGCTGGTGGTGCTGCCCTTGACCGGGGTCAGCCACGCAGAGCCACCGCCCTGGACCACCGTGCCGTCGGCCCGCTTGAGCTGGAACTTCACCGGCACGGTGCTGCCGGCCTTGAAGACGCTCGTCGAGGTGCCGACCTGGTGGGCCGTGTCGTTGATCGGCTGCAGGAACCCGTCGAACCGGTAGATCACCCGGAAGGTGCCGGTCGCCGTGCTCCGGTTGCCGACCTTGTCGGTCGCCGTCGCGGTGTAGGTGAAGGTGCCCACCCCGTTGGCGTTGCCGCCGGTGACGGTCACCGTGCAGGACGCCAGACCGGAGAAGCTGTCCCTCGCCGTGCAGGTCGGCGCCGGGACGTTGCCCAGGGTGTACGTGGCGCCGTTGACGTTGACGTCGGCCGTGGTGAGCGTCGGCTTCTCCTGGTCGATCCGGATCCCGTCCAGCGTGGCGGTCGCCGTGTTGCCGGCCTTGTCCGTGACCGTGCCGGTGGCGGTGTTGGCGCCGTTGGCGGTCAGGACGACCGGGTCGGGGCAGGTGGCCACGCCGGACAGCGCGTCCGAGCAGGTGAAGGTCACCGTGACCGGTCCGCTGTACCAGCCGGAGGCCGTCATGGCGCCGCTGGTGACCGCGGCGGTGATGGTCGGCGCGGTCTTGTCCAGCTTGACGGCCACCGAGTCGGTGCCGACGTTGCCCGCGACGTCCGCCGCCGTGCCGGTGACGACCTGGCCGGCCGTCTCGGTGGAGACGATGACCGGAGCGGTCAGCGTGCCGGCGTCGACGCCGGAGCCGGCGTCGTCGTCCGTCGCGGTGAAGGTGACGGTGACGTCGCTGTTGTTCCAGTCGTCCGCGTTGGGCCGGGGCGACAGGGAGTGCCGCACCGCAGGGGCGATGTTGTCCCACTGGAGCGCGACGGCGTTGGTCTCCTCCACGTTGCCGGCGTTGTCCACCGCGACGTAGGTCACGCTCGCGTTGCCGCTGCCGTCCAGCGGCACGCTCACCGTCGTGGTGGCGCCGGTGGCGACCTGCTCGGCCCCGCCGTTGACGCTGTAGCGGATCTCCCGGACGCCGGACAGGGCCGCCTGGTCGGTCGCGGTCAGCACCACGGTGGCGGTCGAGCCGGTGCACCAGCCGTTGGTCCGCGTGCACTGGTTGTCGGCGGAGCTCGTCGGCGCGGTGCCGTCGATGTTGATGCCGCCCACCGTCCGGCCGGCGCTCGTGTTGCCCGCGACGTCGGCGGCCGGGTCGCTCGTCACGCTCTGGCCGGCGCCGTCGCCCCTGATCACCGTGCTCGTCGGGCAGGACGCCACCCCGGACAGGTTGTCCGTGCAGGTGAAGTCGACGGTGACCTCGTCCTTGTACCACCCGGCCGCGTTCGGCCGGGTGGTGGGACCACCGGTGATGACCGGAGCGGTCCGGTCGATCCTGATGCCGCTGACCGAGGCTGGGGCGCTGACGTTGCCGGCCCTGTCCGTGACGGTGACCGGACCGGCGCCCAGGTCGCGGCCCTCACCGGTGATCGTGCTGGCCGCCGGCCGGCTGCCCAGGTCGATGCCGGAGAGCGCGTCGTCGCCGACCCACGTCACCCTGACGTCGCCCTTGTACCAGCCGGCGGCGTTCGGGTCGGCCGGGACGCCGACGAGCGTGGGCGGGGTCGTGTCGATGTTGACCGGGCCGTGGTCGGTGCTGTTCCGGTTGCCGGCCACGTCCACCGCGTCCCCGCGGACCATCTGGCCCGCACCCTCGTTGGTCAGCGTGGTGTCGCCGGCGCAGCCCGCGACACCGTCGATCCCCGAGTCGGCGTCGGTGCAGCTGAAGCCGACGTCGACGGCAGTGTTGTTCCAGCCGAACTCGTTCGCAGCCGGCGCCTGGGCGCCCTCGATGCTCGGTGCGACGGTGTCCACCCTCACCACGACGGTGTTGGTCGTCCCGCGGGCCTCCTCGTTGCCCGCCACGTCCACGCTCCAGTACGCGATCGTGTGCGTACCGGTCGACAGGTCGGCGGTGAACGGCTCGCCGTAGGTCTGCGGGTCGCCGCCGTCGATCGTGTAGTAGGTCGCCGCCACGCCCGAGCCGCCGTCGGTGGCGGTGAACGCCACCGGGATGCCGCTGGTGACGAACCAGCCGCTGTCCGGCGAGATCGGGTTGATCACCGTGGTCGCCGGCGCCGTCGTGTCGACCCGGAGGGTGAGCGGAGCGCCCGCGGTCTCGACGTTGCCGGCACCGTCCTCGCTCCAGAACGTGACGGTGTGCGTGCCCTCGCCGACCGAGAACGGGCCGCCGTAGGTCTGTCGAGCCTCGTCGTCGACCGTGTAGTACGTCGCCGCGACGCCGGACAGGTTGTCCGTGCCGGTCAGCGCGACCTCCACGTCGCCCCGGTACCAGCCGCTCTCGGGGAGGGCGGGAACGGCAGCCGCGGTGGTGGGCGCGTGACGGTCGATCTGGATGCCGTCGACCGTCCTGGTCACGGTGTTGCCGGCCTCGTCGGTGCAGCTGGCGGTGGAGGAGAGGTTGTCGCCCTCGCCGCCCACGACGGTGTCGGCGGGGTCGGTGGCGACGCCGGAGAGCGCATCGGTGCAGGTCCAGTGGACCGTCACGTCCCCGGTGTGCCAGCCGCTCGGGACCTCGGCGGTCAGGACGGGCTTCGTCCTGTCGACGTTGATCCCGGTGACCTCGGCCGACGCCGGGTTGCCGGCCGCGTCGGTGACCGTGGCGCCGGCGCTCTGGTCCGCGCCCTCACCGAGGACGTCGTCCGCCGGGACGCCCGAGACGCCCGAGAGCGCGTCGCTGGCGGTGTAGGTCACCGTGACGTCGTCGCGGTACCAACCGGCGGCGTTCTTGGCGCCGTTGACGGTCGCGGTGATGACCGGGGCGGTCCGGTCCACCCGGACGGTGGCCTGGTCGGTGGCGGTGTTGCCGGCGCCGTCCGTGGCGGTGCCGGTGATCACCTGGCCGGCCCGCGGGGTGTCGCCCGAGACGGTGGTGGCCGGCGAGCAGCTCACGACGTCGGAGCCGCCCTGGTCGGCGCAGGCGAAGGTGACCGTCACGTCCTGGTTGGTCCAGGCGCCGTCCTCGTAGGACAGCGGCGTGAAGGCGTGCGAGATGGTCGGCGCGGTCTGGTCGATCCTGACGTGCGCGGTCTGCGCCGCCTCGGCGTTCCCGGCCTCGTCCGTCGAGGAGAAGGTGACCGTGTGGTGGCCCTCGGTCGACAGGGTGAGGCTCGTGCCCGTCCGGGGGGCACCGCCGTCGACCGTGTAGGTGGTCGAGGCCACGCCCGAGAGGTTGTCCGTGGCGGACAGCGAGACCCGCACCTCACCGTTGACCCAGCTGTTCGACGTGCCGCTGATGCCGGTGGTCGGCGCGGTCCGGTCGATCCTCACGGCCGGGCTGGTGGCGGTGGTCGGGAGCCCGGCGCCGTTCTCGACGGTCACCGTGCTGGTCAGCCCGGTGCCCTCACCGGTGATGGTGGTGTCGACCGGCGCGGTCGGGATCCCCGACTCCGGGTCGGTGGCGGTCCAGTGGACGGTGACGTCGCCGCTGTACCAGCCGTTGCTGTTCGGCTGAGAGGTCGGAGTACCCGAGAGGGTCGGAGCCGTGGTGTCACCGGCGGGAGCGGTCGACGACGCGGTGGCGGTGTTGCCGGCCCGGTCGGTGGCCGTGCCGGTCACCGTGACGCCGGGCTGCACCGTCTTCGAGTTGCTGGTCGACCCGTCCGCGAGGCAGCTCGCGATCCCGGAGCCGCCGCTGGAGTCGGAGCAGGTGAAGGTGACGGTGGTGGTGCCGTCGGCATTCTTGGTCTGGTCGGCGGTGATGGCCGGCTTGGCCTTGTCCACGCGCACCGTGACCGAGCCGGCCGCGCCGGTGTTGCCGAGCCGGTCGGCCTGCGCCGGCGCTGTCCGGGTGACGATGCCGTTGGCGGTCACCGAGTCGGTCCTGAAGGGCTGCGCGGCGGCGACACCGGAGCCGGCGTCGGTGGCCGTCCAGTCCACGGTGACGTCGCTGTTGTTCCACCCCGCGGCGTTCGGGGCCGGGGTGAGGGCACCGGTGACGACCGGGCCGGTGTCGTCGACGGTGTAGGAGGCCTGCGTCGAGGTGCTCTGCCCCGTGCAGTTGTTGGCGTTGAACTTCTGCGAGGCGGTCACGGTGAAGGCCTGGACCCCGTCGCCGGCGGGCGCGGTGGTCGTGAAGGTCCAGTCGGACTTCGCCGTCGAGGACGTCTGGCGGGGCAGCGTGGCCGCACCCTTGACGTCGACGCACTCTGTGTCCGACGACGTGATGACCCGCAGGGTCAGCGCGGCGCCCTGCTTGGCGTAGAGGGTGCCGCCCACGCTGACGGTGCCCGAACCGCCGGAGAACACCGCGGACGTGACCGACGCCGCCTGTGCCGGCGCGGTGGTCAGGGTGACCAGGGCCGGGGTCAGGACCGTGGTCAGGGACAGCAGGCCGGCTGTGAACCGCCGCGTCCGGGACGTGCGGGCAGGCGTGCCCGACGGAGGTTGGGACATGGAGCTCCTCGGTGAAGTGCCCGCAGGGGGCAGGTCACCGCGGCGGTTTCGCTACTCGCTCCTCGGGGCCCAAGCGACCAGATACAGGCCCCGTATCACTGCATCGCGGTGTGTCACCGAGAAGTTACGAAGCCGATGTGAGGCCGCACAACGAGCCCCGCGTTGAGATGGCTCAACGCTCAACGGCTTTCAACCCTCAGGGTGATCCCCGCGCGCCAGCCGGATCGCCGACTCGCGGTCCGGCACCCGGAGCTTCCGGAGGATTGCCCGGATGTGGGTGCGCACGGTGACCGGCGCGACGAACGTCTTCCTCGCGATCTCGTCCGTGGAGAGCCCGGCGGCCATGAGGTCCAGCACCTCGGCCTCCCGCTCCGTGAGCTCGACGGGCTTCGGACGGCCGGGCAGCGCGAACCGGCGGCGCGGTCGCGAGCGGAACTCGGCGACCACCTTGGTCACCAGCCAGCGGGGCAGCACGGACTCGCCGGCGAGCACGCCCCGCAGCGCCGGGCCGAGGCGGGCGGGGTCCATCTCCTTGAGCAGGTAGCCGGAGGCCCCTGCTCTGAGGGCGGCGAACAGGTCCTCGTCGTCCGCCGACGCGGTGAGCATGACGACGGCGACGCCGGGGAGCGCACGGGTGATGTCCGCCGCGGCCACGATGCCGTTGCCCGGCATGTGGATGTCGAGCAGGCAGACGTCGGGCCGGTGCTCCTGCGCCGCCCGCAGCGCGGCGTCCCCGCTGTCGACCGAGGCGACCACCTCGATGCCCTGCTCGCCCAGGGCCTCGGCGACGGAGATCCGCGTCGGGGCGTGGTCGTCGGCGAGGACCACGCGCAGGGGTCCGCTCACGGCCATCTCACCCGCACGGTGGTGCCCTCACCCGGGGAGGACGTGATCTCGAGTTCCGCGCCGAGCTGGGCGGCCCGCTCCCGCATGCTGGTGAGGCCGAACCCGCCTGCACGCGTCCCGCGCGAGGTGCCGACGGTGAACCCGCGGCCGTCGTCGGTCACGGACAGGGCGAGTGGCTGCGCGGTCAACCCGACCTCGATGCGCTGCGCCGCGCCGTGCCGGACGGCGTTGCGCACGGCCTCGCCGACGATCCGCAGGACCACTTCACCCGCGGCGGGCGCGAGGCGCACTCCGGCGTCGAGGTCGGTGACGATCTTGACGTCGTAGCGCTCGGCCAGGTCGTCCAGCGCCTGCTGCAACGCGGCCGGGAACGGCATGTCGTGCGGCCGCGTCATCGCCCGCAGGGCCCGGCGCGCCTCGAACTGGGCCCGGGCCGCCGCCGCACCGATGCGCTCGGCGGTCCCCGGGTCGCCGGGCTCCGCGGCCAGTCGCTTCGACTGGGCGACGATGTAGGCGAGTTCCTGGCTCAGCCCGTCGTGGAGCTCCCGGGCGGTGCGCCGACGGTCCTCCAGCACGGCGGCGCGGGTGCGCAGCTCCCAGAAGGAGCGGATCTCCCGGGCCGCGCCGACGAGCAGGAAGACGTAGAGGCCCAGCCGCAGGACGTCCCCGGTGTAGACGTAGTCGGAGTACAGCGACGGGAAGAGCAGGTAGTGGACGCGGGCGACCGCCCCGAGGACGCAGCCGGCACCCAGCCACCGCAGGAGCTGGTCGCCCGAGGACCTGCCCTGGCCGGTGAAGGCGACGGCGGCGACGGCGTAGCAGAGCGCACCCAGGGCCTGGACCGCGAGCACCGCCGGGTGCGCCGACAGGACCGGACGGGTCGCATCGCCGAGGGGCTGTGACGGGTCGACGGTCGGCGGGAGCGTGTCACCGAGGACGACCCCGACGGCCGCGAGCGTCGCGAGGGCCGCGCCGACACCGGCGGACAGCAGCGCGGTGGACCGGCGCCCGAGGTGCACCGCGGGAGGGGTCAAGGCGGCCGCGAGGAGGAGCAGGGTCCCGCAGAACCGGATGACGAGACCGGTCCACCGGCTGAACTCCCCGCCCTGCGCCAGCGCCACCGCGTTCGGCACCGCGGTGAGCACCAGGTTGGCGCCGGCGACGGTGCACAGGGCGAGGACGAGGAGCAGTTCCCGCGCCTGGCGGTCGGTGCGGAACCGGCCGTAGAGCAGGTACGCGACGAGCAGGGCGATGAGCGCGTCGGCGGTCTCGAACGCCACGTGCAGCGCCGGGGCGCGGTAGGCGAACCCGAGGAACGGCACGACGACGACAGCGACCGTGGCGCCGCCGGCGACGACGGCGGTCCAGCCGGCCAGGGCGCCGTACCGTCGCGACAGCAGCCCTCCCCCCGTGGGCAGCACGTCGGACACGGTAGTTGCCCCGAACTCCTCCCCATGCGTCCGCCACGGCGGCCCCACCCTTAGGGGGTCCTCCAGGCCGGCCGTTCCTAGCGCCCCGCAAGCGGACAACGGTCGACCGCCAGGCGTTCGCAAGGGCGCCCCGACACGGTGGTCCCCGTCAGCCGGGCAGCCCGCCCGGCCCCGTCGCGGAGGCCCTGCCGTGTTCCTCGTGCTGTTCCTGCTGTTCCCCGTCGCCGTCCTCGTCGCGCTGGTCGCGCTCGAGGCACGCCTGCACCGCAACCGCAGCCTGGCCGGCTCCGCCGGGATGCCCGCGGCCTTCGACCGGCCCGAGCTGTACGGCAGGAGCCGCGCCCGGCTGAGCTGAGCTACCCGCAGTTGCGCTCGCGCTCGTCGGAGCCCAGCGCGGTGGTCAGCGCCTGGGCGAAGCCGTCCCAACGCTGGTAGGCCTCCGGGAAGCCCGAGCGCTGCACCCACTGCGCCGCGTCGGTCAGGCGCATGGTCTCCCAGCCGGGCACCCGCACGAGCCGGTCGTAGAACTGGCCGGCCGCGTAGACCGGGTCCTGCACCTGCGCCGGCGTGCCCCAGCCCTGCGAGGGCCGCTGCTGGAAGAGGCCGAGGGAGTCCCGGTCGCCGTAGTCGAGGTTGCGCAGCGTCGACTCCTGCATGGCCGTGGCCAGCGCGATGACCACGGCCCGCTCGGGCAGCCCGCGCTGCCGGGCGACGGCCGCGATCGCCTGGGCGTTGGCCCACTGCTCGGCGGACAGCGTCACCGACGTCGAGGGGACGGTGCAGATCCCGGTCGCCGCCGGCGCGGGCGGCTCGGACCGGTCGGCCTTCCACGCCAGGGCGAACACCACGACGATCCCGATCACGTAGGCGGGCCACCACGTGCGCAGGGCGGCCGGGCCGCCGCGGCGGCGGGTCCGGCCGGCCTGACGCCGGGCGGGGGTGCGCTTCGGGGCGGGCCGGCTGCCGGAGGGGCGCTTCGCGGCCGGGCGCCGGGTCCCTGGCGCCGGCCGGCGGGGCGGAGCCGTCCGTGCGCTGGTCATCGCCCCCGACTGTAGGTGGGCTCCCCGGCCGGACCCCGGACGTCGCGGTGCGGACGGGTGTCGTGGGACGGGCGTGATCGCTACCGTGACGGCCGCCTCACGCCGTCCTCCCGCCCCGCGCACCTCCTGGAGCCCGCATGCCCGACGTCCTGCTGCCCGGCGTCTCCGCCACCCGCGTGCCCACCGCGCGGCTCACCCAGAACGTGCTGCACCCCGAGGGCACCGACCCGGCCGGCCCCGGCGAGGCCGTGCTCCTCGTGCACGGCAACGTCAGCTCCGCGCTGTTCTGGCAGCAGACGCTGCTGGCGGTGCACGGCACCGGGCGGCACCGGGTGCTCGCCGTCGACCTGCGCGGCTACGGCGACACCGACCCGCTGCCCGTCGACGCGCGCCGCGGGGTCGGCGACTGGGCCGACGACCTCGGCGCGCTGCTGGACGCGCTGGGCCTGGACCGGGTGCACCTGGTCGGCTGGAGCATGGGCGCGGCCGTCGTCCTGCAGCACCTGCTCGACGCGCCGCGGCGGGTGGCCTCGGTGACCCTGGTCGCGCCGGTCTCGCCGTACGGCTTCGGCGGCACCACGGGTCCCGAGGGACGGCGGCTGGCCGACGACGGCGCGGGCTCCGGCGGGGGACTGGCCAACCCGGAGTTCGTGGCCGCACTCGCGGCCGGCGACACCTCCGACGCGACGCCGTCCGCACCGCGGTCGGTGCTGCGCGCCTTCTACGTGGCGCCGGGCTCCCTGCCGCTGGACCCGGCGCTGGGGGACGTCTTCGTCGCCGCGATGCTGTCCACCCGCACCGGCGAGGACCACTACCCGGGCGACGCCGTGCCGAGCGACGCCTGGCCGGGGACCGCCCCTGGGACGCGCGGGGTGCTCAACACCATGGCGCCCACGGTGTTCGACGTGTCCGGCGTCGTCGACCTGGCCGACAAGCCGCCGGTGCTGTGGATCCGCGGCGACGCCGACGCGATCGTCTCCGACACCTCGGTGTTCGACCTGGCGTACCTCGGCCAGCTCGGCGCGGTGCCGGGCTGGCCGGGCACGGAGGCCTGCCCGCCGCAGCCGACGGTCACCCAGACCCGCGCGGTGCTCGACCGCTACGCCGCGGCCGGCGGCGCCTACCGCGAGGTGGTCCTGCCCGGGGTCGGGCACTCGCCGCACGTCGAGCGGCCGCAGGAGTTCGTCGTCGCGCTGCTCGAGCACCTCGACGTCCCCGCCGAGGAGCCCGCCGGCCTCACCTGAGGCGCACCTCCGCGGACGTGCACCGGGCACGTCCGCGGGAGGCGTCCGCCCTCAGTCGTTGGCGTGCAGGGCGGCGTTGAGGGCGCCCCACTGGCCCGACCGCGGCAGCGCCTCCAGCGCACCGGAGACGCTGTTGCGGCGGAACAGCAGCCCGTCGCGGCCGGACAGCTCGCGGCCCTTGACCACCGACCCGTCGGGCAGGGTGATCCGCGAGCCGGCGGTGACGTAGCAGCCGGCCTCGACGACGCAGTCGTCGCCGAGGGAGATGCCGATGCCGGAGTTGGCGCCGAGCAGGCAACCGGTGCCGATCGAGACGACCTCCTTGCCGCCCCCGGACAGCGTCCCCATGATCGACGCGCTGCCGCCGATGTCGCTGTCGGCGCCGACGACGACGCCCGCGCTGATCCGGCCCTCGACCATCGAGGGGCCGAGCGTCCCGGCGTTGTAGTTGACGAAGCCCTCGTGCATGACCGTCGTCCCCTCGGCCAGGTGCGCGCCCAGCCGCACCCGGTCGGCGTCGGCGACCCGCACGCCGGAGGGGACCACGTAGTCGATCATCCGCGGGAACTTGTCCACCGACAGCACGGTCACGTGCCCGTGCGCCGCGCGCAGGGTCGCGCGGCGGGCGGGGGTCAGCTCGGTGGCCAGCACCGGGCCGGCGCTGGTCCAGGCCACGTTGGCCAGCAGGCCGAAGACGCCGTCCAGGTTGACGCCGTGCGGACGGACCAGGCGGTGGGAGAGCAGGTGCAGCCGCAGGTACACGTCGTGGGCGTCGACCGGCGGCGCGTCGAGGTCGGGGATCACGGTCCGGACGCCCACCACCTCCACGGCGCGGGCGTCGTCGGTGCGCACCAGCCCGGAGAACTCGTGCCCGAGCTCGCCCCCGAGCTCCAGGGTGCCGAGCTGGTGGGTCCCGGCCGGCCCGTCGCCGCCGCCGAGCGCGGGGGAGGGGTACCAGGTGTCCAGGACGGTGCCGGAGGCGGTGATGGTCGCGAGGCCGGCGGCGACGGCGGAGCGTGGAGCGGTCACGGTCCCGACGCTACCCAGCGACGCCGCACCGCCCGCCCGTAGGCTCGGGCACCGTGACCGGCGCGCTCGACCTGGACCTGTCCGCCGACGTCCTCACCCTCACCCGGGCGCTGGTCGACACCCCGTCGGTCTCCGGCGACGAGCGGGTGCTCGCCGACGCCGTCGAGGCCGCGCTGCGGGAGCTCGGCGGGCTGGAGGTCGAGCGGGTCGGCGACACGGTGCTCGCCCGCACCACGCTCGGCCGCGACACCCGCATCGTGCTGGCCGGCCACCTGGACACCGTGCCGATCGCGGACAACGTGCCCAGCCGGCTCGAGGACGGGCGCGTGTACGGCTGCGGCACCAGCGACATGAAGTCCGGCGACGCCGTCATGCTGCGGCTGGCCGGCCGCTTCGGCGTCCCGGGGGCGGAGCCCGCGCACGACGTCACGTTCGTCTTCTACGACAACGAGGAGGTCGAGTCCGCGAAGAGCGGCCTCGGCCGGGTGGCCCGCGAGCGGCGCGGCTGGCTCTACGGCGACCTCGCCGTCCTCCTGGAGCCCACCGACGGCGAGGTCGAGGCCGGCTGCCAGGGCACGCTGCGGGCGGTGCTGGAGGTGACCGGCCGCCGGGCGCACTCGGCGCGCAGCTGGCTCGGCGTGAACGCGATCCACGGCGCCGCCGGGATCCTCGGCACGCTGGCGGCCTACGAGGCGCGGCAGGTCGAGATCGACGGCTGCACCTACCGCGAGGGGCTCAACGCCGTCCGGGTGGAGGGCGGGGTCGCGGGCAACGTCGTGCCGGACGAGTGCCGGGTGACGGTCAACTTCCGCTACGCCCCCGACCGGGACGAGGACGCCGCGGAGGCGCACGTCCGCGAGGTGTTCGCCGACGCGCTGGCCGCCGGCGCCACGCTGACCGTCGTCGACAACGCCGGCGGCGCGCTGCCCGGGCTGACCGAGCCCGCCGCCGCGGCCTTCGTCGCCGCCGTCGGCCGGCCGCCGCGGGCCAAGCTCGGCTGGACCGACGTCGCCCGGTTCGCCGCCCTGGGCATCCCGGCGGTCAACTACGGGCCGGGGGACCCCCGGCTCGCGCACACCCGCGAGGAGTCCGTGCTCGTGGACCGGCTGCAGCCGGCCGAGGACGCCCTGACCGCCTACCTGTCCGGAGGCAGCGCATGACGACCGTCCCCCCGCCCGACGGCGCGCGGAAGCCGCGCCCGACCCGTCACCGGGGCCCGATCATGCTGCGCGGGGGCGAGCCGGACCCGCAGACGGTCGGGACGACGACCGACCAGCGGCTGCTCGACCGCCGCGGGCCGACCGACTGGGTGCACACCGACCCGTGGCGCGTGCTGCGCATCCAGAGCGAGTTCGTCGAGGGCTTCGGCCTGCTCGCGGAGCTGCCGCGAGCGGTCAGTGTGTTCGGCAGCGCCCGCACCAAGCCCGGCCACCCGCACTACGCGGCCGGCGTGGAGATCGGCGCGGCGCTGGCGCGGGCCGGCTACGCGGTCATCACCGGCGGCGGGCCCGGCGCGATGGAGGCGGCCAACCGCGGCGCGTCGGAGGCCGGCGGGCTGTCGGTGGGCCTGGGCATCGAGCTGCCGTTCGAGCAGGAGCTCAACGAGTGGGTCGACGTCGGCATCAGCTTCCGCTACTTCTTCGTGCGGAAGACGATGTTCGTCAAGTACGCGCAGGCCTTCGTCATCCTCCCCGGCGGCTTCGGCACCCTCGACGAGCTGTTCGAGGCGCTGACGCTGGTGCAGACCCGCAAGGTCACCCGCTTCCCGGTCGTGCTGTTCGGCAGCGCGTACTGGTCGGGGCTGGTCGACTGGATCCGCGGCACGCTGGTCGAGGCGGGCACCATCAACGCCGGTGACCTGGACCTGTTCACCGTCACCGACGACGTCGACGAGGTGCTCGCGCTGGTCCGCGAGGCGGAGACCGCCCGGCAGAACGGGGACGGCGGCGGGGGCATGCGGGCGCCGCTGGCCCCGCCGGTCGAGCCGGTCGAGGGCTGAGGCGGCCGTGCTGTCCCTGCTGGTCGGGATCGCCGCGGTCGCCGTCGTGGGGGCGCTGCTGTTCCTCGGCGGGTCGCTGCTGCTCGGCCGCGGGGAGACCCAGCCGCCGGCCGAGCTGGACCGCTCGCCGGTCGAGCTGCCCGACGACCGGCCGGTGACCGGCGAGGACGTGCGCGGGCTGCAGGTGTCGGTGGCCGTGCGCGGCTACCGGATGAGCGAGGTCGACTGGCTGCTCGAGCAGCTCGCCCTCGCGCTGGACGAGCGCGACGAGACGATCGCGGCGCTGCGCGCGGTGCCGGCGCCGCGGGCCGCCGACGCCGACACCGACCCCGACCTGCCGCTGCCGGACCGCGACGGGCCGGGCGGGGCACCGACCGGGGACGGGGTGCGCCGGGATGCCTGAGCTGGTCCTGCCGGTCCACGTGGAGGCGTCGCCCGAGCAGGTGTGGGCGGCGCTCACCGACTGGCGCGCGCAGGGGCGGTGGATGCCGGCGACCGACGTCGAGGTGGTCACCGACGCGGCGGAGGGCGTCGGCGTGCGGCTGGCCGCGCGCACCGGCGTCCCGCTGCCGTGGCGGCGCGGCCGGCACCTCGGCGTGCTCGACACGATGGTCGTCACCGAGTGGGACCCGCCGCGGCGGGTGGTCGTCCAGCACACCGGCCGGATCGTGCGCGGGCCGGGCATCTTCGAGCTCACGCCCGCCGGGGGCGGCACCGACCTGGTCCTGACCGAACGGTGGTACCCGCCGTTCGGGCCGCTCGGCCGGGCCGGCTGGCCGCTGGCGCGCCCGTTCGTCGTCGTGGGCTTCCGGGTCGCGCTGCGCCGGTTCGCCCGCTTCGCCCGCGCCTATGCCGGCTGAGCGGCCGCCCGGACGGCGTCGCGGCTGACGTACCAGCGCCGCCACAGCAGCGCCGCCGTCAGCACGGTGACCACCGTGCCGCCGTCGTACACGAGCCGCGCGCCCTCCTCCGCGCCCACGGTGCCCGCGGGCGGGTGCGCGTAGAGGAGCTTGGCCAGGACGTCGTGCGCGGCCGCGCCGCCGGCCAGCGCCAGCGCCCGCACGGCCACGGGCCGGCGGTGCGGCGCCGGGTCGACGGCGAGCACCGCGGCGGTGGCGAGGTGGCCGCTGACCAGCGCGTGCAGCCAGACCAGCGCGGCCAGGCCGGGCCGGTGCGCGACCGCGGTGTGCAGCCCGGTGCCGTAGAGCAGCCACAGCCCGGCGGCGTTGACCGGGACGGCGACCAGCGGGTCGGCGAGCCACCGGGCGGGGGCGGTGCGCAGCAGCCGGGACAGCCGGCGCGCGGCCGGCGGCGGCAGGGTGCGCAGCGCGAGGGTGACCGGGGCGGCGAGCACGAGCAGCAGCGGGGCGACCATGCCCACCAGCAGGTGCGCGGCCATGTGCGCGTGCAGGTCCGTGTGGGCGGTCCCCGGCCCGGCGACGCCGACCGCCGCGGCGGCCAGCCCGGCGAGCCACGCGGCGGTGCGGGCCAGCGGCCACGGACGGCGGCAGCGCCACGTCGCGGCGACGTAGGCGGCGGCCGCGGCGAGCAGCAGCGCGAGGACGGCGGTCACGTGCGCGGGACCGGGCGACCCCGCGCGCGCAGGAGCAGCAGCACCCCGGCGGCCAGCAGCGCCGCGCCGGGCAGCACCCACGCGACGTCGTAGCCGGTGAGGTCGACGCCGTAGCGCACCTGGTGCAGCCGCAGCAGCTTGTGGTGCACCAGGCCGTCCCACACCTGGAAGGCGCCGGCGCCGGTGAGCACCGCGCCCCACCACAGGACGGCGGCGAACGGGCCGCGGCGGCGGGCGTCGGCCAGCAGCGCCAGCCCCGCGACCGCGGCGGAGAACGTGCCGGCGTGCAGCAGCCCGTCGGAGACCAGACCGGCCGCGCCGCTCGCCCGGTCGTAGAAGTGGTGCCAGTGCAGCAGCTGGTGGAAGACGATCTCGTCCACCGCGCCCGCGGTGCCGGCGCCGAGCAGCAGGCCGGAGACCAGCAGCCGGCGCCGGGGCGCCGGCCGGGGGAGTGCGTCGGGCACGGGGCCCTCCCGTCGTCGGGTGTCCCCGGGCGCTGCCCGGCCGGCGCGGCCGGGAAACGGCGCCGCGTCGGCGGCGCGGGTCAGCCGCGCGAGACCGCCAGCCGCGCCCCGAACGCGAGCAGCGCGCAGCCGGTGAACGCGTCGAGGGCCCGGCGGACCGGGCGGCGCGCCAGCACCCGCCGTGCCCGGGACAGCCCGGCCACCAGCAGGAGCAGCCAGACCAGCCCGACCGCCGCGTGGGTGAGCGCGTAGGCCAGCAGCACCGGCACCGCGGTGCCCGGCGCGAGGAACTGCGGCAGGACGGCGAGGTAGAAGGCGAGCACCTTCGGGTTGGTCACGTTGCTGAGGAAGCCCTGCCGCAGGCCGGTGAGCGCGGCCCGGCCGGTGTCGGGCCCGCCGTCGCCGAGGTCGGGGTAGCGGCCGCGCACCGCCGACCGGAACGCCTGGACGGCGAGGAACGTCAGGTAGGCGACCCCGGCCCAGCGGATCGCCTGGAACAGCGGCTCCACGCGGACGACCAGCGCGGCCAGGCCGGTCGCGGCCGCGGCACCCTGCAGGACGTTGGAGACGGTGATGCCGACCGCGCTCCACGAGCCGCGCCCCCGGCCGCCGCCGAGGGTGTTGCGCAGGACGACGGCGACGTCGGGCCCCGGCACGAGCACGAGCACGACGGCGAGGACGACGAAGGTCCCGTATCCCGACCGGTCCACGCCGTCGACGCTACCGACCGGGCCGCCCCGGGCAGGTGCCTCCCGCGGGGTGCGGTGGTCAGTCCCGCGCGGGCACCGGCGCCCCCGGGCCCAGGCGCTCCACCTCCGGACCCGGGGCGCCGAGGGCCGCCCCGTGCCGGGCGCGGGCGCGGCGCTCCAGGCGGGTGCGCAGCCCGTCGAGGAACAGCGCCAGCCCCTCCTCGAACCGCTCCTCGTCGCCGCCGGCCGCGGGGACCGCGGCGGTGAGCGTGGGGAAGCGGTCCGGGTCGCCGGGCGGCCCGCCCGCCGGCCCGCCCGCCGGCTCGCCCGCCGGCCGGTCGAGCGCCGTCTGCGTCTCCAGCGCGTCCCCGAGGACGAACGAGCCCAGCGCGGTCACCACCCGCACCGCCTCACCCGGCTCCAGCCCCGCCTCCACCAGGACGCGCAGCGTGCGCTCGATGCCGGGCAGCGCCACCTCGGTCGGCCGGTTGCCGGCCACCACCTGGACGCTGTCGCGGTGGGCGAGCAGCAGCGCCCGCCGGACCCGGCTCGCCTCGGCCAGCCACTCCCAGACCGGCTCGCCCGGCCGCGGCGCCCGCGTGCTCTCCGGCACCTCCGCCATGACGGAGTCGGCCACCAGGTCCAGCAGGTGCCGCTTGTCCTTGACGTGCCAGTAGAGCGTCGGCGCGCTCACGCCCAGCCGCGCGGCGACCCCGCGGAGGGTCAGGCCCGCCAGGCCCTCGTCGTCGAGCACCTCGACGGCGGCGCGGACGACGTCGTCCCTCGAGATCGGCACCTTGACACTCTAACGGCGTTCGAGGACGCTCCGGAGGTGACTCTAACGGCGTTAGGGACCCCGTCGGGGGAGGCCGCCGCCGACCGTCCGCCCGCGGTCGAGGTCGTCGGCCTGGTGAAGACGTTCGACGAGGTCGAGGCCGTGCGCGGCATCGACCTGACGGTGCGCGGGGGCGAGCTGTTCGGCTTCCTCGGCCCGAACGGTGCGGGCAAGTCCACCACCATCAAGATCCTGTGCACGCTGCTGCGGCCCACCGCCGGCACCGCGCGGGTGGCCGGCTTCGACGTCGTCCGCGACCGCACCGAGGTGCGCCGGCACATCGGCCTGGTGTTCCAGGAGACGACCCTCGACGACCACCTGACCGCCGAGCAGAACCTCCGCTTCCACGCCGACATCTACGGGATGCCGAGGGCCGATGTCGGGCCGCGGATCGACGTCGTCCTCGAGATGGTGGGCCTGACCGACCGCCGCGGCTCGCTCGTGCGCACCTTCTCCGGCGGCATGAAGCGCCGGCTGGAGATCGCCCGCGGCCTGCTGCACTCGCCGCGCGTGCTGTTCCTCGACGAGCCGACCATCGGGCTGGACCCGGAGTCGCGGGCGTCGCTGTGGCGCTACGTCGACCGGCTGCGCGCCGAGGAGGACATCACCGTCTTCCTCACCACGCACTACATGGACGAGGCCGAGCGCTGCGACCGCATCGCCATTGTCGACGCCGGCCGGATCGGCGCGCTGGACACGCCCTCGGCGCTCAAGGCCAGCGTCGGCCACGACCGGGTGCGGGTCGCGACCACCGACGACGACGCCGCCGAGGCGCTCGTGCGCGAGCGGCTGGGCGTGGAGACGGAGCGGGAGGGCGGGGCGCTGGTCGTCCTCACCCCCGACGGCGAGCAGTTCGTGCCGCGGCTGTTCGAGCTCGGCCTCACGGTGCGCTCGGTGAGCGTGTCCCGGCCGACGCTGGACGACGTGTTCCTGGCCTACACCGGCGCGCGCATGGCCGACCGCCAGGCGGCGGCCGGCCGCAACCCGATGGTGGCGGCGATGTTCCGGGGAGGCCGGCGATGACGGCGACCACCGCTCCCGTCCGGCCGGCCGGCCGGGGCCTGCGGCACGAGCTGCGCGCGGTGAAGGTGGTGTGGCACCGCGACATCCTGCGGTTCCGCACCGACCGCGGCCGGATCCTGTCGTCGTTCGCCCAGCCGCTGCTGTTCCTGTTCGTGCTGGGCGAGGGCCTGGGGGCCACGCTCCCGGTCGACACCTTCGGCGACGCCGACTACTCGACGTTCCTGTTCCCCGGCGTGCTGGCCACCTCGGTCATGTTCACCGCCGTCTTCTCGGCGATCTCGATCGTCTGGGACCGGGAGCTCGGCTTCCTGCGGGAGATGCTCGTCGCGCCGGTCAGCCGGACCAGCATCGTGCTGGGCAAGGCGCTGGGCGGGGCGACGGTGGCGACGCTGCAGTCGGTCGTGCTGCTGGCGCTCGCCGGGCTGGTCGGCGTCCCGTACGCGCCGCTCATGATCGTCGGGACGATCGCGCTGCTGTTCGTCGTCGCGTTCTCGATCACCGCGCTGGGCCTGGTCATCGCCGTCCGGGTCGACCAGATCCAGACCGTGATGCCCCGGGTGCAGCTGCTGCTCGCCCCCCTGATGTTCCTGTCCGGCGCGTTCTTCCCCGTCAGCGGCGCGCTGCCGGGGTGGCTGCACGCGCTCGCGCTGGCCAACCCGGTCACCTACGGCGTCGACGCGGTTCGGCGGCTGGTCCTGCACTACGTCGACCCCGCGGCCGCCGACGCCGTCGCGCTGCACTGGGGCGGCTGGCCGGTGCCGGTCTGGCTCGACGTCGTCATCGTGGGCGGGGTGGGCGCGGCGCTGCTCGCCGTCGCCTCCTGGCTGTTCAGCCGCCCCGAGTAGCGGTCGTCAGGTGCGCCGACCGGCGGCCACGAACGCCATGGCCTCCTCGGCGAGGGCGAGATCGGACTCGGGGGTGCCGTGGTCGAGGGCGACCCACTCGCGCATCGGGGTGCCGTTGGCCGCGGCGAAGGGCAGCCCGGTGCCGGCGGTGACCAGACCCTCCACCCGGTGACTCGGCAGCTTCAGCACCAGCGCGCCGCCGACGACCATCGCGAAGATCGCCCCGTCGACGGTGAGCGCGGCCGAGCCGAAGCCCCGGCCCCCGCCCGCGCCGGGCGGGCCGACGCCGGGCCGGGTGGCGAGGGCCTCCACCAGGAGGTCGAAGCGGCGGCCGGGGTCCACGACGAGGAGTCCAACGCCGGTCACCGGGGATGCGCAACGGGAACGGGTGCCGGATCGGTGAGGATGTCGCGGTGAGTCGTCGCGGATGGGCGCTGTTCCTGGCCATGTCGGTCATCTGGGGAGTGCCCTACCTGCTGATCAAGGTGGCGGTCGAGGAGACGTCGCCGGTCGTGGTCGTCTTCGCCCGGTGCGTGATCGGGGCGGCGCTGCTGCTGCCGTGGACGCTGGCCCGCGGGCAGGTGCGGCCCGCGCTGCGGCACTGGCGGGCGCTGCTGGTGTTCACGGTCCTCGAGATGACCGGGCCGTGGCTGCTGCTGTCCTACGCCGAGGTGTCGCTGTCGAGCTCGCTGACCGGGCTGCTGGTGGCCTCGGTGCCGTTCGTCGCGGCGCTGGCCGCGCGGCTGGTGGGCGGCGAGGAGCGGCTGACGCCGGTACGGCTCACGGGCATGGGGCTCGGTGTCGTCGGCATCGCCGCGCTGCTCGGTCTCGACGTCGAGGGCATCGCGCTGCTGCCGGTGCTCGCCGTCGTGCTGGTCGTCATCGGCTACGGCACCGCGCCGCTGGTCGCCAGCCGGTCGCTGGCCGACGTGCCCGGTGTGGCGGTCAGCGCGATCGCGCTGACGATCACCGCGCTCGTGTACGCGCCGTTCGCGCTGCCTCGGGTCGGGGAGGTGGCCGACGCGTCGGTGTCCGCGCTGGCGTCGCTGGTCGCGCTCGGGGTGGTGTGCACGGCGGTGGCGCTGGTGCTCTTCTTCGCGCTCATCCGCGAGGTCGGGCCGCAGCGGGCGCTGGTGATCACGTTCGTGAACCCGGCGGTCGCCGTCGTGGCCGGCGTTCTGCTGCTGGGGGAGCCGTTCACGCTCGGCCTGGCCGTCGGGCTGCCGCTGGTGCTCCTCGGCTGTGTGCTCGCTACCCGGCGCAACACCCCCGCTCCGGCCCCCGCCGCGGTGGACGCCGCGGTCCCCTGAGGCCCGCGGTCATGCCCGGGCGGACAGCCGCGCGCGGAGGCGGTCGCCGGACTCGAGGTCGTTCGACGTGCACGGACGGGCGACGGTGCTCCCGCGCCGCAAGTGCTTCGAGCCGGTCCTGCGGATCACGTGCCCGCCACCCGTGTCCCTGAAGGCGGCAAGGACAGTCAGTCGCCCCCGTCGCCGCCGTCACCGGGAGCATCGGGTCCAACGTGCCAATCGGCAGGGGGCCCTGTTGGCTCCGCCGGGTGGACGGCGATCGTCTCTTCGAGCGCTACCAGCTCGGGCAGGACCTGGTAGCGGGGGCCACCGCCGTCAAGCCAGCGTTGGCGGGCATCATCCGCTGCTGTCATGGCCCGTCACCTCTCGCCGCGCCGGCATGTCGTGAGTGGGTCGGCTGGTCCTCGATCGTTCCGCCGACCCGCGTTCAGGTCTCACCACTCGCGGGCAGCATCTCCGCTGCGGGTAACAGTGGCAAGAAGCTGCGATGGCCGAGGCCCGGGCCGACCATGGACCTGGCGGCGGTCACATCGGGGGTTCGTTGTGGTCGTCCCTGAACGGGCCGCTCAGGGACCCGTGCCCGGGGCCGGGTTCAGGCGGCGGGGGCGAGCAGCGGCGCGGGGGTGGTGATCTCGGTTCCGTCCGAGCGCCAGGTGCGCCATCGGCCGTCGGGTTGTCGTTCGACGCGGAAGCCGTGGTGAACCTTGGTGTGGTGCCGCTCGCAGAGGAGCGCCGCGTTCTCCAGCGAGGTGTCGCCGCCGTCGATCCAGTGGACGAGGTGGTGGACGTCGCACCACCAGGTCGGGGCGCCGCAGCCGGCGAACACGCAGCCGCCGTCGCGCAGTTCCGCCGCCTTACGGATGTGCCGGCTCATCAGCCGCTGCTCCCGGCCCAGATCGAGCGGTGTCCCGTCGGGGCCGAACACCACCCGGGACACCGCCCCGTCGCAGGCCAGCCACCGCGCCCGGGCGGCGGAGATCGTCGCCCCGAATCCCATCCGCCCGGCGTTCGGGCTGCCGTGCGGGTCGACCAGGTCCTCCACGTCGATCACGACGGCGATCTGCGGCTTGTGCCCGCGCAGCTGCGGCAGGGATCCGGACGCGAGGGCGTTGTCGGCCACCTGGACCAGGGCGTCACCCAGCCGCTGGGCGCGGGTGCGCTCGTCCCCGGCCGGGCGGTCGGCCTGCACGTGCGCCTCGAGCGCGGCCTGGACCCGCTCCCCACCCACGGCGTCGAGGTGGAACCGGCCGGACAGCGAGCCGTCGGCGTGCCGGGACAGCGTCAGTGCCCGGCCCTCGGTGGGATCCGGCTCGGGGCCGTCGGGATCGAGGTCGGTGCAGTAGTGCTGCACCACCTGGACCAGGTCGGCGTGCGCGCGCTCGACCGCCACACCGGTGAACACGGCGTCGATGACCGCCAGGTCCACCCCGGCAACCGCGGCCGCGATGAGCCGTTCGGGCGTCACCGCCTTCGCCGCGACCGCGACCTGCTCGGCCGACACCAGCCCCGCCCCGTGGGCCTCGGCCAGCGCCGGCAGGTGCTCCAGCGCCCGGCCGTCGCGCACCAGCCGGGCGGCCTCCGCCGGCGACAGCCGGCAGTGCCCGCGCAGCCACGAGGCCATCGACCTCAGGCCCTCCCGCTCGGGCGCCTGGGACAGCTCCGCGGCGCGGACCGCGCGGGCCAGCCGGGCGTCGATCCGGTTGTGCTCGGCGACCAGCGCGGCGACGTCGTCCAGGACGTCCCCGCCACCGGAATCACCCGAACACATGATCGAAGTCTAGTCGATCGGGCACCCACCCGCGACCCGAATTCGCAGCTCAGACGCCTGTCCACAGATCCTCGGCCGCCGTCGCGGGACCTGTCCGGGCCGCGGTAGGAGGTGTCCATGACGACCGACCTGTCGGACGGCGGCACTAGCGTCGCCGGCGTGGAGCCCGTGCCGACCACCGACCGCGTGCGCTGCGCCTGGGGTGACAGTTCCCCCGAGTACGTCGCCTACCACGACGAGGAGTGGGGTACCCCGCTGCACGGTGACGACGCGCTGTTCGAGCGGCTCTGCCTCGAGGCGTTCCAGTCCGGCCTGTCCTGGATCACCATCCTGCGCAAGCGCCCCGCCTTCCGGGCCGCCTTCGCGGGTTTCTCCATCGACGCCGTCGCCGCCTTCACCGCCGACGACGAGGCCCGCCTGATGGCCGACGCCGGCATCGTCCGCAACCGCGCCAAGATCGCCGCCGCCGTCCGCAACGCCCGCGCCGCGCAGGACGTCCCCGGGGGCCTGTCGGCGCTGCTGTGGTCGTTCGCGCCGACGGGGGAGCGCCCGCGGCCGGCCACGCTCGCCGACGTCCCGGCCACCAGTCCGCAGTCCACCGCGATGGCCAAGGAGCTCAAACGGCGGGGCTTCGTCTTCGTCGGACCGACCACCGCCTACGCGCTCATGCAGGCCACCGGCATGGTCGACGACCACGTCGCGACGTGCTTCCGCGCCACCCGGGAGGGGGCTCCGGTTGGTTCCGCGGCGGTCATACGGGATCATGGGTAGCGGAGCTCACTGCACGAGACACAGCCACACCGCAGCCGCACAGGAGCGACGGGTGGCCGGCGAAGGAGGCACGCATGGCGGCCATGAAGCCGCGCACGGGTGAAGGTCCCCTGGAGGTCACCAAGGAGGGGCGCGGCCTGGTCATGCGGGTGCCGCTCGAGGGCGGCGGCCGGCTGGTCGTCGAACTGTCCCCCGACGAGGCCGCAGCGCTCTCCGAGGCGCTGAAGGGCGCGACCAGCTGAACGTCCCCGCGAGCTCGCCCTCGGGCAGCACCGCGCAGGACGACGCGGCCCCGGCCACCGGCAGCACGCCGGCGACCGGGGCCGCACCCTTGCCGCGGGTCGAACTGGTGGCCCGCCTGCCGCGCCTCACCGGGGACGACGTCCTCGCCGTCCCGGTCGGGTCCGGTGGCACGCTGCCGGCCTGGCTGACCTCGCCCGCCCCCGGCGCCGCCCCGCCGGTCCCGGCCGACCTGCTCGCCGGCGCGCTCCAGGACACCGGCAACACCGGCCGGCGCGGCGCGATCACCAACCTGCCCGTCCCCGGCCGCTCCCCGCGCAGCGTCGTCGCCGTCGGCCTGGGCGACGGGACGCTGCCGCACCTGCGCGGCTACGTCGCCACCGCGGTGCGCCGCGCGCAGACCCTCGCCGAGCACGGCGCCACCCGGCTGGTCCTGCCCCTCGACGCCGCCACCGCCCCCGCCGGGGCCGACGAGGTCCGCGCCGCCGCCGAGGCCGCGCTGCTGGCCGGCTACCGGTTCCGCGAGACGTCGAAGCCGCACCCGCGCCGGCTGGCCACCGTCACCGTGGTCGCCGCCGACGCCGACGACCCGGCCGTCGTCGCCGCCGCCCGCGCCGGGGAGGTCACCGGCTCCGCCGTCGCCTGGGCCCGCGACCTGGTCAACACCCCGAGCAACACGAAGGACCCCGCCTGGCTGGCCGGGCAGGCCGTCGAGCGGCTCTCCGGCCTGCCGCACGTGACCGTCACCGTGCTCGGCCCCGAGGAGCTCGCCGCGGGCGGCTTCGGCGGCGTGCTCGCCGTCGGCGGCGGCTCGGCGTCCCCGCCGCGGGTCGTCGTCGCCGCGTACGCGCCGCCCGGCGCCGGCCCCGCCCGGCCGGTGCTCGTCGGCAAGGGCATCACGTTCGACACCGGCGGCCTGCAGATCAAGCGCGGCCCCGGGATGCGCGAGATGAAGACCGACATGGCCGGGGGAGCGGCGGTGCTCGCCGCGGTCGACGCCGCCGCCCGCCTGGAGCTGCCGGTCGCGGTCACGGCCGTCGTCCCGGCCGCGGAGAACGCGGTGTCCGGGTCGGCCTACCGCCCGGCCGACGTCGTCCGGCACGTCGGCGGGCGCACCACCGAGGTGAGGAACACCGACGCCGAGGGCCGGATGGTGCTCGCCGACGGCCTCGCCCACGCCCGGCTGCACCTGGGCGCCACCGCGCTGGTCGCCGTCGCCACGCTCACCGGCGCGATGCGGACCGCGCTCGGCGCCCGCACGGCCGGGCTGTACGCCACCACCGACGGGCTGGCCGGCGCGCTGTCCACCGCCGCGCTGCACGCCGGCGAGCGGGTCTGGCGGATGCCGCTGGCCGAGGAGTACGCCGACCTGCTCGACAGCGACGTCGCCGACGCGAACAACGCCCCCGGCAACCCGGGCGGCACCACCGCCGCGCTGTTCCTGCGCCCGTTCGCCGGCGACCTGCCGTGGGCGCACCTCGACATCGCGGGCCCGGCCCGGGCCGGCTCCGACGACGCCGAGGTGGTCAAGGGCGGCACCGGGTTCGGCGCCCGCACGCTGCTGCGCTGGCTGGAGGCCGGCGCCCCGCTCGACCCGCCCCCGACCGTGACGGACTGAGGAGCCCATGAGCACCGACGACACCGGAGTCGTCTTCCCCGCCGGCCCGGACGGGCGGCGCAGCACCGCGGCGGTGGGCCGCGCCGTCGTCGCCGACGCGCTGCGCCCGGTCGACCCGACCGGCGCCCGCGCCGCCGAGTCCGAGACCAACTGGCGGGCGGGCTACCTGGTGCACTTCCGCCGCCTGGTCGAGGCGGGGCTGACCAGCCCGGACGCGGCCCGGACCATCGCCGCGGCCGGCCTGGACGCCGTCCACGCCCGGCTGCGGGTGGCCGACGACGGCGGCGAGCAGCCGCTGACCGCGCTGCCCGCGGCACCGGCCGGGCGGGCGCTGCGGACCCGTGAGGTCGCCGGCACCGCCGAGCCCGAGCGCGAGTTCACGCTGCCCTTCCACGGCCGGCGGCTGCGCGGTGACGACCTGCTGCGCCAGGTGGACACCTGGGTCGAGGGCGGCATCGCCGAGCCCAGCCTCGCCGAGGCGGTGCGCACCGTGGCCGCGCACCCCGAGTGGCTGGCGCTGCCGGGCCGGACCGTCGTCGTGCTCGGCGCCGGCGCGGAGATGGGCCCGCTGACGGCGCTGCTGCGGTGGGGCGCCACCGTGGCCGGGGTCGACCTGCCGCGGCCGGACCTGTGGCGGCGGGTGCTCGACACCGCCCGCCGCGGCGCCGGCCGGCTGCTGCTGCCCGCCGCCGACGACGACGGCGACCTCGCCGGCACCGCGGGCGCCGACCTCGTGCGCGAGGTGCCGGCCGTCGGCGACTGGGTGGCCGGCCTGCCCGGCGACCCGGTGCTCGGCGACTACGTCTACGCCGACGGCGCCACCAACGTGCGGGTGTCGGCCGCCGTCGACGCGCTCACCCTCCGCCTGCAGCGCGAGCGGCCCGACCTCGCGCTGGCCTTCCTCGCCACGCCCACCGACGTCTTCGCCGTCCCCGGCGACGCCGTCGAGCAGTCGGCGCGCGCCTACGCCGGCCGCTCCCGCGCCGGCAAGCTCCTCGGCCGGCCGCTGCGCACCCTCTCCGCCGGGCGGTTGCTGCAGCGGGCGTACGTGCCGGGCACCGACCCGGGCATCAGCGACAGCCTGGTCGCCCAGCAGGGGCCGAACTACGCGCTGGCCAAGCGGCTGCAGCGGTGGCGGGCGACCGTCGCGCGGGCGGCCGGGGCGACGGTGTCGATGAACGTCGCGCCGCCGACCCGCACCCGCTCGGTGGTGAAGAACCGGGCGCTGGCCGCCGCCTACGCCGGGGCGCACCGCTTCGGCGTCGAGGTGTTCGAGCCGGCGACGTCGAACGTGCTCATGGCCGCGCTGCTGGTGCACGACCTGCACACCGGCGGCGGGCCGCGGCACGAGCAGCCGTGGCAGGACGAGGCGTACGCCGCCGTCCACGGCGGGCTGTGGCGGGCGGCCTACGCGCCGCGCAGCGCGCTCGGGCTCGCCGCCGTGCTGGGCCTCGGTGCCGCGCGGGGCTGAGGCCCAGCACGGCGGCGAGGCGCCGCGGGCCCGGTGGCTGGTCCCGCTGCTGGTGGCGCTGGCCGTCGTCGCGGTGACGGCGGGAGCGCTGGCCGCCCGCGCACCGGCCGGCGCCGAGGCCGCGGGCATCGGCGTCCCGCCTGCGCCCACCCCGTCCGCGGAGCCGACCGAGCCGACCCCGGCACCCGGCGCCCCGGAAGCGCCGCGGCCGGTGCCGCCGACCTGTTCGCCGCTGGGCCTGCTCGTCACCGCCGGCCCGGTCGACGCCGGCCTCGGCCACCGGGGCGTCGTCGTCACCGTGACCAACTGCGGGGACGCCCCGCGGGACGTCACCGGCTACGCCGAGGTCGCCGTCCTCGACGGGACGGGACGGCCGATGCCGTTCACCGTGGCGCACGAGTCCACCTACATGGTCCGCGACCCCGGGCCGTCCCCGCTGGTGCTGCAGCCCGGGCAGAGCGCGGTCACCGGCGTCTCCTGGTCGGCGACGGTCACCGCCGGCGGGCTCACCGAGGGGCAGGCGCTGCGCGTCGTCCCGGTGCCGGGTGATGCCGGCCAGGTCCTGCCGACGTGGGTCGACGCCGGCACCACCGGGGAGATCGCCGTGGCCGCCTGGGCGACGGAGCTCGCGCGGTAGCGCCTCACTCGCCGGTGACGCCGTCCACCGCCTCGCGCAGCAGGTCGGCGTGGCCGTTGTGGCGGGCGGTCTCCTCGACCAGGTGCAGCAGCATCCAGCGCAGGCTGAACCGGTTGCCGCTGCGCAGCGGCACCGCCGACAGCGCGTCCAGCGACCCGGCCGCCGCGACCACCGCGTCGGTGCGCCGCCCGGCCTCCCGGTAGCGCCCGCGCAGCACGTCCGGCTCCAGGTCCACGGCGGCGTCGAACTCCCAGTCGGGGGTCGCGTCCCAGTCGACGCCGTCCCACGGCGCGGGGATCGGCTCCCCGGCGAACCGCTCCACCGCCCAGGACTCCTCGACCAGCGCGAGGTGGTACAGCAGCCCGGCCAGCGTGAGCGACGACGGCGGGTGCGCCCGCGCCAGCTGCTCCCGGGTCAGCCCCTCGGTCTTCAGCAGCAGCGTCTCGCGCTGGAAGGCGAGGTAGGCGGTCAGCGTGGTGGTCTCGTCGGCGGTCTCCGGCGGGTCGGTGCGCACCGGAGGACCCTCGCACGCCGGGGTGCGTCAGGCGGGGCCGACCAGCCCGGCGACGATCTCCGCCGACAGGGTCACCAGCGGCAGCCCGCCGCCGGGGTGCGACGAGCCGCCGACCAGGTACAGCCCGCGCACCGGGGCGGCGTTCCCCGGCCGCAGGAACGCCGCGCGGGCGCCGTTGCTCGACGTGCCGTAGATCGAACCGCCGACGCTGCCGGTCTCGCGCGCGAGGTCGGCCGGCGTGCGGGTGACGCACCAGCGCAGCCGGGACCGGACGTCGAGCCCGCGCGCGGCCATCACCTCCAGCACCCGGGTGGCGTAGCGGTCGGCGAGACCGGGGGTGTCCCAGTCGACGCCGCACTCGGGGTCGTGCCGCGGCGCGTTGACCAGGACGAACCAGGACTCGCTGTCGTCGTCGGCCCGGGTGGTGGGGTCGTCGGGGGCGCTGACGTAGACGGTCGGGTCGGGCACCGGGCAGGGCAGGCCGCGGTGCCGGCCGGTGCCGAACACCGCGTCGAACTCGGCGTCGTAGTCGGCGGGGAAGGCGACGGTGTGGTGCGCCAGCCCCGGCGTGCGGCCGCGCAGCGCGAGCAGCAGCACGAACCCCGACAGCGACGGCGTCGCCCGGGTCAGCCCGCGCCGCACCGCGCGGGTGCGCCGGTCCGGCGGCAGCAGCCCGGCGTACAGGGCGGTGGCGTCGGCGCCGGAGACGACGACGTCGGCGGTCACCTCGCCGCCCTCGGCCAGCTCCACCCCGGCCACCCGGCCGCCGTCGCGCAGCACCCGCCGGACCGGCGTGCCGGTGCGGACGTCGGCGCCGTGCTCGTGGGCCCGCTCGGCCACCGCCTCCGCCAGCCGGTGCAGCCCGCCGCGGACGTACCAGGAGCCGAACGCCTGCTCGACGTAGGGCACGGTCGCGAGCACGGCGGGCGCGCGCCGCGGATCGGAGCCGGAGTAGGTGGCGTAGCGGTCCAGCAGCACCCGCAGCCGCGGGTCGCGCAGGTAGCGGGCGCCCAGGCCGCGCAGCGTCTGCCAGGGCGCGACGGCGGCGACGTCGGCCGGGTCCCGGGCCAGCCGGGCCAGGGTGGCCGCGCCGCGCAGCGGCGAGCGGAGGAACGGCTGCTCGGTGATCGCCCACATCGCGCCGGCGCGCTCGAGCAGCGCCCGCCACTGCGTGCCGGCGTCGTCGCCGAGGGCGGCGTCGAGCGCGCCGGGGACCGCGTCGAGGTGCCCGGGGACGGCCAGCCGCGTGCCGTCGGCGAACCGGTAGTCGACGGCGGGGTCGAGCCGGACGAGGTCGACGGACTCCTCCAGCGGGCCGCCGGTGGCGTCGAACAGGTCGCGCAGCACCTGCGGCAGCGTGACCAGGCTGGGGCCGGTGTCGAAGGCGTGGCCGTCACGGGCGTACCAGCCGAGCTTCCCGCCGACGGCGCCGGACTGTTCCAGCACGGTCACCCGGTGCCCGAGCGCGCCCAGCCGTGCCGCGGCGGCGAGGCCGCCCAGCCCCGCGCCGACGACCACCACCCGTGCCACAGCGTCACCGTAGTGCCGCAGCTCACCGCCCGATCGTGTGATCACCTGGGGTGGCGGGGTCCGGCTCCCGGTCCCACGATCGGTCCACCTGCGGAGCCGATGCGGGAGCACGACGGGAGGACGACCCGTGCGGACGGCGGTGAGCGCGATCGCGGCGCTGGTGATGCTGACGGGGTGCTCGGACGCGCACCTGCCCGACGTCGAGCGGGTGGCCCGGGACTTCGCGGCGGCCGACCCCGCCACCCGCTGCGACCTGCTCACCGACGCGGTGGTGCAGACGCTGGAGCACGAGGAGCCGACCGGCTGCCCCGTGGCGCTCGGGGAGCTCCCGCTCGGCACCGGCGGCGTCGTCTCCGCGCAGGTCTGGGGTCAGGAGGCCCAGGTGCGGCTCACCGACGACACGCTGTTCCTCACCCGCACCCCCGACGGCTGGGAGGTGGCCGCGGCCGGCTGCGAGGCGGCCGGCGAGGGGCGCTACGACTGCCTGGTGGAGGGCTCGTGAGATCTGTGCGCGGGGTGTTCGTGGTCTACCTGCTGACCGTCTTCGGCGGCGTGGCCTACTGCCTGGTCCTCGCCCTGCTCGGGCGGTGAGCGGCGTGCGGCGGTTCGTCCGGGAGAACTCGCTGAGCCTGGTCTTCGGCCTGCTGTTCCTGCTCAGCCTCGTCGGGCAGGCGGTCGCCGGGGCGGCGCAGACGAGCGAGGACCGGCAGGCCGAGGGTCTCGCCCCGGTCACCCTGGTGCACTACGTGACCTCGTCGTCGTTCGCCGTCGACGTCATGGAGAACTGGCAGTCGGAGTACCTGCAGTTCTTCCTCTACGTGTTCGCCACCGTCTGGCTGGTGCAGCGCGGGTCGCCGGAGTCCAAGGAGCCGGCCGACGTCGGCACCGAGAGCGACGAGGACCAGCGGACGGGGGCGCACGCCCGCGACGACTCCCCGGCGTGGGCGCGGGTGGGCGGATGGCGCGGCGCGCTGTTCTCCCGGTCCCTGGGCCTGCTGTTCGCCGGCATCTTCCTGCTCACCTGGGCGGCGACCTCGGTGGCCGGCTGGGCGGCGTACAACACCGAGCAGCTGCAGTCGCACGCCGACCCGCTCAGCTGGGTGGCCTACCTCGGCCACGCCGACTTCTGGAACCGCAGCTTCCAGAACTGGCAGTCGGAGATGCTCGCCGTCGGCTCGATGGCGGTGTTCGCGGTCTACCTGCGCCAGCGGGGGTCGCCGGAGTCCAAGCCGGTCGGCGCGTCCCACTCCGACACCGGCGCCACCGGCTGAGCCGCGCCCAGCAGCCCGGCCAGCGCCGCGTCGGAGGCGGCCAGCGCCGCGCGGTCGTGCGTGCTGCCCGCGGCGACGAGTTCGGTCGCACCGGTGCGCTCGGCGAGCTCCGCCAGCCGCGCGGCCACCTGCGGGGCGGTGCCGGCGACCGCCGTGGCCGCCGTCCGCTCGGCGTGCCGCCGCTGCACCGCCGTCATCGCCGCCGCCCTCGCCGCGGCCACCGGCTCCACAGGGGGGAAGACGCCGGTGGTGCGCGCCTGCGCCATCGCCCACGCCTCGGGCAGCAGCAGGTCGGCGGCCTCGGCCGCGGTGTCGGCGACGAGCACGTCCAGGCCGATCGCGACCTCCGGCTCCGGCGCCTGCCCCGAGGGCCGGTAGGCCCGGCGGTAGCGGGCCAGCGCCACCCGGCCCGGCTCCGGGTCGCCGGCCACCCCGAGCAGCGGGCCGCCGACGACGACCGGCAGGCCGAGCGCTGCGGCGACGTCCAGCCCGGAGCCGGTGGCCAGCACCCACATCGGCACGTCGCCGACCGGGCGCGGGTGCATCGTGATCTCCGCGGTCCCGGTGAGGTGGGCGCGCAGCTCGGCGAGGTCGGCGGCGAAGTCGCGCTCGGTCTCCCGCAGCGCCCGGCGCACGGGCGGGGTGAAGCCCGGCGAGCGGCCCAGGCCGAGGTCGACGCGGCCGGGCGCGAAGGCGGTGAGGGTGGCGAACTGCTCGGCGACGACGAGCGGCTGGTGGTGCGGCAGCATGACGCCGGCCGAGCCCAGCCGGATCGTCGTCGTCCGGCCGGCGACCGCGGCCAGCAGCACCGCGGGGGCGGCGCCGGCGATGCCGGGCACGCCGTGGTGCTCGGCGACCCAGAACCGCCCGTAGCCCAGCCGCTCGGCGGACACCGCCCGCTCGACGGTGCCGCGCAGCGCCGCCGCGTCCGGCTCGCCGGCGCGGGTGCGCGACCGGTCGAGGAGCGAGAGCCGCATCAGAACGCGTACCGCACGCGCAGCCAGGGGGCGTGGGCGGCGACGAGCGCCCGCAGCCGCTCGACGCCGGCCCGCTTGACGTCGTTGCGGTAGCGCACGTTCCACTGGCCGTTCTGGCTGCGCTTGGGCTGCTGCAGGTCCGGCCGCCACAGCAGGTCCTCGGCCTTCGGGTGCCAGCCGAGGTTGACCTCGTGCAGGTCCCGGTTGTGGGTCAGCATGATCACCTCGGCGGCCGCCTGGTCCCTGGCCGCGGGGGAGAGGGTGTCGTCGAGCTGCCGCAGCAGCTGCGCCCAGTCGGCCTCCCACCCGTCGCGCAGCACCACCGGGGAGAGGTTGAGGTGCACCTCGTACCCGGCCTCGACGAAGTCGTCGACGGCGGCGACGCGCTCGGCGATCCGGCTGGTGCGCACGTCGACCACCCGCGAGTCGGCGTCGGGCATGAGCGAGAACCGGATGCGGGTGCGGCCCCGCGGGTCGAGGTCGAGCAGCTGCCGGTTGACGTACTTGGTGGCGAACGACGCCTTGGCGGTGGGCAGCTCGCGGAAGGTGGCGACCAGGTCGGCGACGTTGTCGCTGACCAGCGCGTCGACCGAGCAGTCGCTGTTCTCGCCGATGTCGTAGACCCAGCTGACCGGGTCGCACTGGTCGGGCACCGTCTTCGTGCCCTGCCGGGCGACGTGCCGGCGCAGGTAGCCGGTGATCTGCTCGATGTTCGTGAAGACGGTGATCGGGTTGGCGTAGCCCTTCTGCCGCGGCACGTAGCAGTAGGCGCAGGCCATCGCGCAGCCGTTCGCCGTCGAGGGGGCGATCCAGTCCGCCGACCGGCCGTTCGGGCGGGCGGTGAGCGACTTCTTCACGCCGAGCACCAGCGTCTCGGTCTTCACCCGCACCCAGCGGTCCACGTTGCCCTCGTTGCCGTGCAGCTCCGGGATCCTCCAGTGCGACGGCACCTCGACGACCTCCGCGCCGGGGAAGCGGGCGAGCACCTCACGGCCGCGGGCGGAGTCCAGGGCGGCCGGCTCGGCGTAGACGGTGCGGACGTCGAGCAGGCGCGTGGAGGAGGGGACGGGCGCGGACACGGCGGACGGCGGGGGCGCTGCGGTCACGCCGGGTACAGCGCCCGCGCGCGGGCCCGGATTCCGCCCCTGACCTGCGGGGACGGTCACACGGTGCGGGTCAGTGGTGCCAGTTCGGGGCGAGCTCGCGCACGTCGAGCCGGCCCAGCTCGAGGTCCTCGGCGACGTCCTCCACCGCGCGCCCCCCGGCGTAGGCCTCGGCGCGCAGCAGGTCCAGCGCGGTGGCCGGGTCGGTGTCCAGCGCCATCGCCGCCCGGCCCGCGGCCCGCAGCACCGCGGCCCGCCGGCGCGCCTCGGGACCGTGCAGCCAGTCGGGGCCGCGCTCGGCCGGCCAGTCCGACCAGACGGCGGCGTCGCTGAGCGCCGCGGTGACCATCTCGCCGACGGCCATCGCCGCGAAGACGTCGAGCTCCGGCACGGCGGCCTCGTCGGTGAAGTACAGGTCCAGCGCCCCGGCGCCGGCGAGGTCCTCGCGCAGCGGGAGGGCGACCACCGCGCGGAACGGCGTCTGTGCGGTGAGCAGGTCGGCGAAGGGCATCCAGCGCCGCCGCAGGTCGTCCAGCAGCGCGAACACCGGCTGCCGGGTCTCCTGGGCCTCCCAGCACGGCCCCCCGCCGACGGTGAACTGCAGGCGCTCGGCGCACGCGGCCTCGGTGGTGCTCGCCCCGAGCGGGATGCGCGAGCCGGACCCGTCGACGACCGACAACCCCGCGGCGTCGACCCCCAGGGTGGTGACGCAGGCCCGGGTCAGGCGGACCGGCAGCAGCTCGGCCGACCCGGGACTCCCGGCGGCCTCGGCGTCCAGCGCGGCGGCGAACCGCGTGGAGATGGTCACACGTCATCCTCGCCCCGTGCGGGCACCGGGGCCATCCCGGTCACCCGGCCGCGTCCGGCCGGTGCGCATACGCCGCCCCGCGGACGGCGTCGTCGTCCTCCAGGCCCGCGCCCAGCGCCCCGCCGACCGTCGCCAGCGAGCTGGTCAGCCAGGCCAGCTCCAGGTAGTCGCCGATCGCGGCCGGGTGCCCCAGCCCCTCGGCGAACAGCGCCGACGGCACCAGCAGCAGCGAGCCGGCCAGCGCGAGGGCGAACAGCGCGGCGTAGAGGGTGAGCACCCCGATGACCACGGTCGCGACGGTGGCCAGGTTGAACAGCGCCACCTGCTTGCGCACCCGGCGCGAGCGGGCCCGCTCCCACAGCTCCGCACCGACGACCAGCGTCGCGCAGATGGCCACCACCGAGCCCAGCCCGACGGTGGACAGCCGCAGCCAGCCGAACCGGTCGGCCAGCCGCCAGATGTCGGCGGTCACCAGGGCGAAGACGCCGGCCGCGACCGCCGCCGTCAGCGCACGGGACAGCTGGATGGTCAGCCGCCACGGTCGGTTGGCGCGCACCATGCCGACCAGCAGCCGCAGGTTGCCCGTCAGCACCCGCGCGGTGAACCGGACGCCGTCGGCGGTGTCGGCCGGGTCGGTGGCCAGCTCGCGCACGCGGCGGCGCAGCGCGGCCGGGTCGTCGTCGCCCTCGGCGTCGCCGAGCAGCGTGCGGACCAGCCCGACCGTCGTCTGCAGCGCGCGGCGGCGCCGGCCGACCGCGCCCAGGGCCGGCAGGGACAGCACCGCGACGCCGTGCACCGGGCTGGCGTGCGCGACGACGGTGCGCCGGTCGACCGACAGCGGCAGGTCGGTGACGACGACGGCGAGGTCCCACTCCTCCGACAGCAGCCGGTCGCGCGCCGCGGCGACGATCTCCGCGTCGTCGGCCGGCGGTTGGACCAGCCCGTCCTCGACCACGCGGACGTCCCACACGACGTCGGGGTGCCGCTCGCGCAGCGCGCCGGCCAGGTCGGCGGCCAGCTCGTCGGCCACCTCCACCGGCGCGCCGGGCGCGGCGACCAGCCCCACGACGACGTCGGCCGGACCCGCCGCCTCGCCGGTCAGGGGTCCTTCCGGTGCCGTGCTCACAGCCTCAACCGCTCCTCGTGCCCGGTCTGCCACTCGACCATGACGATGCTCGCGTCGTCCTGCAGCCGGCCGTCCTGGTGCTGCATGACGCTGCCCATGAGCCGGCGCATCGTCTCCGGCGGCGGGTCGCCGGCCAGCTCGGCGCGCACGACGAGGTCCGCGAGCCGGTCCTCGCCGAAGAACGCGCCGTCGGGCGAGCGCGCCTCGACGACGCCGTCGGTGTAGAGCAGCACGCGGTCCCCCGGGCGCAGCTGCATCCGGCACACCGCGGGCGCCGCCGCGAGCAGCCCCAGCGGGCGCGCCGGCGGGCAGGCCGGCGGCCGGATCAGGGCGCCGTCGCGCACGACGATCGGGTCGGGGTGCCCGCAGTTCACCCAGGCGAGCAGCCCGGTGTCGAGGTCGAGCCGGGCGACGGCCGCGGTGGCGAACCGGCTGCCGGCGAACTGGCCGGCGACGACGGCGTCCATCGCGGCCGCGACCGCCGGGAGGTCGAGGCCCGCGCGCCGGGCGTGCCGGTAGGCACCGACGGCGGCGGTGGTCAGCAGGGCGGCGGGCAGGCCGTGGCCGACGGCGTCGAGCACGGCCAGGTCCACCAGCGCGCCGTTGACCGCGTAGTCGAAGGTGTCCCCGCCGATGTCGTAGCTCGGCTCGAGCGCGCCGGTGATGACGACGCGGTCGCTCGCGTAGGTCAGCGGCGGCAGCAGCTCCCACTGGATCTCCGCGGCCAGCGTCAGCTCGCGCCGCCGCCGCAGCCGGGCGAACAGGTCGCTGTAGGCGTCGCGGGTGACGACCAGCTCGGCGACCAGCGAGGTGAACGACCGCGCGTCGTCCTCGAGCTCCGGCGTCGGGTCGCCATCGAGCACGTACTCGACCACGCCGATCCGCTCGGCGCCGTCGAGCAGGGGCACCCACAGGCTGGCCGGCCCGTCGCCGGCCGGGGCGTGGACCGGCTCGACCCGGCGGAACGCGCGCCCGGCCACCGACCCGTCGATGGTCAGCTCCTGCCGGGCGGGCACGCCCTCGCCGGGCAGCGGCAGCAGGGCGTGCTGGGCGTAGTCGGCGAGGTAGACGACCGCCCCGAGGACGCCCAGCCGCCGCGCCTGCGCCGCGACCACGGCGCCGAGCTCGTCGGCGGACAGGTGGTGCGACGCACGGATGAGCGCCCGGACGGGGTCCCGCTCGGACGGGCGCGGATCGGTGGCCACGAGGGGTCAGGATCGCATCCCGGCCCGCGGCGGGCGCGGTGGAGTGGGGCGCGGGCGGTCAGCCCCGGCCGTCGAGGACGGCCTTGTAGACGCCGACCGTCTGCTGGGCGATCGCCGGCCAGCCGAACTCCGAGAGCACCCGTTCGCGGCCCGCGGCGCCCATCGCCGCGGCCCGGGTCGGGTCGGCCAGCAGCTCGGCGGTGCGCGCGGCCAGCCCGGCCTCGAAGGCGGCCGGGTCGGCCGGGTCGTAGGGGACCAGCAGCCCGGTGACGCCGTCGGCCACGACCTCGGGGATCCCGCCGACTGCGCTGGCCACGACCGCGGTGCCGCAGGCGGCGGCCTCGAGGTTGACGATGCCCAGCGGCTCGTAGACCGAGGGGACGACGAACACCGTCGCCCCGGTGATCAGCGGCACCAGCTGCTCCCGCGGCAGCATCGCCTCGATCCAGACGACGCCCGGCCGCCGGGCCTGCAGCTCGGCCACGGCGTCGGCGACCTGCTGCCGCTCGGCCGGGGTGTCGGCGGCGCCGGCGCACAGCACCAGCCCGGCGTCGGCCGGCAGCTGCTCGGCCGCCCGCAGCAGGTGGACGACGCCCTTCTGCCGGGTGATCCGGCCGACGAACAGCGCGTAGGGCCGGTCGGGGTCGACCCCGAGCGAGCGGACGACGTCGGGCGCCGGCGTCGGCCTGTAGGCCTCGGCGTCCACGCCGTTGCCGACGACGTGCACCCGGGCCGGGTCGAGGTCGGGGTAGGCGTCGAGGACGTCGGCGCGCATGCCGTGGCTCACCGCGATGACGGCGTCCGCGGCGAGGTAGGCGGTGCGCTCCACCCAGGACGACAGCCGGTAGCCGCCGCCGAGCTGGTCGGCCTTCCACGGCCGCCGCGGCTCCAGCGAGTGCGCGGTCACGACGTGCGGCACCCCGTGCACGAGCGCGGCGAGCAGGCCGGCGCCGTTGGCGTACCAGGTGTGGCTGTGCACGAGGTCCACCCCGGCCAGCGCCGCGGCGATCTCGACGTCGGTGCCCAGCGCCTGCAGCGCGCCGTTGGCCTGGGCCAGGCCCGGCGGCACCGCCCAGCCGCGGGCGTCGGGCCGGGGGCCGCCGAAGGCGTGCACCTCCAGGTCCGGGCCCGCGGGCAGCGAGCGCAGGGCCGCGACGAGGTGCTCGACGTGCACCCCCGCACCGCCGTAGACGTCGGGGGGCCACTCACGGGTGACGATGCCGATCCGCACGGCGGTCACCCTAGGGGGCGGGGAGTGCGGAGGCGGGGCGACGGCGGACCCGTGCAGCGGCTACGTTCCCTCCATGCGTGGCGGTCCTCGAGTGCTCGGCATCGTCCTGGCCGGTGGTGAGGGCAAGCGGCTCGCGCCCCTGACCCAGGACCGCGCGAAGCCGGCGGTGCCCTTCGGCGGCAACTACCGGCTCATCGACTTCGTGCTGTCCAACCTGGTGAACGCCGACGTCCGGCAGATCGCCGTGCTCACCCAGTACAAGAGCCACAGCCTCGACCGGCACATCACCACGACGTGGCGGCTGTCGCAGATGCTCGGCAACTACATCACCCCGGTGCCGGCGCAGCAGCGGCTCGGGCCGCGCTGGTACACCGGCAGTGCCGACGCGATCTTCCAGAGCCTCAACCTCATCTACGACGCGCGCCCGGACGTCGTCGTGGTGTTCGGCGCCGACCACGTCTACCGCATGGACCCGGCGCAGATGATCGACCAGCACCTGCAGACCGGCGCCGGGGTGACCATCGCGGGCCTGCGGGTGCCGCGGCGCGAGGCCACCGGGTTCGGCGTCATCGACGCCGGCGCCGACGGCAAGGTGCGCGGCTTCCTCGAGAAGCCGGCCGACCCTCCGGGCCTGCCCGACAGCCCGGAGGAGTCCTTCGCCTCCATGGGCAACTACGTCTTCACCACCGACGCGCTGCTCGAGGCGCTGCGCGCGGACGCGGAGGACGCCGACTCGGCGCACGACATGGGCGGCTCGATCATGCCGATGCTCGCCGAGACCGGTGACGCCTACGTCTACGACTTCTCCACCAACATCGTCCCCGGGGCCACCGAGCGCGACCACGGCTACTGGCGCGACGTCGGGACGATCGACTCCTACTTCGACGCCCACATGGACCTGGTGTCGGTCACCCCGGTGTTCAACCTCTACAACGACCGGTGGCCGATCCTCACCCTGCCCCCGCAGCAGCCCCCGGCGAAGTTCGTGCTCGGCGGGCGGGCCGAGGAGTCGATGGTCAGCGCCGGTGCGATCATCGGCGGCGGGTCGGTGCACAACTCGGTCGTCTCGCCCGGCGTGCGGGTCGAGCGCGGCGCGCGGGTCGAGGACAGCGTGCTCATGGACGGCGTCCAGATCGGCGAGGGCGCCTACGTCCGGCGGGCGATCCTCGACAAGAACGTCGTCGTCCCGGCGTGGGCGCGGATCGGGGTGGACTCCGACGCCGACCGCGAGCGCTACCACGTGAGTGCCGGCGGCGTGACCGTCCTCGGCAAGGGCGCCCGCGCGCTGGTGTGAGCGCCGACGCGGCGCCGCTGGTGGTGACGCTGCTGCTCGGGGCGGAGGCGCAGGCGCGGTTCGACCGGCTGCGCGCCGAGCACTTCCCGGCCGGGCGGAACCACCTGGCCGCGCACGTCACGCTGTTCCACGCCCTCCCGGGCGACCGGCGCGACGACGTCGGCGCCGCCCTGGCCGCGGCCGCCGCCCGGCCGCCGTTCGCCGTCGCCGTGACCGGGCTGCAGCTGCTCGGTCGCGGGGTCGCCTACCGGCTGGCCGCGCCGGAGCTGTCGGCCCTGCACGCGGGGCTGGCCGCGGAGTTCGACCCGTGGCTGACCCGGCAGGACCGCCAGCGGCTGTCGGCGCACGTCACCGTGCAGAACAAGGTGGAGCCCGCCGTCGCCCGGGCGCTGCGCGACCGGCTGGCCGCGGAGTTCGTCCCCGGGGAGGTGCCCGCCCGCGGGCTGGGGCTGTGGCGCTACCTCGGCGGCCCGTGGGAGCCGCTCGTGGAGCACCTCTTCCGCTGACCGGCCTCCCTGCAGGGGCCCGCCGCGAGCGTGCGAGCGGTGGGGAGCAGGGAGGTCCTTCCCTAGGCGCGGCGGGTGGCCACCAGCAGGCCGGCGCCGATCGGCAGGACGGCGGAGGTCAGCCCCTCGTCCTCGCGGACGTTGTGGGCGAGGTCGCGCCAGGCGACGGTGTCGGGATCGCGGGCGGCGCGGTCGCCGATGCGGTCCCCGTCCAGCAGGCCGTGGCAGGCCAGCGTCCCGCCGGTGCGCACCAGCGCGAGCAGCGCGCCCAGGTGCGGGGCGTACTCGGCCGGCCGGCCGGCGCAGACCACCAGGTCGTAGGCGCCGGGGGACAGGCGGGGCAGCACCTCGCCCGGGGTGCCGAAGATCAGCCGGGTCCGGCCCGGCGGGACGCCGGCCTCGGAGAACGCCCGCCGCGCCCCGCGCAGCTGCTCGGGGTCGGCGTCGAGGGCGGTGAGGACGCCGTCGGGCCGCATGCCGCGCAGCAGCCACAGGCCGACCACCCCGCCGCCGCTGCCGATCGACACGACCGCGCGGGCGCCGGCGCCGGCCGCCAGGACGGCGAGGGTGGCGCCGGCGGCCGGGCCGGGCGGGGGCGGGCCGCCGAGCGCCGCGGCCCGGGCGCGCGCCGCGGCGAGGACGGGGTCCTCGGTGGCGTAGCGGTCGGACCAGGCGGCTGCGCCGGTCCCGCCGGCGCGCGACGGTCCCTGGGCGCTCATCACCGGCCGAGGGTAAGGGGACCGCGGCCCGCGTTCCGGGAGGCGTTCCTGTGAGGAACCTGGCAAGAACTGACGACGGGAACACGGAATGCCGTCACGGCCGTTGGTCCCGGCGTGACACCCGAGCGTGCCGCCGTCCCCGTCCATCCCGCGGGGGAGGTCGGCAGCGTGCGCGTCCGCGATACTGAGGACGTGCCCGAGGCCGCCGTCCCCCCTGCCGCCGACCAGCAGTCGGCCGCGTCCGGCGCCGGCGAGGTGTGGGTGGCGCCGACCTGGGAGCAGGTCGTGCGGGACCACTCGGCGCGCGTGTACCGGCTGGCCTACCGCCTGTCGGGCAACGCCCAGGACGCCGAGGACCTCACCCAGGAGACGTTCGTCCGGGTGTTCCGCTCGCTGGCCGACTTCTCGCCGGGCACCTTCGAGGGCTGGCTGCACCGCATCACCACGAACCTGTTCCTGGACATGGTCCGCCGCCGCCAGCGGATCCGGTTCGACGCGCTGCCCGAGGACACCGAGCGGCTGCCCGGCACCGCGCCGAGCCCCGAGCAGGTCTACGCCGACACCCACCTCGACCCGCAGGTGCAGGCGGCGCTGGACGCGCTGCCCCCGGAGTTCCGCGTGGCCGTCGTCCTCTGCGACATCGAGGGCCTGACCTACGAGGAGATCGCGGCGACCCTCGGCATCAAGCTCGGCACCGTGCGCAGCCGCATCCACCGCGGCCGCGTGCAGCTGCGCCAGGCCCTCGCCCACCTGGCTCCGCGCAGCGTCCCGGCACCGGGGGCTCCCGCATGAGCCTGCCGGAGAGCCACCTGGCGCAGGAGGCGATCGCCGCGCTGGTCGACGGCGAGCTGGCCAGCGGCCCGGCCGCGCGCGCCGCCCGCCACCTGGCCGGCTGCTCCGAGTGCCGGATGCTGGTGCAAGCCCAGCGCGAGGCCAAGGACGCGCTGCACGCCGCCGCCGACGTCGCCGTCCCCGGCGACCTGCTCTCCCGGCTGTGCGCCATCCCGTTCACCGCCGACGTGCCCGGGGGCGGCGGGCTGGGCACCGTCACCGCGTCGGCCGGGGAGCTGACCGTGACCGGGTCCTCCGGCCGCTGGACCGTGTCGCTCGACGACCCGCCGGTCCGTCCCGCGTCGCCGCACCACGCGCGGTGGCTGCGCCGCAGCGTCGCCGGCACGCTGGCCGGGCTGGGCCTCGGGGTCGCGGTCCTCGCGCTGAACCTGCCGGACCCGGGGGAGCGGGTGACCCGGACGCCGTCGTCGGTGGCCGGCCCCTCCTCGCCGGACGAGCGCACCGAGGTCGTGCCGCCGGTGGTCCGCACGCTCAGCGGCCCGTCGTCCGGGCCGGGCGCCACGCCGTGACTCCCGGGCCCTGACCCCGGACCCCCGAGCCCGCGGACGGGTAGCGTCGCGCCGGCACCCGTAGTCCACGTCCGCTGCCAGGTCCGGGGAGGACCCTGAACCCGTGACCGCACCCGACGACGCCCGCGAGACCGGTCCCGTCGAGCCCGCCCCCCGCGACGGTGAGCGCACGGTGGAGGCCGTCGTCCGCCCGCCGGTGGCCGCCGGTACGGGGGACGACGACGCGGTGTTCGCCCGTCCCGCCGGCGCCACCGGCTCCTTCGCGCCGCCGGAGCGGCCGCGCCCCGCCGCGGTGCCGGCGCCGCCGCCGGCCAGCCCCGCCCAGGCCGCCGCGTTCGGCCGCCCGGCCGCCGTCCCGGGCAGCTTCGCCGGCGACCGCCCGGCCCCGCCGCCGCGGCCGGTGGCCCCGCCGCCGCCGGAGGCCGTGCTGCGCGCCTTCCGCGCCCCGGCCGGGCAGGCCGGGCTGCAGGAGCCGCCCGGTGGGCGGCCCGGGCGCCGCCGCACCTCGGCCGGGCCGTGGTGGAAGCCGGACGCGAAGAGCGACCCGTGGCGCGACCCGCACGCCCCGGCCGGCCTCACCGGCCCGGCGGTGTTCGAGGAGGAGTCCGAGCAGGCGGGCCCGGTCGTCGTCGACCGGAAGGGCCGCAGGAAGCTGCGGCTGCGCGACCTGTCGGTGCGGGTGGCCCTGCTGGTCGTCCTCGCCGTCCTGCTCGCCGGCGCGCTCGGCGGCGGCGTGGGCTACCTGCTCACCCGCGAGGCGAGCGAGACCCCGCTGCTGGCGCCGGGCACCGCCCTGTCGGAGACCGACGAGGGCATCAGCCGCGAGCCGGGGTCGGTGTCCGACATCGCCGGCCGGGTGGCGCCGGCGGTCGTGTCGATCGAGGTGCGCATCGGCGACGCCGGCGCGACCGGCTCCGGCGTCGTCATCGACGGCGAGGGCGGCTACATCGTCACCAACAACCACGTCATCTCCGGCGCCGACGGTGTGGAGGGTGCGGAGATCCGGGCGGTGTTCAGCGACGGCAGCGGCTCGGCCGCGCGCATCGTCGGCCGCGACCCGGCCAGCGACATCGCCGTCGTCAAGGTGGAGAAGCCCGGCCTGGTCACCGCCTCGCTCGGCGACTCCGACGACGTCGTGGTCGGCGACCCCGTGGTGGCCATCGGCTCGCCGCTGGGCCTGGCCGGCACGGTCACCAGCGGCATCGTCTCCGCCCTCGACCGGCCGGTGCGGCTGGCGGGGGAGGGCAGCGACACCAACGCCGTGATCAGCGCGGTGCAGACCGACGCGCCGATCAACCCGGGCAACTCCGGCGGCGCGCTGGTCGACGGCACCGGCGCGGTCATCGGCATCAACACCGCGATCGCCTCGCTCGGCGGCGGCAGCGTCGGCCTGGGCTTCGCGATCCCGATCGACACCGCGCGCGACGTCGCCGAGCAGCTCATCGCCACCGGCAGCGCGGTGCACGCGACCCTCGGGGTGAACACCCGGTCGGTCACCGACGGCACCCGCGACGGCGCGCTGGTCCTCAACGTCGAGCCGGACAGCCCCGCGGCCCGGGCCGGCATCCGGGAGCAGGACGTCGTCATCGCCGTCGACGACCAGGAGGTGGGCAGCTCCGAGGAGCTCGTCGTCGCCGTCGACGCCCACGACCCCGGCGACGCGGTGACCATCGAGCTGGTCCGGAACGGGTCGTCGACGACGGTCCAGGCCACCCTCGCCCAGGCCTAGCGGGACCTCCGCACCGAATACCCTGGGACCCGCGGAGGAGGGAGCGACGCGTGTTCGACTCGATCGGCTGGGGCGAGATCGTCGTCCTGGCGCTGGCCGCGTTGTTCATCTTCGGGCCCGAGCGGCTGCCCACCCTGGCGCGTGACGCCGCGGCGGGGCTGAAGAAGGTCAAGCAGGCGATCACCGGGGTGCGCGCCCAGGTCGACGAGTCCCTCGGCGACGACCTCGCCGGGCTGCGCGACCTGGACCTGCGCAAGTACCACCCGAAGACGTTCATCCGCGCGCAGCTGTTCGACGACGACGACGCCCTGCCGGTGCGCCGCGGCGACGCCGGCCCCGCGGGCGCGACCGCGGCGAGCCTGGTGAAGCCCGCCACCCGCCCGGCCGTCGTCGAGCACGACCGGAGCGTCCCGCCGCCGTTCGACGTCGACGCGACCTAGCCGCCCTCAGACGCACGGAGGCCCGGCCCCCGAGGGGACCGGGCCTCCGAAGAAGGACCTCGGTGCCCCCCACACCTCGCTGACGCTCGGCGCGGGCCCCTGCACCGAGGCCGTTCCAGTTGGTCGCTAGCGGCGGACGGGGGTGAGCCCCAGCGACATGCCCGACAGCCCGCGCTGGCGGACGGCGAGGGAGTCGGCGACCTTCGCCAGGGCCTTCGCGGCCGGGGTCTCGGGGTCGGCGAGCACGATCGGCGCGCCGGCGTCCCCGGCCTCCCGCAGGCGGGTGTCGAGCGGGATCTGACCCAGCAGCGGCACGTTGGCGCCGAGCAGGCGGGTCAGCGCGTCGGAGACCGCCTGGCCGCCGCCGGAGCCGAAGACCTCCATGCGCGAGCCGTCGGGCAGCTCGAGCCACGACATGTTCTCGATGACGCCCACGACCTGCTGGTGGGTCTGGGTGGCGATCGCGCCGGCCCGCTCGGCCACCTCGGCGGCGGCCTGCTGCGGCGTGGTCACCACGAGGATCTCGGCGTTGGGCAGCAGCTGGGCGATGGAGATCGCCACGTCGCCGGTGCCGGGCGGCAGGTCCAGCAGCAGGACGTCGAGGTCGCCCCACCACACGTCGGCGAGGAACTGCTGCAGCGCGCGGTGCAGCATCGGCCCGCGCCACACGACCGGGGTGTTGCCCGGGGTGAACATGCCGATCGAGATGACCTTCACGCCCATCGACTGCGGCGGCATGATCATGTTGTCGACCTGGGTCGGCTTGTCGTCGACGCCCAGCATGCGCGGCACCGAGTGGCCGTAGATGTCGGCGTCCACGACGCCGACCGACAGACCGCGCTTGGCCAGCGCCGCGGCGAGGTTGACGGTGACGCTGGACTTGCCGACGCCGCCCTTGCCGGACGCGACCGCGTAGACGCGGGTCAGCGAGCCCGGCTGGGCGAAGGGGATGACGGGGTCGGCCGCGTCGGTGCCGCGGACGGTGCGGCGCAGCTCGGCGCGCTGCTCGTCGCTCATCACGTCCAGGCCGACCTGCACCGACGTCACGCCGGGGACGGCGGAGACGGCGGTGGTCACCCGGTTGGTGATCGTCTCGCGCATCGGGCAGCCGGCCACGGTGAGGTAGACCTCGACGCGCACGGCGCCCGGGTCACCGCCGACGCCGATCTGCACGTCCTTGACCATCCCGAGGTCGGTCAGCGGACGGTTGATCTCCGGGTCCTGGACGGTGGCCAGAGCGGCGTTGACGGCGTCGAGCGCCGGCGAGCCGGTCAGCGTGTCGGACATGGGGGGTTGTGTCTCCTTCGACGGGGGGACCCGGTCCGCGGCACCACACGTCGGCGACCTGCACTCCGGCCCACCTGCCACTGTACGGCGGCGGGCACCGGGTGCCGCCCGGTGCGGAGGTGATGTGCTGCGCACCAGCGGTCCGTGCGGGGCGGTCAGCCGCCGACGCGGTTCCCGAGGCGGTGCTCGACGCCGGCGTCCTGCAGGAGCCGGGCCAGCCCGCGGCCCCGGTCGTCGCGCAGCACCACCCGGCGGCCGCCGGTGGCTCCGGTCACGCGCCCGACCGTACGCAGCCGGGCCGTAGGCTGCGGCGACGTGTCCGCTCCCGCCCGTGCCGCCGTCCTCCGCGACGCGATCGGGCTCGGGGTGGCGGTCGGCCTCTACGGCGTCGCCTTCGGCGCGGCCGCCGACGCCGCGGGCCTGGACCCCTGGCAGGCGCTGACCATGTCGCTGCTGATGTTCACCGGCGCCTCGCAGTTCGCGCTGGTCGGCGTCCTCGGCGCCGGCGGCGGGGGCGCGGCCGCCATCGGCAGCGCGCTGCTGCTGGGCACCCGCAACACCGTCTACGGCGTCCGCCTGGCGCCGCTGCTGGCCCCGCGCGGGCTGACGCGCCGGCTGGGCCTGGCGCACTGGGTGATCGACGAGACGACGGCGCTGGCCGTGGCCGCCCCCGACCGCGGCCTGTCCCGGCTGGCCTTCCTCGCCGGCGGCGCATCGATCTTCACGGTGTGGAACGCCACCACGCTGGCCGGCGCGCTCGGTGCCGGGGCGCTGGGGGAGACCGCGGCGGCGGCGCTGGACGCCGTCGTCCCGGCCGCGTTCCTGGCCCTGCTGTGGCCGCGGCTGCGCGCCGGCGCCGAGGAGCCGGGCGTCGCCCGCCGGGTGGCGCTGGGCGGCGCGGCGGTGGCGCTGGCGCTGACGCCGTTCGTGCCGCCGGGCGTGCAGGTGGTGGCCGCCGTCGTGGCGGTGGGACTGGCCGGCCGGCCGCGGGCGGAGGCGGCGTGAGCAGCGGGACGCTGTGGGCGGTGGTCGTCGTCGGGTCGCTGGGCTGCTACCTGCTCAAGCTGGCCGGGCTGTCGGTGCCCGCGGCGTGGGTCGAGCGGCCGTGGGTGACCCGCCTGGTCACCTTCGTGCCCGCGGCGCTGCTGGCCGCGCTGGTCGCGGTGCAGACCCTGGCCTCGGGGCAGGACCTCGTGGTGGACGGCCGGCTGGCCGGCGTCGCGGTCGCGGCGGTGGCCCTCGCGCTGCGCGCGCCGTTCGTCGTGGTGCTCGTGCTGGCCGGCGCCACGGGCGCGCTGGTCCACCTCGCCGGAGGGTGAACCCGGCGGGCGCCGGGTCAGAACAACCGGGCGTCCCGCTGCTCCAGGTCGAGCAGGAAGCGCTTGCGGGACAGGCCGCCGCCGAAGCCGACCAGGCTGCCGTCGGCGCCGACCACCCGGTGGCACGGGACGACGATCGCCAGCGGGTTCCGCCCGCACGCCAGGCCGACGGCCTGCGCGCCGCCCGGCTCGCCGACGGCCAGCGCCACCGCCCCGTAGGTGGTCGTCGCGCCGTAGGGGATGCGGGTGAGCCGCTCCCAGACGGCCAGCTCGAAGTCGCTGCCGCGCGGGCGCAGGGACAGGTCGAACGCCTCCCGCTCGCCGGCGAGGTACTCGCCGAGCTGGCCGGTCACGTCGGCGAGCGCGGCGTCGTCCCGGGCGCCGAGGTCGGCCTCCGGGCCCGGGGGCGAGAGGTACAGCCGGCCGAGCACGCCGTCGTCGGCGACGACGGTCAGCGGCCCGATGGGGGAGGCCACCACCGCGTGCGTGCGCATGCCGGCAGTGTGCCGCGGGGGGACGACGGTCCGGGCGGCCCGGTGCGCTACGCCGTCGGGTCCGCGAGCGCCGGCTGGACGGGGTCCTTCGGCTTCTTCTTGACCTTCTTCTCCCGCTCCTCGGGCGAGCGGCTCTCGGCGAGGCGGCCCAGCTCGCCGCGGATGAAGTCGCGGGTGGCGAGCTCGCCGATGGCCACCCGCAGCGCGGCGAGCTCGCGGGCCAGGTACTCGGTGTCCGCGCGGGTCTGCGCGGCGCGGGCGCGGTCCTCCTCGGCCTGCACGCGGTCGCGGTCGGCCTGCCGGTTCTGCGCCAGCAGGATCAGCGGCGCGGCGTAGGCGGCCTGGGTGGAGAAGGCCAGGTTGAGCAGGATGAACGGGTAGGGGTCCCAGCGCAGCCGGACGGCGAAGACGTTGAGGGCGATCCAGAGCACCACGATCACCGTCTGGACGGCGAGGAAGCGCCCGGTGCCGAGGAAGCGGGCGATCCCCTCGGCGAAGCGGCCGACCGCGTCGGGGTCCAGCCGCAGGTAGCCGGTGATCCCGCGGGACGAGCCGCGGGGGACGTCGAGACGGCGGCCGTCAGCCACGGCGGGCCCGCTCGCGCCAGTCCTCGGGCAGCAGGTGGTCGAGGACGTCGTCGACGCTCACCGCGCCCACCAGCCGGCCCCGGTCGTCGACCACCGGCGCGGCCACCAGGTTGTAGGTGGCGAAGTAGCGGGTGACCTCGCCCAGCGGCGCCTCCGGCCGCAGCGGGTCCAGGTCGTCGAGCACCCCGCTCACCAGGCTGGACGGCGGCTCGCGCAGCAGCCGCTGGATGTGCGCCAGGCCCAGGTAGCGCCCCGTCGGGGTCGCCGACGGCGGCCGGCAGACGTACACCTGGCTGGCCAGCGCCGGGGTCAGCTCGGGCTCGCGCACCCGGGCCAGCGCCTCGGCGATGGTCGCGTCCGGCGCGAGGATCACCGGCTCGCTGGTCATGATCCCGCCGGCGGTGTCCTCGGAGTACTGCAGCAGCTGGCGCACCGGCTCGGCCTCGTCGGGCTCCATCAGCTCGAGCAGCCGGTTGCGGTCGACGTTGGACAGCTCGGCGAGCACGTCGGCGGCGTCGTCGGGGTCCATGACCTCGAGCACGTCGGCGGCCCGGGACTCGTCCAGCGTGCCGAGGATGGTGACCTGCTCGGCCTCCGGCAGCTCGCCGAGCACGTCGGCCAGCCGCTCGTCGTCGAGGGCCTCGGCGACCTCGTGCCGCCGCTTGATCGGCAGGTCCTGCAGCGCGTGCGCGAGGTCGGCGGCGTTCAGCTCGCGGTAGGTGGCGATCAGCGTCTCGGCGCCCTGCCCGCTCTCCGGCAGCGCGAGCCCGGCGACCTCGTCCCACGCCAGCTGGTGCAGCTGCCCGCGGCGGCCGAGCCGGCCGGGCTCCTGCACGGCGAGGCGGGTGACCTGCCACTCCCCGGTGCGGGTCTGCTCGATCCCGGCGTCGACGACGGTGCCCGGCCGGCCCGACTCCGTGATGGTCACGGTCCGGTCCAGCAGTTCGCCGAGGACCAGCGTCTCGCCGCGCCGCTGCTCGAAGCGCTTGAGGTTGAGCGTGCCCGAGGCGAGCACCACCGCGCCCGGGTCGATGCTGGTCACCCGGCCCATCGGCACGAAGATGCGCCGGCGGGCCACGACCTCCACGACCAGGCCGAGCACCCGGGGGGAGGCGGTGCCCACGCGCAGCGCCACGACGACGTCGCGCAGCCGCCCGACCCGGTCCCCGTTGGGGTCGAAGACGGGCAGGCCGGCGAGCCGCGAGACGTACGCCCTGGTCACCGTGCTCACACTCGGTGAGGCTACCGTCGGGGTCGTGGCGAGCCCCGGGTCCGTCGACCACGCGTCCGTCGAGCACGCGTCCGTCGAGTACGAGGTCGTCGACGTGTTCGCCCCCCGGGCGTTCGCGGGCAACCCGCTCGCGGTGGTGTTCGACGCCGACGCGCTGACCACCGCGCAGTGCCAGGCGCTGGCCAACGAGTTCGCGCTGTCGGAGACCTCGTTCCTCTGTGCGCCGACCGAGCCGGGCGCCTCCTACCGGGTGCGGATCTTCACCCCGTTCGCCGAGCTGCCCTTCGCCGGGCACCCGAGCGTCGGGGCCGCGCACACGCTGGTGCGCACCGGCCGGCTGGCCGCGGGCACGCTGCACCAGGAGTGCGGCGCCGGCGTCCTGCCGGTCGAGGTCACCGGCGACGGCGCGACGCTCACCGGCGGGCGGCCGACGCTGGAGGACGGCCCGGACCCGGCGGCGCTGGCCGCGGCGCTGGGGCTGTCGGCGGCCGACGTCGTCGGGCTGCCCGCGCACGTCGCCGGCTGCGGCCTGCCCTTCGCGTTCCTCGCCGTGCACCCGGACGTCGTCGACCGCGCCGTCCCGGACCCCGCCGCGCTCGCCGCCTTCGGCGTGGGGGAGGGCGTCTCGGTGCTGTCGTGGGACGGCTCCACCGCGTACGCCCGCGTGTTCGCGAACGACCTGCGCTGGGGCGAGGACCCGGCCACCGGCTCGGCGGCGCTCGGCACCGGCGTCTGGCTGGTCGCCACCGGGCTGGTCGCCCCGGACGGGACGTCGTCGTACACCGTCCGGCAGGGCGAGGCGATGGGCCGGCCGTCGCTGCTGTCGTGCACGGTCACCGCCGACGGCGGCCGGGCGACGGCGGCCACGGTGTCCGGGGCGGTGGTGCCGGTGGCCGCCGGGCGCATCCGCGTGCCGTGAGCGCCGGCTCGACGGCGGCCGTCTCCCCGTGGGCGGTCCACCGGCCGGGCTCCCGCGACGTCGCGCTCATGGCGGTCGCCGTCGTCGGGGTCTCCTTCTCCGGCCCGCTGACCGCGCTGGTCGGCGCGTCGTTCCTGGCGCTGGCGTTCTGGCGCAACGCCGCCGGCGCCGCGCTGCTGGTGCCGGTGCTGCTGGGCCGCGAGCGCGGCACCCTCGCCGGGCTGCGGCCGCGGGACCTGGGCAGCTCGGTCGTGGCCGGGCTGTTCCTCGCCGCGCACTTCGCCGCCTGGCTGCCCAGCCTGTCGATGACCACGGTCGCCGCGTCGACGGCGCTGGTCACCACCACGCCGATCTGGACCGCGCTGGCCGCGCGGGTGTCCGGCGTCCGGCTGCCCCCCCAGGTGTGGACCGGGCTCGCGCTCGCCGTCGTCGGTGCCGCGCTGATCGCCGGGGTGGACGTCGCGGTCAGCCTGGAGGCGCTGGCCGGGGACGGGCTGGCGCTGCTCGGGGCGGTCTGCGCCGGCGGCTACATGCTCGCCGGGGCCCGCGCCCGCACGCGCCTGGCGACGTCGGCGTACTCGGTCGTCTGCTACTCCACCTGCGCGGCCGTGCTCGCCGTCGCCGCGCTGGTGACCACCACCCCGCTCGCCGGGTTCGCCGCCCGAGACTGGTGGCTGATCCTGGCGATCACCGTGTGCGCGCAGATCCTCGGGCACACGCTGCTCAACCTGGTGCTGTCCAGCGTGGGTCCCACCGTCGTCGGGCTGGCGGTGCTGCTGGAGGTGCCCGGCGCGCTGCTCGTGGCGCTGGTGCTGCTCGGCCAGACGCCGCCGCTGCTCGCGCTGCCGGGGATGGTCGCCGTCGTCGCGGGGGTGGCGCTGGTGGTCCGGGCCGGGCGGCCGCAGACGCCGGTCGAGCCGGTCACCTGACCCGGCGGAAATGGCCATTTCTGCCCCCTGGTTACCCTCCGGTAGCCGAAGATCCCGATCCGACAGCGGAGGCACCGTGGCCGAGCTCCGATCCCGTCGTTCCAACCTCGCCGTGCCGGGCAGCAACCCGCGCTTCCTCGAGAAGGCGAAGGGCCTGCCGGCCGACCAGGTGTTCCTGGACCTCGAGGACGCCTGCGCCCCGCTGGCCAAGCCGGGCGCCCGCAAGAACATCGTCGCGGCGCTCAACGAGGGCGGCTGGGGCGAGAAGATCCGCACGGTCCGGGTCAACGACTGGACGACGGAGTGGACCTACCGCGACGTCGTCGAGGTGGTCGAGGGCGCCGGCGCGAACCTCGACTGCATCATGCTGCCGAAGGTCGTCGACGCCCATCAGGTGGCGGCGCTGGACCTCCTGCTCACCCAAATCGAGAAGGCCAACGGCCTGGAGGTCGGGCGGATCGGCATCGAGGCGCAGATCGAGACCGCGCAGGGCCTGATCAACGTCAACGACATCGCGTTCGCCAGCCCGCGGATCGAGACGATCATCTTCGGCCCGGCCGACTTCATGGCCAGCATCAACATGAAGTCGCTGGTGGTCGGCGCCCTGCACCCGGACTACCCGGGCGACCCGTTCCACTACATCCTCATGCAGATCCTCATGGCCGCCCGCGCCCGCGGCGTGCAGGCCATCGACGGCCCCTTCCTGCAGGTCCGCGACGTGGACGCCTTCCGGGAGGTCGCCAAGCGCTCGGCGGTGCTCGGCTTCGACGGCAAGTGGGTGCTGCACCCCGGGCAGATCGACGCCGCCAACGAGATCTACGCGCCGTCGCAGGAGGACTACGACCACGCCGAGCTCATCCTCGACGCCTACGACTGGTACACGTCCGAGGCCGGCGGCAAGAAGGGCTCGGCCATGCTCGGCGACGAGATGATCGACGAGGCCAGCCGCAAGATGGCGCTGGTCATCGCCGGCAAGGGACGCGCCGCGGGCATGAGCCGCACGTCGTCGTTCACCCCGCCCGACGCCGCCTAGCCACCCGCGCCGCACGGCCCGCCCGGGCACTCCCGGGCGGGCCGTCGTCGTTCCCGGGGTGACCGGGTCCGAGTGACCGGGGACACGGCGACTGGTCCGGGGCGGTCGCCCATACTCCCCGGTAGCAAACGGACACCGGAGTCCCGGAGGAGCGAACGTGGCCCGACTGGCGCAGACCGCCGACCTGACCGACATCCAGCAGGAGATCCTGTCGACGGTCAGGAGCTTCGTGGACAAGGAGATCATCCCGCACGCGCAGGAGCTCGAGCACGCCGACGAGTACCCGCAGGAGATCGTCGACGGGCTCAAGGAGCTCGGCATCTTCGGGCTGATGATCCCCGAGGAGTACGGCGGCCTCGGGGAGTCGCTGCTGACCTACGCGCTGGTGGTCGAGGAGATCGCCCGCGGGTGGATGAGCGTCTCCGGCGTCATCAACACCCACTTCATCGTCGCCTACATGATCCGCCAGCACGGCACGCAGGAGCAGAAGGACCACTTCCTCCCGCGCATGGCCACCGGCGAGGTCCGCGGCGCGTTCTCGATGTCCGAGCCGGGGCTGGGCTCCGACGTCGCCGGCATCCGCACCAAGGCGGTCAAGGACGGCGACGAGTACGTCGTCGACGGCCAGAAGATGTGGCTGACCAACGGCGGCTCCTCCACGCTCGTGGCCGCGCTGGTGCGCACCGACCTGGGCGCCGACAAGCCGCACCAGAACCTGACGACGTTCCTGGTCGAGAAGCCGGCCGGCTTCGGCACCGTCGCCCCGGGCCTGACCATCCCCGGCAAGATCGACAAGATGGGCTACAAGGGCGTCGACACCACCGAGCTGGTGTTCGACGGCTACCGCATCGGCGCGGACATGATCCTCGGCGGGGAGCCCGGCCGCGGCTTCGCGCAGATGATGGACGGCGTCGAGGTCGGCCGGGTCAACGTCGCCGCCCGCGCCTGCGGCATCTCCATCCGCGCGTTCGAGCTGGCCGTCGAGTACGCCCAGCAGCGGGAGACCTTCGGCAAGCCGATCGTCCAGCACCAGGCGATCGCGTTCCAGCTCGCCGAGATGGCCACCAAGGTCGAGGCCGCGCACCTGATGATGGTCAACGCCGCCCGGCTCAAGGACGCGGGCAAGCGCAACGACGTCGAGGCCGGCATGGCCAAGCTGATCGCCAGCGAGTACTGCGCCGAGGTGACCACGCAGTCCTTCCGCATCCACGGCGGCTACGGCTACTCGAAGGAGTACGAGATCGAGCGGCTCATGCGCGAGGCGCCGTTCCTGCTCATCGGCGAGGGCACCAGCGAGATCCAGAAGACGATCATCAGCCGCGGCCTGCTCAAGGAGTACGGCCTCAAGCGCTAGGGGAAGGACCCCTGCCCCCCGCCACTCGCGAGCTCGCGGCGGGACCCAGCAGGGGGCCGACCTGACGTCGCGTGGCCCGGGACCGGTTCGGTCCCGGGCCACGCGCGCGTTCAGCGGGCCGGGCGGCGCTCGTAGTTCCGCCGCGCCCACAGGTAGCCGGCCAGCGCGATGCCGGCGCACCACGCCGTCGCCACCCACGCGCCGGACCCGATCGCGGTGCCGGTGAGCAGGCCGCGCAGCGTCTCGGTGAGCGGGGTGAACGGCTGGTGCTCGGCGAACTCCCGCAGCCCCGCCGGCATCGACTCCACCGGCACGAAGCTGCTGGCGAGGAAGGGCAGCAGCATCAGCGGCATCGGCAGGTTGCTCGCCCCCTCGACGGTCTTCGTCGCCAGGCCCATCGCGACCGCCAGCCAGGCCAGCGCGAACGCCGTCATGGTCAGGACGCCGACGGCGGCGAGCCACTCGAGGACGCCGGCGTCGGGCCGGAAGCCGACCAGCAGGGCGACCCCGACGACGACGGCCAGGCCCACCAGGGTCTGGACGACGGCGCCGAGGACGTGCCCGGTGAGCACCGACGCGCGGGCGATCGACATGGTCCGGAAGCGGGCGACGATGCCCTCGGTCACGTCCATGGCCATCGCGATCGCGGTGCCCTGCGCGCTGCCGGTCACCGCCAGCAGCAGCACGCCGGGCACCACGTAGGTGACGTACTCGGCGCGCCCGCCGGCCGGCCCGCCCAGCCCGGCGCCCAGCGTCCCGCCGAGGACGTGGACGAACAGCAGCAGGAACACGATCGGGACCGCGGCCACGATCAGGGTCAGCGACGGGTAGCGCACCGCGTGCCGCAGGTCGCGGCGCAGCATCGTGCGGCTGTCGGTCAGGGTGGTCGCGAGGCTCACGCCGGCACCTCCTCGGTGGTCGGGCGGCCGGTGAGGGCCAGGAAGACGTCGTCGAGACCGGGCGTCTCGACGGTGAGGCCGGCGACGTCGACGCGGGCCTCGTCGAGGCGGGCGAGCACCGACCGCAGCGCCGCGACGCCGCCGTCGGAGGGCACCTCCAGCTGGAGGCCGGCCGGGTCCGCCGTGCCGGTTCCGAGGGCGCGGGCGGCCCGGTCGAGCGCGGCGGCGTCGGCGAACCGCAGCCGCACCGACCCGCCGGGGACCAGCCGCTTGAGCTCGTCGGCGGTGCCCTCGGCGACCAGCCGGCCGCCGTCGAGCAGGCCGATCCGGTCGGCCAGCTGGTCGGCCTCCTCCAGGTACTGCGTGGTGAGCAGGATGGTGACGCCCTCGGCGACCAGCCCGCGGACGACGTCCCACATCGCCCGGCGGCTGCGCGGGTCCAGCCCGGTGGTGGGCTCGTCGAGGAAGACCACCCGCGGGTCGCCCATCAGGCCCATGGCCAGGTCCAGCCGGCGGCGCATGCCGCCGGAGTAGGTGGCCGGCAGCCGGTCGGCGGCCTCGACGAGGTCGAAGCGCTCGAGCAGCGCCGCGGCGCGGCGCTGCCCCTTGCGGCGGCCCAGGTGGTGCAGGTCGGCCATCAGGCGCAGGTTCTCCCGGCCGGTGAGCAGGCCGTCGACGGCGGAGAACTGGCCGGTCACCGCGATCGCGGCGCGCACCCCGGCGGGGTCGGTCGCCAGGTCGCACCCGGCGACGGTGACCGTCCCGGCGTCGGCGGGGGTGAGCGTGGACAGGACGTCGACGGTGGTCGTCTTGCCGGCCCCGTTGGGGCCGAGCAGCGCGTAGACGGTGCCCTCGGGCACGGTGAGGTCCAGGCCGTCGAGGACGACGGTGGCGCCGAAGGTCTTGCGGAGTCCGACGACGGAGATCACGGCGGGTCCGCTCATGCCCGGCGGACCAGGATGTCGCCGTAGGCGGTGCGCGCCCTGAGCTGCACGGTCCCGGTGGCGTCCTCCGGGCCGTCGGCGGCGGTGAGCTCGTTGCGGATGCTGCCCGACGCCGACTGCAGGTCCAGCCAGGCCGCGGTGCCCGCGGCGATGCCCGCCTCGACCTCGCCGTAGGAGGTCTCGAGCACCAGCGACCCGCGCACCGCCTCGCCCACGCGCACCTTCCCGTAGTTGGTGCTGCCGAGCAGCGAGCCGGCGGTGTGGTCGACGGTGACGTCGCCGCACGTCGTCCTCAGCCGGGTGTCGCCGTCGGTGCGACCGACCCGGACGTCGCCGAAGTCGGTGTGCGCGACCGCGTCGCCGGAGACCTCGCCGACGGTGATGCCGCCGCTGGTGGTGCGGGCCCGCAGCCCGGCGGCGGAGTCGAGGCGGAGGTCGCCGTGGCGGCTCTCGAGGACGGCGCGGCCGAGCCGGCCGGAGCAGGTAACGTCCCCGGCCGTCGTGCGCACCTCGACCGACGAACCCTCGGGCAGGGCGACGTCGACGTCGACCTCGCCGCTCGAGCCGAGGAACAGCAGCCGCGGGCGGCCGGTGGTGCGGACCAGCAGGTGCCCGTCGGCGCAGGTGACGGTGGCCTGCTCGGCGGCCTGGACGTCGGCGCTGCTGCGCCCGTCGTGCGGCCGGACGGTGACCTCGGTGACGGCGCGGTCGGTGCCCCGCACCCGGACGCTGCCGGCGGCGACGTCGATGCGGGCGGAGACGGGCTCGGGGGTGTCGAAGGTGGGCATGGCGTCGCCTCCTGGGCGTGCCGGGTCGGCCCCCGGCCGGTCGGCCGGGGGTGGGTGCGGTGCGGTGTGCTGGTGGGCGCGGGGTGCCGGGCTAGCGGACCCAGCCGGTGTAGGACTGGCCCGACGACCACCGCGAGCGGCGGGCCTCGGGAGCTGCGGGACGGTCGGCGCGGGTCACCGCGTCGCTGACGGCCCGGACCAGCCACGTGTTGACCGACGAGCCGAGGCGGGTGGCCGCCTCCTCGACGCGGACCTTCAGCTGCTCGGGCAGCCGGAGGGTGATGCGGATGGTGCTGCCGTCGTCACCGTCGGGGAGGACGGCCTCGGGCGCCGGGGCGTCGTGCGGCTCGGCGGCGGCCGGCGGCGGGGTGACGACGAAGCCGATCTCGCTGCCGCGCAGCCGCACGTCGACGGCACCGGGCGCGAGCTGGCCGGTGAGCTCCTCGGCCGCGGCGGACAGGGCGGACAGCAGGGCGAGCCGGACCGAGGACTCCAGCGGCGCGGTGAGGCGCTCGGCCAGCTCGCGCGCCTCCTCGCCCCCGGGAGCGGCGGCGAGCACGAGCTCCCGGCGGAGCTGCTCGACGAACGGGGTGAGGTCCATGACGTCACGATGACACCATCATGACGTCATACACAACCCCCGTGGTGTCACTGTGGTGTCGCCCGAACCCCCGCGAGCAGGAGCAGGAGCGCGCCGACGAGCAGCGCGGGCTCCAGGACGAACGCCGCGGTGAGGCCGTGCGCGTCGGCCAGGGCGCCGAGCAGGAAGGGGGCGGCGGCGGTGACCAGGCCGCCCAGCAGCTGGGTGCGGGCGTTGGCCCGGTCCTCGTGCCCGCGGGCGGCGCCCAGGGCGAGCGCCAGCGCGAGGGGGTAGAGGTTGGCGATGCCGATCCCGCAGACGAACAGGCCGAGGACGGCGACGACCGGGCTGTCGGTCAGCCAGAACGGCACGAAGCCGGCCGCGGTCACCGCCAGGGAGGCGTGCAGCAGCGGGACCGTCCGGCCGGGGCGCCGGGTGAGCGCCGCCCCGCCGAGCCGGCCGACGAGCAGGCCCAGGTAGTTGCTGCCCAGCGCCGTCGCGGCGGTGGTGGTCGCCAGTCCCGTGCCGACGAGCACCTCGGTGCCGAAGTAGACCAGGCAGAACTCCACGGCCGTGGCGATCGCGGTCAGGGCGGCGAACAGCCAGGCGGCCAGGGGCAGCGCCCCGGGTCGCCCGGCGGCCCGGCGGTCGGCCGGCGGCGGCAGCGGGCGGCGCCTCGAGCGGAGCCACAGCACCGCGAGGACGAGCGCGGGGAGGGCGAACGCCGCCCGCCAGCCGGCCGGCCCCGCGGCGAGCCCGCCGAGGACGAGGGGCGCCAGGACCGCGCACGCCCCGGCGCCGACGTTGGCCTCGGTGAGCGCCCGGTCGCGCCGGGCGCCGTGCCGGTCGGAGAGCACGGCCTGCGTCGCCGTCAGCAGCACCGTGCCGGCCGTGCCCATCACCGCCGCCCCCAGCAGGGTCGGCACGAGCCCGCGGCCGAGGGTGAACAGCGCGGCGCCGGCGGCGGTGCCCAAGGCCGAGGACCACAGCAGCGCCGACCGCGACAGCCGGCGGGCCACGGCCGCGAACCCCGCGCCGGCCAGGGCCGCGCCGCCCGACCACAGGACCGAGTAGACGCCCAGCAGGGTGTACGAGAAGTGCAGCTCCTCGCGCAGCAGCGACAGCGCCGGGCCGAAGGCGTAGAGCCAGCCGGTGAAGCACCCGAGCACCGCGTAGGCCAGCACGGTCGGCGCGTCGCGGACGAAGCCGTCGCCCCCCGCCCCGAGGGGGGTACCGGCCTGCTCCTCGGCTCTTGTGTATCGATACACACCTAGACTGTACGAGTGGCCAGTCCTCCGGACCACCGGTCGCGCCGGCCGACGATGCGCGAGGTGGCCCGCGCCGCCGGCGTCTCGCCGATGACGGTGTCCTACGTCTACTCGCGGCCCGGCCGGGTCTCGGCCGAGGCGGCGGCGCGGGTGCGGGCGGCGGCGCAGGAGCTCGGCTACCCCGGGCCGCACCCGGCCGCCCGCTCGCTGCGGCGGGGGCGGGTCGGCAGCCTCGGCGTCGTGCTGGGGGAGCGGCTGGGCTACGCCTTCGACGACCCGCAGGCGGCCCGGTTCCTCGCCGGGGTCGCGGACGTCTGCGCCGCCGAGGGGGTCGGCCTCACGCTGGTCCCGACCACCGGCGCGCCCAGCGACCCCGAGCGGGTCGCGCGGGCCGTCGTCGACGGATTCGTCGTCTGGACCACCAGCGACGACGACCCGGTGCTCGACGCGGTCGCCGACACCGGCCTGCCCGCCGTCGTCCACGCCGGGCCGCACCACCGGGGCCTGCCGGTGGTCGGTATCGACGACCGCGCCGCCGCCGCGGCGATCGGGCGGGTGGCGTTCGCCGGGGCCAGGCGTCCGGTGGTCCTCGGCTTCCCGCTCGACCGCGCCCGCGCCCGCCGGCTGCTGCCCGCCCCGGAGGTGGGGGCGGTCCGGTTCCCGGTGACGCGGAACCGGTGGGAGGGCCTGCTCGGCGCGTGGACCGGGGCCGGGCACCCGGCGGCGCAGCTGCGGCTGGCCGTGTGCCCGGTCAACGACGCCGAGGAGGGCCAGGCGTTCGCCGCCGAGCTGCTCGCCGGCCCGGACCGGCCGGACGCGATCGCCGCGATGAGCGACGAGCTCGCGCTGGGGGCGCTGCGGGCGGTGGCGGCCGCGGGCCTGGCCGTGCCCGGCGACGTGGCGGTCACCGGCTGGGACGACAGCGACGCCGCGGCGCCGGCGGGGCTGACCACCGTCGCGCAGTCGCTGCGCCGGCAGGGGGCGGCCTGCGCGCTGGTCGCGCTCGGGCGCGCCCCGGAGGTCCCGGCGCCGGACGGGTGGCGCGTGGTGGAGCGGGCGACCACCCGCCGGCCGCGCTGACCGCGGGGGTCCTCCTAGGGTCGACGCGTGCGCGCCGTGGGAGTGACCGAGTTCGGAGGGCCCGAGGCCCTCACCGTCGTCGACGTGCCCGCCGAGCCCCTCGGGCCCGGGCAGGTGCGGCTGCGGGTGCGGGCCGCCGCGGTGAGCCCGACCGACACCCACCTGCGCGAGGGCGCCTACGCCGGCCGCGACCCGGTGAAGACGCCGCCGTGGGTGCCCGGCATGGACGCCGCCGGCGAGGTCGTCGAGGTGGGTGACGGCGTCGACCGGGTGGCCGCCGGCGACGCGGTCATGGCGATCGTCGTCCCCACCGGCGCGCACGGCGGCTACCGCGAGGACCTCGTGCTGCCGGCCGGCTCGGTGGCCCGGGTGCCCGCGGGCGCCGACGCCGTCGCCGCGTGCACCCTGCCGATGAACGCGCTCACCGCGCGGCTGGCGCTGGACCAGATGGCCCTGCCGCCCGGCTCGGTGGTCGCGGTGACCGGCGCGGCGGGTGCCTTCGGCGGCTACGTCGTCCAGCTGGCCAGAGCCGACGGGCACACCGTCGTCGCCGACGCCTCCGAGGCCGACGAGCGGCTGGTCCGCGACCTCGGCGCCGACGTCGTCGTGCGGCGGGGCGACGACGTCGCCGAGCGGATCCGCGCGGAGTTCCCCGACGGCGTCGACGGGCTGGCCGACGGGTCGGTGCAGGACGCGCTGGTGCTGCCCGCGGTACGCGACGGCGGGAAGGTGGCCACCGTGCGCGGCTACCGCGGCGACGGGACCGGCCGGGTCGAGGTGCTGCCCACGAGGGTGCGCCGCTACGCCGAGAACGGCGCCGCGCTCGACCGGCTGCGCGAGCAGGTGGAGTCGGGCGCGGCGACGCTGCGGGTGGCCCGCACCTTCGCGCCGGAGGAGGCCCCCGAGGCGCACCGGGTGCTGGCCGCCGGCGGCGTGCGCGGCCGGCTGGTGATCACCTTCTGAGGTCGCGCGCCCGGGCCCGTGTGCCAGGGTGGGGGAGCCCCCGGCAACGGTGCCCGGGGAGGAGCGCGGAGGAGCGGCAGATGGTGCACAGGCTGGTGGTCAGCTACGGGCAACCGGAGGACCCGGCGGCGTTCGACGCCCACTACCGGGACACCCACGTCCCGCTGACCGTGCAGATGCCCGGCCTGATCCGGTTCGCCACCGGCAGCCCGCAGCCGCTGGACCCGCGCCAGTCCGCGCCGTACCTCGTCGCGGAGCTCGACTTCGACTCCGAGCAGGCGATGGGGGCCGCGTTCGCCTCCGAGGCGGGCAAGGCCGGCGCGGCCGACCTGCGCACCTTCGCCAGCGGCGGCGTGACCATGACGCACTACGAGGTGAACGAGGTGCACGTCTCCCGGTGAACGGCGCCCAGGCACTGATCCGCACGCTCGTCGACGCCGGGGTCGACGTCTGCTTCGCCAACCCCGGCACGTCCGAGATGCACTTCGTCGCCGCCCTCGACGACGTCCCCGAGATGCGCGGCGTCCTCACCCTGTTCGAGGGGGTGGCCACCGGCGCCGCCGACGGCTGGGCGCGCATGACCGGCCGGCCCGCCGCCACGCTGCTGCACCTGGGCCCGGGCATGGGCAACGGCCTGGCCAACCTGCACAACGCCCGCCGCGGGCGGACGCCGATGGTGAACGTCGTCGGCGACCACGGCCGCTCGCACAAGCGGCTGGACGCGCCGCTGGAGTCCGACATCGACGCCCTCGCCGGCACGGTGTCCGGCTGGGTGCGCCGCTCGCTGGCCCCCGAGGACCTCGCCGCCGACGCCGCGGACGCCGTCGCCGCCGCCGCGCGCGGCCAGATCGCCACGCTGGTGCTGCCGGCCGACGTGTCCTGGTCCGAGGGCGCGGCCGTCGCGGAGCCCCTGCCGGTGCGGCCACGGCCGCACGTGGCACCGTCGGTCGTGGACGACGCCGCCGCGGTGGTGCAGGCCGGCGAGCCGACCGTGCTGCTGCTCGGCGACGACGTCGTCGCGTCGGAGGCGGGGCTCCTGGCCGCGGCGCGGGTGGCCGCCGGCACCGGCGTCCGGCTGGTGGCCGAGACGTTCCCGGCGCGGATGGTGCGCGGCGCGGGGCTGCCCGCCGTCGGCAAGCTGCCCTACCCGCCCGAGGTGGCGATCAAGGCGCTGGCCGGCACCCGGCACCTGGTGCTGGCCGGCGCGACCTCGCCGGTGCACTTCTTCGCCTACCCCGGCGTGCCGGGCACGCCGGTGCCCGAGGACTGCACGGTGCACGTGCTGTCGGCACCCGGTGAGGACGGCGTCGCGGCGCTCGAGGAGCTGGCCGCGAAGGTGGCCGCCGGCGCCGAGCCGGAGCTGCGCGAGGCCTCCCGGCCGGAGCTGCCGGCCGGGCGCCTGACGCCGCGGGGGATCTCCGCGGTGGTCGGCGCGCTGCTGCCCGAGCGGGCGATCGTGGTCGACGAGGCGATCACCTCCGGGATCGGCGTCGTCGAGCTGACCGCGGGCGCACCGCAGCACGACTGGCTCGCCCTGACCGGCGGCGCGATCGGCGACGGCCTGCCGATGGCGGTCGGCGCGGCGGTGGCCTGCCCCGACCGGCCGGTGCTCGTCCTGCAGGCCGACGGCAGCGCGATGTACACGCTGCAGGCGCTGTGGACGATGGCCCGCGAGCAGCTCGACGTCACCGTGCTGCTCTACGACAACGCGTCCTACGCGATCCTCCAGGGGGAGCTGGCGCGGGTGGGGGCCGCCGGCGGCGGGGAGCGGGCCGGGCAGCTGCTCGACCTGGGCGGCCCGGCGCTGGACTTCGTCGCGCTGGCCACCGGGATGGGCGTGCCGGCCACCCGCGCGGAGACCGCCGAGGAGCTGGCGGAGCGGCTGGGCACGGCGCTGCGCGAGCCCGGGCCGCACCTGGTGCAGGCGGTGCTGCGGCCCGGGGAGTAGACCCGGGCTCACCCCCGCGGGGGAACCACTCGCCGTATCCGTTCCAGACCGGCTCGTTTCGCGTCGATGTCCGGCGTGTGTCGGAGTGGATCAGAGGCGTCGTGGGCAGGCGGCCGGTGGCCGTCGTCGCGTGCACCCTCCTGCTCGCGGTGGTCGCGCTGCAGGGGCTGCTGCACGGGACGGCCGGCGGCGCCGCGCTGTACTTCGTGGTCGTCGGGCTGACCGTCGTCGCCGCGTGGGCCGGGGCGCACCGCGCGGGGCGGCGGCCGGTCGCCGTCCTGCTCGCCCTCGGCGTCGGCCTGTCCGCCCTCGGGGACGTGCTCTGGCAGGTCCAGGCGTCCCTGACCGGCGACGGCGCGGCCGTCGGCGTCGCCGACGCCGTCTACCTGGGCAGCTACGTGGCCCTCGGCACCGGCCTGGCGCTCATGGCCCGCCGCCGGCACGCCGACCGCGACCTGCGGGCGGCGGGCTGGATCGACGCGCTCGTCGTGTTCGTCGCCGCGCTGCTCCTCGTCTGGGAGCTGTCGATCGCCGCGACCGTGGAGGACGCGTCCCTCGGCCTCGGGACCCGGGTCGTGCTCGCGCTCTACCCGGCCCTCGACGCCGCGCTGATCGGCCTGGTCGTGCGGCTGCTGGCCACCCGCCGGCAGGGGGAGTGGACGCCGCTGGCCGTCGCCGCCGCGTGCTCCTGCTGGCTGGTCTCCGACGTCGCCTACCTGCTGAACGCCGACGTCGTCACCTTCGGCGGGTGGCTGGACTCCGGCTGGCTGCTCGGCAGCGCGCTGCTCGCCGCGGCCACCTGGTCGACCGCCCGCGGTGCCGTCGCGGCGGGCCCGGGCGGCGAGGAGGGCCGGTCGGGGATGGCCCGGCTGGCCGTGTGCCTCGGGGCGCTGCTGGTGCCGCCCGGGACCGAGCTGGCCACCGACCTCGGCGCCGTCGAGGACGCCTCGGGCGCGATGGTCGTCGCGATGGTCGTGCTGACCGCGCTGGTCTTCGTCCGCGCCGCGCTGCTGCTGCGCGGCGAGGCCGCCGCCCGGGCGCTGGTGCGCTCGCGGGAACGGTTCGCCGCCAAGCTCACCGCGCACTCCTCCGACGCGGTCCTCGTCGTCTCCCGCGACGGGCGGCTGCTCAGCGACCCCGCGCCGCTGGCCGCGCTGCTCGGGACCGTGGCCGCCGGCGTCACCACCGCCGCGGACGCCGTCCGCCTGGCCGGGGTGGACCCCGAGCTGACCGCCGAGCTGTTCGCGCGGGCCCTGGCCGGCGGCGGCGTCGTCGACGCCGAGCTGCCCGCCCGCCACCGCGGCGAGGACCGCTGGATCGGCATCAGGCTGGTCGACCTCGGGGACGACCCCGACGTCGGCGGCGTCGTCGTGCACGTGACCGACGTGACCGGGCGCCGCCGCGCCGAGGCGGCGCTGGCGCACTCGGTGCTGCACGACGGGCTGACCGGCCTGGCCAACCGCGCGCTGTTCATGGACCGCGTCGGCCAGGCGCTGCGCCGCACGGTGCGCGGCGGCGGCTCGGCCGCGGTGCTCTCCCTCGACCTCGACGGCTTCAAGGCCGTCAACGACTCCCTGGGCCACGCCGCCGGCGACGCACTGCTGCGCGAGGTGGCGGCGCGGCTGCGCGGCGCGGTCCGCGCCGACGACACCGTGGCCCGCCTGGGCGGCGACGAGTTCGCCGTGCTGGTCGAGCAGGCCGGCGTCGGCGACGACGAGGCGATGGTGACCGCCGCCCGCGTGCTCGACGTGCTCGCCCGGCCGGTGGCGCTGCCCGGCGGTCCGGTGACCGTGTCGGCCGGCGTCGGCGTGGCCGTCGGCCGCGGCGCGGTGGCCGGCGACGCGCTGGTCGGCGACGCCGACCTGGCGCTGGACGCGGCCAAGCTCGACGGGCGCGCCCGCGTGCAGCGGTTCGAGCCCGGCATGCGCGCGGCGGCGCAGGCCGCCCGCGAGCTGGAGCAGGAGCTGCGCGGCGCGGTGTCCCGCGGGGAGTTCCGGCTGGTCTACCAGCCGGTGGTCGCCCTGGACGGCCGCCGGGTGACCGGCTTCGAGGCCCTGCTGCGCTGGGACAGCCCGCGGCTGGGCCCGGTGGGCCCCGACCGGTTCGTGCCGGTGGCCGAGGCGGCGGGCCTGATCGACGAGATCGGCGCGTGGGTGCTCCGCGAGGCGTGCGCGACCGCGGCGGCCTGGCGGCACCTGGGCGACCGCACGATGGCGGTCAACGTGTCGGCCGGCCAGCTGACCTCGCCGGACCTCCCCGGCTCCGTCGCCGCGGCGCTGGCCGCGAGCGGACTGCCGGCCGGCGCGCTGGTGCTCGAGGTGACCGAGACGGCGCTGGTGGGCGACCCCGAGCGGGCGGCCGCGTGCCTCACCGCGCTGCGGGCGCTGGGCGTGCGGCTGGCGCTGGACGACTTCGGCACCGGCTACTCGTCGCTGGCCCACCTGCGGCAGTTCACCGTGGACGTGCTCAAGATCGACCGCTCGTTCGTCGGCGCGATCGCCGAGGGCGAGCCGCTGCCGGCGATCGTGCGCGGCACCATCGACCTGGGCCGCACGCTGGGCCTGGAGGTCCTCGCCGAGGGCGTCGAGCACGAGCACCAGGCGCGGCTGCTGGCCGAGGGCCGCTGCGACACCGCGCAGGGCTACCTGTTCGCGCGGCCGCTGGAGCGCTGCGACGCCGAGGCGTTGCTCCTCGAGCAGGCTCCGGCCCGCGGCGGGGTGCCCGTGATCGTGCCGCTGCCCCGCGCGCCGCGGGCGCTGACGTCCCGGGTCTGACGCCGGGCGGTCAGCCGGCCGCCCCGGGCGCGGGCTCGAAGGTGACCGTGACGTCGTCGACGCCGAGGGACCGGGCCAGCGTCGTCAGCATGTCGCGGGTGCCGTCCTCGGCGCGGTCGAGCAGGTCGCTGTCCGCGGCGGCGGACTCCAGCCGGCGCTCGGCGAGCGCGAACAGCTCGCTCTCGTCGGTCGGGTCGTCGGCGAACGCGTCGCCCAGCCGCTCCACGAGGCCGCGGTCGCGGTCGAGCACCCGGCTCTCGTCCGGGTCGATCCGCGCCTCGCCGAGCTGCGGGGCGGGCAGGGTGATGGTGGCGGCCGTGCCGTCGGGGGAGAGGTCGACGCTGTCCTCGCCGAGGGCGGCGAAGTCCACGTAGGCGTCGACGTCACCGGTGGCGAGGAACTGCACCCGCTCGCCGCTGATCGCCGAGGGCACCCAGGCGGTGTCGCGCTCCTGGTCGACGACGACCTGGAAGGTGCCGGTGGCGGCGTGGTACTCGTCGAGGTCGGCCATCGCCAGCAGCAGCGGCCTCGTGCTGCGGTCGACGGTCTCCTGTTCGAAGGGCGCGGTCCAGTCGCCGACCCTGTCGGCCACGACCACCCCGACCGGGACGACGACGGCGGCGGCGATGCCGGCCCTGAGCCACCCGCGGCGGCGGCGGCGCGCCGGCGCGGCGGAGGGGGCGGGGACACGGGACGGGAGCAGGACCGGCATGCGCGATCTCCTCGCGGTCGTCGGGTGTGCTCCGTACAGCACCCCGCGCGCCGGCTCTGTTCCCGGCGAGCGGGTGCGCCGGCGCCGCATCCGGGGCGCCGGAACGCTGCGTCGGCGCACCCGCTCGGCGCCCGTCCGCGGGTCACCCGGCCGGGTGGCGTGCGGCCGCGGCGGCGCACGCGCTGTCCACAGATCGGCTGACCGCCCTCCCGCGGAACGCCTCCGTCTCCCCGTCGTCCCGACGTCCCGAACGGGGTCGGGGCAGGGCCGACGGGGGTCCGGTGCCGACTGCGGCGAGTGCGCTGGACGTCGTCGACGGCGAGGTGCGCGAGCTCCTCCGGCGCCGCGGGCTCGACCCGTTCAGCGACCCCGCGCCGGTCCGGGTGCTGGTGCGGGACGTCGTCGCCGACTACTCCGAGCGGTCGCTGTCCTCGGCGCTGCCGCCGATCGGTGACCCCGAGTCGGTGGTGCGCGACGTGCTCGACCGGGTGGCCGGGTTCGGGCCGCTGCAGCGGCACCTGGACGACCCCGAGTTGGTGCTGGCTGCCCATGGAGCCCGGAGGCAGATCCGGGGACATCGCTTGCATGACCGCGGGCGGCGGGCACCGGCCGCCACGTGGCGGCCTGCTGGCCCGCCACGGGAGTGCTCCGGGCGCGGAGGAAGGCGCCGTGGAGCTCAGGTGGAAACTGCAGGAGCCCTCAGGTCTGATCACGGACCCCGCTCGGAGTCTCCGCCGCGACGCGGGCCGGTGCTGGTGACCGCGGTGCCGACGATCGCGATGACTACTGACTGTGATGGCGCGCCATGGGCTGTGGCTGCTCGGGCGTGCACGTCGGGACGGAGAGTCCCCCTGGCGCCTGAGCGTCCCCCGTACGAGATGGCCGACCGGCAGCCGACGCGTCCTTGATCAGGCAATTCAATAACAGGTTCTCCCCGGTCTCGATCAATCTCACGGGAGGTCACAGAGAGGTGGCCTCAAGTCACCATTGACGGCCATCTGCGTTCCATCCGAATAGGCATTGACAGGCCGGTGAACGGTCAGCAAACTCTTCGCCCTCGTCCCCCTCCGTGTCGGAGGGAGCGCAGTCAGACCTGAAGAAGTCCGCGTTTTCGCCGGACACCTCTGAACAATGCTGCCGTCCATCTGGCGGTTTCCCTCAGAAGCGGGGAGGTCCGATGCGCGCAATCGTCACCGGCGGTGCTGGATTCCTGGGTTCGCACTTGTGTGAGACGCTCCTGGGAAGAGGGGATTCCGTTGTCTGCGTCGACAACCTGTCGACCGGCAGTGTGGACAACATCAACCATCTCATCGGAATCCCAGGATTCCACTTCATCGAGGCGGACGTCAGTGTCGCCATGCCCCTCTGTGGCATCGTGGACGCGGTCGCACACCTCGCCAGCCCCGCCTCTCCACCTGATTATCTCCGCCATCCGCTGGAGACGCTGGCCGTCGGGAGCCGCGGGACCGAGAATGCTCTCACCGTGGCCCGAACCCATGGTGCACGTTTCGTCCTCGCCTCGACGAGTGAGGTCTACGGCGATCCGGCCGTCCATCCTCAGTCCGAGGAATACTGGGGGAACGTGAATCCGATCGGTCCTCGGAGCGTCTACGACGAGTCGAAGCGCTATGCCGAGGCGCTCTCTATGGCCCATCGGCGCGAGTTCGGTGCGAACGTCGGGATAGTCCGCATATTCAACACCTACGGGCCTCGGATGCGACCGCACGACGGGCGGGTCGTGACGAACTTCATCACTCAGGCTCTGAATGGTGACCCGTTGACCGTTTATGGTGACGGGAGCCAGACCCGCAGTCTCTGCTACGTGGACGATCTCATCCGCGGCATCGTGGCGATGATCGATTCGTCGGAAGTCGGTCCGATCAACCTCGGCAACCCTGTCGAGCACTCCGTCGTCGACCTGGCCGCTCTGGTCCTCCGCATCACCCGGTCACGGTCTCCGGTCGAGTACCACCCGCTGCCTCCCGACGACCCGACGCGCCGTCGTCCGGTCATCGCCCGCGCCGCGGACCTGCTGGGCTGGCGGCCGACGGTGCCCGTGGAGCGGGGACTGAGCGCAACGGTGGACTGGTTCAGGTCCAGGCCGGTGGAGGTGGCCGCCGCCCGGACCGTGATCGCAGGCGGGCAGCTGGACGGAGTGCCGGCACCGGTGGACGTGCGGAGGCCGTCGTGCGTCTGACGGTGATCGGGACGGGATACCTGGGAGCCGTCCACGCCGCCTGCATGGCCGATCTCGGTCACTCGGTCCTGGGCGTCGACGTGGACCCGGTGAGAGTGCGGCTCCTGGCCGGAGGACGAACTCCCTTCTTCGAACCAGGCTTCGCCGACGTACTGCACCGGGGCCTCTCCTCGGGCCGGTTGCGGTTCACCACGTCGATGCAGGAGGCGGCCGAGTTCGCCGACGTCCACTTCCTCTGCGTGGGCACACCCCAGGCCGCGGAGTCCGACGCCGCCGATCTCCGCCACGTCTACTCAGCGGTCGAGCAGCTCGCGTGCCGTCTCCAGCGACCCTGCCTGGTCGTCGGCAAGTCGACGGTTCCCGTCGGCACAGCGGCACGACTGGAGGTCTTCGCGAACACCTTCACGCCACGGGGGGACGAGGTCCGCTTCGCCTGCAACCCGGAGTTCCTGCGTGAGGGCTTCGCCGTGCGGGACACGCTCACGCCCACCCGCATCGTGGTGGGTGCGGAAGACGCCCGCGCAGTGAGCGACCTGCGCTCGGTCTACGCGCCCCTGCTGGAGCGGGCAACACCGTTCATCGTCACCGATCGCGCCACCGCCGAGCTGGTCAAGGTGGCAGCCAACGCCTTCCTCGCGACGAAGATCTCCTTCATCAACGCCATGGCGGAGGTCTGCGAGGCAGCCGAGGCCGACGTGGTGACGTTGGCGAGGGCGATCGGGCACGATCCCCGCATCGGTCCGGCCTTCCTGTCCGCTGGTCTCGGCTTCGGCGGTGGCTGTCTGGGGAAGGACATCCGTGCCTTCGCGGCGCGGGCGGACGAGCTGGGCGTGGGACGTGCCCTCGGCTTCCTGCGGGAGGTCGACGAGATCAACCTCAGGCGCCGCCAGCGAACCGTCGACCTGGCTCGCGAGATGCTCGGGGACTCCTTGTCCGACCAGCCGATCGCCGTCCTGGGTGCGGCGTTCAAGCCGGACAGCGACGACATCCGCGATTCCCCGGCACTGGCCGTCGCGGCGGCCCTGCACGCGCAGGGTGCGCAGGTGCGGGTCCACGATCCGGAGGCGGTCGAGAACGCCCGCGCGGCCGTCCCCGCCCTGGACTTCACCACTGACGTCACCAGAGTCCTCGAGGGCGCCCGCCTGGTGCTGCACGTCACCGAGTGGCAGCAGTACCAGGCGCTGGATCCGGCGCGACTGCGCCCCCTCGTCGCCGTACCCCGCGTTCTCGACGCCCGGAACGCCCTGGATCTCGGGCGGTGGCGAGCGGCCGGCTGGACGGTGCGGGCGCTCGGGCGCCGTCGTGAGCCCGCGGAGCCGCCCCTGGCGGGTCTGGCGTTGTGACCGGCGAGATCACGATGAGCACCGAGGTGAGCGGCCCGGTCGTCCCCGCTGGTCCCCAGGGCCTGGGCTCGCCGCGGGTCGGCCGTGTGCACGTGGGCGGGCGGCATCTGCGGTGTGACGGGATGCCGTACCGGGTCCGGGGGGTGAGCTACGGGAGTTTCGCGTCCCGGCCCGACGGCGCTCCCTTCCCCGTCCCGGAGGTGATCGCCGGGGACATCGCCGCGATGGCGAGCAGCGGCGTGAACACCGTGCGCACGTACTCCGTGCCGCCGCCGGAGGTGCTCGACTGCGCGGCGGAACACGGCATGCACGTGCTGGTCGGCCTGCACTACGAGGACTGGCGATACGAGCGGGTGGCGTCTCGGGCCTCGACCCGCCGGGTCGCCGACCGCGCTCACGGGGCGATCGACGCGGCCCTGGACGCGGTCGGCGACCGACCCGAGGTCCTGGCGCTGTCGATAGGAAACGAGATACCCGTCGACGTCCTCCGGGTCCACGGCATCAGCCGGGTGGAAGGGGTCCTGGAGTCGCTGGTCTGCCGGATCCACGACGCTCGGCAGGACCTCCTCGTCACCTACGGCAACTTCCCGACGACCGAGTTCCTGACGATCGACAACCTGGACGTCGTCACCTTCAACGTCTTCCTCGAGGAGCCTGCAGCGCTCCGGCGCTACCTGCGGCACCTGCAGAGCGTGGCCGGGGACAAGCCGTTGCTCGTCGGTGAGCTGGGTCTCGCATCGGAGATCCACGGCGTCGACGCCCAGGCGCGCTCCCTCGAGTGGCAGCTCCGCACCGTCGACGAGGTCGGCTGTGCCGGCGCGACCGTCTTCTCGTGGACCGACGAGTGGGTGGTGGACGGTTCACCCGTCACCGGCTGGGGCTTCGGTGTCACCGACGAGCGCCGGCGACCGAAGCCGGCGAACGACGTGGTATCGGCCTGGGCCCGGCGCTCGGTCGCCGAGCTCCGCGACGAGTGGCCGACGATCAGCGTGGTCGTGTGCGCCTACAACGAGGAGGCGACGCTCGCCGAGTGCCTCGAGTCGCTCGAGGCCTGCTCCTACCCGGATCTCGACGTGGTCGTGTGCGACGACGGGTCCACCGACGCCACGGCGGAGATCGCCCGGCGCCATCCCTTCCGGCTGCTCGAGCTCGAGCACGGGGGGCTGAGCCGGGCGCGCAACGCCGGCCTGGCCGCGGCTCGCGGGGACGTCGTGGCCTACCTCGACGCGGACGCGGCCTGCCATCCGGAGTGGCCGTTCCACCTGGCGCTCTCCCTCGAGGACGAACGCATCGTGGCCACGGGCGGACCGAACCTCCCGGTCGACGACGCCGGTCTCGTCGAGCGCGCGGTGGCGCTGTCGCCCGGCTCGCCGATGGAGGTGCTGACCAGCCACGACAGGGCCGAGCACGTGCCCGGCTGCAACATGGCCTTCCGGCGGGAGGCCCTGCAGGCGATCGGCGGCTTCGATCCCGTCTACACGGCCGCGGGTGACGACGTGGACGTGTGCTGGAAGCTGCTCGACCGCGGATGGGAGATCGGCTTCGCTCCGGCAGCGCAGGTGAACCACCACCGTCGCGGCACGGTGAAGGGGTACCTGAAGCAGCAGCGCGGCTACGGCCGGGCGGAGCGACTGCTGTGGAGCCGGCACCGGCACCGGTTCAACCGCCTCGGCCAGGCCCGGTGGAGCGGGACGATCTACGGAGCCACCGGGGTGTTCCCCCGATTGCTGCGACCCGTCGTCTACCACGGGTACGCCGGCACGGCGCCCTTCCAGCCACGCACTCGCCGGCGGGACCAGGCGGTCGCCGTCTGGGGTGCGGCTCTGCTGCCCCTGGTCACCGCGGTGAGCCTGGTCGCGCTCCTCCTCGGGATCCTCCATCCGCTCGGTCTGGTCGTCGCGGCCACGGGCACGGTCGCCGTCCTCGGCTACGGCGCCGCCGTCGCCACGGCGGCGCGGCTCCCTCGCCACGAGCCCCGGCCGCTCGCCCTCCGCGTGCTCGTCGCCTGGCTCCACGTCCTCCAGCCGCTCGTGCGCGCGTGGGGTCGACTGCGTGGCGAGCGCCGCCCCGCGGACCCGTACGAGATCCCGGACTGGTACGGCGACCGCGAGTGGTGGTTGACCACGCTGAGCCGGGCCGGCGCGAGCGAGGGGTGCTCCGTCGTGTCCGCCGGCGAGACGGCCGAGCACGACCTCGAGTTGCGGCGCGGGCCGTTCTTCACCGCCCGGATCACCACGGCCGTCGTCTGGAGGTGGGAACCGAGGCACCGCGTCGCCGTCCGGCTCCGGACCGGGCCTGCCGTGGCCGCGGGGATCGCCCTCACCGTCGTGGCAGTCCATCTCCCCGCGGCGGCGGCCGCGTTCGCCACTGCCGCAGTGGCCGGGGGGCTCGCCGTCGACGCTCGGACGCTGCACACCGCGGTCACCCGGGCTCTGCGCTCGACCACCGCCCGGAGCGCGGCCGGAGGAGCGCAGCGGTCGGCACAGGACGAGCCCGAGCCTGCTGGGCGACCCGTGGAGGGGGCGGCCACGCCCGTCGGGCCACTCCCCGAGGAGCCGGTCGATGAAGAGCGCTGAACGCCACGTGGGGAGGCATCGAGCGCCTGGAGCCCGTCGGCAGGGGAGAGGGGCCGACCGGGGCACGTGGCGGCGGATCTACGCGGAGACCGCCGGGTACCGCATCGCCACCCTCGCTCTGCTGGTGATCGAGCTCCTCACCACTCCGCTGTTCCTGCTCTCGCCCATCCCGCTGGCGATCGCGGTGGACTCGGTGCTGAGCGACAAACCGCTGCCGGGTCCGGTGGACGCGGTCCTCCCGGACGGGGTGACCTCCACGCAGCTGCTGGTGTTCGCCGCAGCTCTCCAGATCGGCGTCGTGCTCCTGACCGACCTGCAGAGCCTGGGCCAGGCCTACCTCCGGACCCGGACCCACGAGAACCTGACGCTGCGCCTGCGCAGCCGCCTCTTCGCGCACGTCCAGCGGCTCTCCTTCGCCTTCCACGACCGCCGGGGCACCGCCGACTCCCTCTACCGGATCCAGTTCGACGCGCTGGCGCTCGGCGACATGCTGATCCACAACCTGCTCCCGCTCGTCTCGGCCGTGTTCACGCTCGTCTCGGTCTTCGTGGTCATCTTCGGGATCAACACCCAGGTCGCCCTCATCGCGCTGATCGCCACCCCCTTCCTCGCGCTGCTGTCCAATCGGTCCAAGAAGCGGATCCGGCCCCACTACAAGGAGTACAAGCGGCTGCAGAGCTCGGCGCTCGGCGTCGTCCACGAGGTGCTCGGCAACATCCGGGTCGTCAAGGCCTTCGGCCGGGAGGACAGCGAGCACCGCCGCTTCCTCCGCTGGGGCCGCGCCAGCGCCGGGAAGCAGGTGAGCATCGCGGTCCGGGTCGGCCTGCTCGACCTCGCCATCGACTTCATCACCGCCGCCGGGACCGGACTGGTCCTCTTCGTGGGTGCGCGGAGCGTGCTGGCCGGGTCCATCACGGTCGGTGCCCTCCTCATCGTCATGAACTACGTGGCTCGGCTCTACGCGCCCTTGAAGACGCTGACCAGGCGGGTGACCGGGATGCAGAACGCCTACGAGAGCCTGCAGCGGGCCTTCGAGCTGCTCGACAAGGAACCCGACGTGGCCGAGCGGTCGGACGCGCTGCCCGTGCAGCGCGCCAGGGGTCACGTCGAGTACGAGAAGGTGTCCTTCTCCTACGAGGACGGCTCGCCCGTGCTCGAGGACGTCTCGATCGACATCCCGCCGGGCACGCGTCTCGGGGTCGTCGGGCGAACCGGTGCCGGCAAGACCACCCTCGTCAGTCTGCTCATGCGGTTCTACGACGTGTCGTCGGGGACCATTCGGCTGGACGGGGTGGACGTGCGCGACCTCCGCATCGCGGACCTCCGCAACCAGTTCGCCATCGTCCAGCAGGAGCCGGTCCTCTTCTCCACCTCGATCGCCGACAACATCCGCTACGGCAGGCCGGATGCGACGGACGACGAGGTCCGGCAGGCCGCGGGCGCTGCTGGTATCGCGGAGTTCGTCGACGCTCTGCCGGACGGTTACGACACCGTGGTCGGAGAGCGCGGGCAGCGCCTGTCCGGCGGTGAGCGCCAGCGCATCGCACTCGCCCGGGCATTCCTCAGGGACGCCCCCATCCTGGTCCTCGACGAGCCGACGAGCGCGGTGGACGTCGAGACCGAGGCGTCGATCATGAGAGCGATGGAGAGCCTCGTGCAGGGGCGGACCACGTTCATGATCGCTCACCGGCTGAGCACGCTGGAGTCCTGTGACGTGATCCTCCGCGTCGAGCACGGTCGGTGCACTGTCGTGAAGCAGCGTGCCGATCACCCGTGGCCGGCACGTGGTGGGGCGGCGTCCACACCGGGGCTCTGCCCCGGACCGACCCCCTCGCCGGCCGACGCGCCGAGGACCTCGTCCGCGCGGGGTGAGGAAGCCCTGGCGTTGTGGGCGGGGCCGGGCGGCGGACTGCAGGCGACGCCCGTGAGGCGGAAGCACCGGAACGGGTCCGCGTTCCGTCTGCACCGGGAGGGGGACGACGGCGAGGCGGTGATCGCCAGGCTGCATCGAACGGAGAGGGTCCAGCGGGAGATCCGTCTGTACGAGCGCGTCATCCCCCACGACCTGACCGTGCGTTGCCTGGGATGGGCACCGTCGTCGCAGAAGCCGGGCCGCAGCTGGATCTTCCTCCAGGACGCCGGCGAACGCGGCCTGGAGTGGTCGAACCCCGAGCACCGGTTGCGGGCGGCGTCGTGGCTCGCCCGGCTGCACTCGGTGGAGGTCCCGACCCACGGTGCCCCGGACCTCGATCGACACACGCTCGACCGGCGGCTCCGCCACTGCCGCCGGGTCGCGTCCGAGTTCGAGGACATGTCGAGCGGCCCGCCGGGTTGGTCCAGGGAGCTCACCGTCGACCTGTTGCGGCGGTTCGAGGCGGTGGAGCGTCTCGTCCCGCCCGCCCTCGACCGCGCGACGAGCGCGCCGATCGTCCTGGCGCACGGCAACGTCAAAGACGCAGACCTGCGCCTGGTCGACGACCGGGTGATCGCGGTCGACTGGGGGACCCTCGCGCTGACGACCCCGGTCGCCGACCTCGCGGTGCTCTTCCCCATCCGAGGAGCGTTCCCGGACACGAGCCCCGCGGACCGGGAGACCGCGGAGCGGTACATGGCCGGCCTGGAGACCAGATGGCCGGGCCTGGACTTCGACACGCTGATGGACTGCGCCTCGGTCGGCACGTGGCTCAACCTCGTGCAGGCGCTCGACTGGCTGAAGCAGCGGTGGTGGTGGGATCCGGAACGGACGATCCCGACCGTCGGCGCCTACCTCGACCGGCTCGATGCCCTCGGCGAGCGTCTGGAGGCGGCGCGATGAGGAACGCCACGGCCTCCCGTCCCACGTTCGGCGCCGCCGCGGTCGAGAACTGGATCGCCCACGGTGGTTCGACGCCCACGTCGGTCGTACCGCTGCAGGAGGAACGGCGACGCTCCGTCTACCTGCTCGTCGGCGGGGCGCCGGACGGGCGCGACGTCGTCGCGAAGCGTTGCCCCCGGAGCGAGGCCGAACGCGAGCAGATCGTCTACGCGACGCTCACCTCCCACCGTCCCGGTCTGAGCGTCGAGCTCTACGGCGTCGCGGACGCCGACACCGACCGCACGTGGCTCTTCCTCCAAGCGGCGGCGGGGCGCCAGTTCCGCCTCGGCGACCGCCGCGATCGGGCGGTGGCCGGACGGTGGCTCGGCGAGCTGCACGTCGCCTGCGCCGACCTGCCCGGGGGGCCGTCGCTGCGTGACCGTGGCCCCGACCACTTCAGGGAGTACCTGGACGTGGTCCCGCAGCGGGCGACGCTCGCCTCGGCCAATCCCGAGCTCGACGCCGGCGACCGTCGCGACGTCGCCCGCACCGTGGAGGTCTGCGCCCGGGTCCGGTCGCAGTGGGACGAGGTCAGCGCGTTCTGCGCGACCATGCCACCGACCTTCGTGTTCGGGGACTTCAAGGACGACAACGTCCGGGTCGTCGACGGTGCGGGCGGCCCCACGCTGATCGGCTTCGACTGGAACGAGGCCGGTTGGGGCGTCCCCGCACTCGACGTGCTGACGTTCGAGGCCCACCGGACCGCTCCGCTGCTCTCCGAGTACCTGCCGATCGTCTCGGCGCGGTGGCCGGAGATGACCGCGGAGCGGATCCGTCTGCTCGGGGTCGTGGGTGAGATCTTCCGCTGCGGAGCCTCGATGCGGTGGGAGCTGCAGCGGCTGGAGTGGCCCTGGACGCAGACGGCGATGGCCCGGCTGCGGTATCACAACGACTGGATGGACCGCTGCATCCAAGCGGTCCAGTGGCTTCGATGACCACCGCTGCGCAGCCGACCAGGCTCCGGATCGCCCAGATCGCGCCGCTCTGGACGAGAGTGCCGCCGACGAGCTACGGCGGCGCGGAGCTGATGGTGCACTGGCTGAGCACGGCGCTCCTCGCCCAGGGGCACGAGGTGACCGTCTACGCCTCGCTGGACTCGGACACTCCGGGCACGCTCCACGGGGTCGTGCCCGAGAACCTGATCGACGCGATGCGAGCCGGACGCGCGTACGACTACGACGTCTATGCGCTCGGTCAGTTCGCGGCGGCCGCGCGCGACCTGGACCGCTTCGACGTCGTCCACTGCCACCTCGGTCCGAAGCTGATCCCCGTCGCCGCACTGCTGGACGAGCCGGTGGTGCACACCGTGCACGCCGGTCTCGACGGCCCGGACGAGCGGTGGCTCCTCGAGCAGTTCCCCGGGGCGCACGTCGCCGCGATCAGCGCGTCCCAGATCGCCCATGTGCCGCCCGACAGACGCGCTGCGATGCGGGTGATCCACCACGGGCTCGACTTCGCGGACTACGCGTTCACCCGCCAACCCCGCGAGCAGCTGGTCTTCCTCAGCCGCATGGGGCCACGGAAGGACCCGGTCGCCGCGGTGCGGGTCGCGCGGCAGATCGGCATGCCGATCGTCCTGGCGGGTGCCCCGCAGGAGCGGCACGAGCGGGACTACTTCGAGCACGAGGTCCGACCGCTCGTGGACGGGCGCGACGTCGTCTACGCGGGGCCGGTCTCCCACGCGGAGAAGGTCCGGCTGCTCGGGGAGTCGGCCGCCCTCGTCTTCCCCATCGACTGGTCGGAGCACTTCGGGATCGTCATGGTCGAGGCCATGGCGTGCGGGACCCCGGTCGTGGCCCGGGGCCGCGGGTCGGTCCCCGAGGTCGTGGACCGCGGCGTGACCGGTTACCACGCCGAGGACGTCGAGGACCTGCCGGCGCTGGTCGAGCGGGCCATCGCCCTCGATCGGCACGTGGTCCGCAGGCACGCGGAGAAGCGGTTCAGCCACCACGAGATGGCGCGCGCGTACGTGTCGTTCTACGAGTTCGCCCGGGGAGTGACGCCGTGACCCGGCTGATGCGGTCCGACTACCCGCCGGCCGACAAGGGGCTCGTCGTGGTGTGGGGGCTGCTCGCCCACTCCCCGTTCGGGGGCATGACCTGGCAGGTGCTCCACCACCTGGTGGGGCTGCGCCGGCTCGGCTTCGACGTCTGGTACGTCGAGGACTCCGACCGCTACCCGTACGCGCTCGGCGGGGGCGACCGCACCGTCGACGTCGGCCCGAACGTCGAGTTCATGCACCGGCACCTCGCCGCCGTCGGCCTCGGCGACCGGTGGGTCTTCCGCTCGCCGACGGAGCCGGACGAGACGGCGGGCGCCCTCGACGTCGACGGACTGCAGCGCCTCTACCGCGACGCCGACGCGGTGCTGAACCTCTGCGGCGCGCAGGAGCTGCTCCCGCGCCACGACGTGATCGACTGCCTGGTGTACCTGGAGACGGATCCCGTCGTGAGTCAGGTCGGTGTCGCGCAGCGCGAGCGCAACTGGATCCAGTGGCTGGACCGGTACCAGCACCACTTCACCTACGCCACCAACCTCGGCGGACCCGGGTGGTCGGTCCCGCTCCCACGCTACGACTGGGTGCCGACCGTGCCGCCCGTGGTGACCGACTGGTGGACCACCGACACGCGCCCCGACCAGGGTGCGGCCCTCACCACGATCCTCCAGTGGAGCAGCGTGGGGCACGACGTCCAGTGGAGGGACGAGTGCTGGCGGTGGCGCAAGGACGTCGAACTCGTCCGGTACCTCGACCTCCCCGCCTCGGTGCCGGTCCCCGTCGAGGCGGCGATCCGCGTGGGCGAACGGGAGCGGGCGGCCGCGCAGGTGGTCGCTGCGCACGGCTGGCGCACCCGGCCGGCGGAGCGGCTCGACGACCCCTTCGCCTACCGGCGGTACATCCGTGGCTCGCTCGGGGAGTTCTCGGTGGCCAAGCACCAGTACGTGGCCTCGCGCAGCGGCTGGTTCAGTGACCGGACCGTCTGCTATCTCGCCGCCGGTCGGCCGGTGGTGGTCCAGGACACCGGATTCCGGAGTGCTGCGGGTCGTCCTCAGCGCGGACTGCACGTCTTCTGCTCCCTCGACGAGGCGTCGGCGTCGATCCACGCCGTCGCAGGCGACTACGAGCGGGAGTCGGAGACGGCGAGGGCCATCGCGCACGACGTCTTCGAGGCCGAGCGCGTCCTGGGATCCCTGATGGCCACGGTCGGTCTGGTGTAGCGGGGCGACGCCGTGGATGCGACCTCTCGACTCCGCATCGTCGTGACCGGGTTGCTCGCGCAGTACCCGCTCGGCGGGCTCGCGTGGGACTACCTGCAGTACCCGGTCGGCTTCCACCGGCTCGGCCACGACGTCTACTACGTCGAGGACACGGGGCAGTGGCCGTTCAACCCCGGGGAGGGCGGGGTGTCGAAGGGCTGCGACGACAACGTGCGCCACCTGTCGACGCTCATGCGGCGCTTCGGGCTCGAGGACAGGTGGGCGTACTGCTTCCCGTGGCGCGACCAGTGGTTCGGCATGCCCGACGATCGCCGGGCCGACGTCCTCGCCACGGCCGACGTCGTCGTCAACGTCTCGGGGGTCTGGCGCGACCCGGTGAGCCTCCGCGAGCAGACGGACGCGCGCCTCGTGTTCATCGACTCGGACCCCGTCTTCACCCAGGTCAAGCTGGCGCGCGGCCAGGCCGACTTCCGGCGGGCGGTCGACGCCCACGACGTCCACTTCAGCTTCGGGGAGGCCCACTCCGACCGCGTCCCCACGACTGGTCACACGTGGCTCCCCACCCGGCAGCCCGTGCTCCTCGACGAGTGGCGGCCGGACCGTCCGCACGGCGACCGGTTCACGACGGTCATGAACTGGACCAGTTACAACCCCGTCGAGTTCGAGGGTGTGCGCTACGGGCAGAAGGACGTCGAGTTCCGCCGGTTCCTCGACCTGCCGTCCGCCGTCGACCCGATCCGGATCGAGATCGCGATGAGCCCGGGCAGGAACGCGCAGGCTCCGCTCGGCCTCCTCCGGCGGCGCGGATGGACGATCGTCGATCCGGCGGAGACCTGCCCCGACCTGGACTCCTACCGCCGTTACGTCGTGGCGTCACGCGGCGAGTGGAGCGTGGCCAAGCACGGCTACGTCACCGGCGCGCCGGGCTGGTTCAGCTGCCGCTCGGCCTGCTACCTGGCGGCAGGCCGCCCTGTCGTCGTCCAGGACACGGGATTCGGGTCGGTGATCCCGACCGGCGAGGGAGTCCTCGCGTTCACCACGCCCGAGGAGGCGGCCGATGGTCTCCGCGCCCTCGACGGCGACCTGCCGCGGCACGCACGCGCCGCGCGGGAGATCGCCGCGGAGTACTTCGACGCCGTCCGCGTCCTCGACGCTCTCCTGACCAGGATCCCCGGCACGGCCGCCCAGCCGGCGCCCCCGGATGCGGCGGCGGGGAGGTGAGCACGACGGTGTGTGATCCCGGCGAGCACGAGGTGCTCGCGGCGGTGGCCCGGACCGTCCCGCTGTTCGTGCCCGCGGCGGTCCAGCGGTTCAGCGCCCGGCGTGGCAAGGCCGACGTCTACCGGGTGGACGAGATCGGCGGGGACGGGGCGCTCGTCCTCAAGCGGGACGACCGCCGGGTGTGCGCGGTGGAGGAACGGGTGTACCGCGACGTCCTGGCCCGGTTGCCGGTGCCGGCGATCCGCTGCTACGGCACCGTGCCCTCGGACGACCCCACCAGGGCGTGGTTGGTCATGGACCACGCGGCCGGCGTTCCCTTCGACCACGACTCGTCCGTGCACACGACCGGCCTGGCCCGCTGGCTCGGCGCGGTGCACAGCGGTGCGGTCCGGGTGGCCGAGCCCGCAGACTTCCCCGACCACGGCCCGGAGTACTGGCGTGACGTGATCACGGAGGCGCAGCTCACCGTGCAGACCGGCGTCGAGAACCCGGCGGTTCCGAAGCCGGGCCGCACCGCCCTGGTGTCGCTCGCAGAGGTCCTCGAGCGGGTCCTCGGCACGTGGTCGGACGCCGAGGAACGCATGGCGACGGTCCCGCGCACGCTGACGCACGGCGACCTCGTCCCGCAGAACCTGCAGATGAACGGTGACGAACCCGGCCAGCACCCCTGGGTCCACGACTGGGGCGCGGCCGGATGGGGATGCCCGATGATCGACCTGCTGCGGGTGAACATCGCGAGCTACGTCGCGTCGCTCGGTCCGGACTGGCCGCCGCTGTCGCCGTCCGCCGCGCGTGCCCTCCGCGCACTCGGCAGCGTCTGCTGGACGGCCTGGGTGCTCATCGAGGAGCGGGAGAGCCTCGCATCTGCGTGGCCGGACCGCGCCGCGGCCAAGGTGCCCGGCTACCTGCTCGGGCTGGCCAGGCACGGAGCCCTGGCCGGAGGCGACGCAGGGGAGCGCTCGTGACGGCAGCCGACGCGGGTCCTCCGGTTCGGGAAGCCCTGGACGTGGTCCGGACGGTCGCGCCCGAGTTCGTCCCGGTGGCCTGCGTGCGACTCAAGCACGGCAAGTCGGACGTCGTCGAGGTCCGCGGCAGGGGAGCGCGACCGTCGCTCGTGGCCAAGTGCGCGCAAGCGGACACGATCGCGGTCGAGCACCGCGTGCTCGGCTGGCTGGAGGCCGCGCCGTTCCCCTCGGTGCACACGTTCGGCACCGCCCCGGCGCGCGCGGCAGGTCGCGCCTGGCTGGTGTCGGAGTACGCCGCGGGCGTGCCCTACGACGCGCGTTCCGCGGTCCACCGTCGCGTCGCAGGGGCGTGGATGGGGGAGTTCCACACCTGGTCCGGTTCCGTCGTGCCGCCCGACCTCCCCTCCCGGGACCTGGCCTACCACCGGGCGGTCGTCAGCGAGGCCTGCGCGACGCTCGCGGACGCGCTCGACACGGGAGAGGGGCTCACACGGCCCCACAGGACGACGATCTCCCGGCTCGAAGCCGTCGGTCGGGATGTCCTCGCTCGCTGGAGCGATGTCCAGGAACTCCTCGACGAGCTCCCGGCGACCCTCGTGCACTCGGGGATCGCGGGCAAGAACGTGCGGATGGCCATGCGGGGGGACGGCCCCGCGGTGCTCGCGTTCGACTGGGAGCAGGCGGGCTGGGGTTGCCCGGCCGCCGACCTGTCGATGGTGGACCTCCACAGCTACACGGCGCGCGTGCGACGGGCGGGCCTCGACCTGGCCGAACCCCGGCTCGTCGGCGCGGTCGGCGAGGTGCTCTGGTGCTTCGCCGGCATCTCCGGAGAACGGCTGAACCTCATCGGTTCCTGGCCGCACCGGGCCGTCGGGAAGCTGGAGTTCTACCTCGACCGGATCGAGGCGGGCGTGGCGGTCGTCGACGCGGGGAGGCGGCCGTGACGGACGACTGGGGCCCGGCCCTCGCCGCCTGGCACACCCTGCCGGGCACCCGGGCGGTGCTGGAGCGGGCCGAGCCGGTCCAACGGCAGAAGCGCAAGGCTGAGGTCTGGAGGCTGTCGGGGACGACCGCGGACGTGCGCGTGTTCGCGAAGCGGTGCCGGCGGCACGAGGCCGACAGGGAGGAGCTCGTCTACACCGGCGTGCTGCCGCGGACCGGGATGGGAACGGCGCGGTACCTCGGTCGCGCGGACGCCGGTGACGGCCGGACGGCGTGGGTCTTCGTGGAGGAGGTCGTCGGCGCCGTCTACGACGCCCGTGTGCCGTGGCACCGCGACCTCGCCGCGGACTGGCTGTCAGCGCTGCACGCCGCGGCACGTGCCTGTCCGGCCCCCGACGGCCTCCCCGACGTCGGGCCACGTCGCTACCGGGCGATGCTGGACGATCTCGTCCACCTGCTCCCGGCCGCCGCGGGCAATCCGGAACTCGGTCCCGACGACCTCGAGGTGCTCGAGCGGACGGCTGACTGCTGCCACGAGCTGTCGGACCTGTGGCCACGGCTCGTGCTGGCCGTGGAGGAGTTCCCGCGGACGCTCGTGCACGGGAGCTTCAGTCAGCGCAACATGCTGATCGCGACGAGGCACGGGCGGCCGGTGCTGCACGTCTTCGACTGGGGCGCGGCGGGATGGGGCGTTCCTGCTCGCGATCTCGGGAAGCTCGTCGAGGCGAAGATCGCGGGACCGGAGTCGAGGTACTGGCGGAGGTTCCCCGAAGTGGCCCGGGCCGACCGTGCACTCCTCCTCGCGGCAGGACGCCTCTTCCGCGCCATCGAGCACCTGGGGTGGGTGGCACCGAGGCTCAGCCGTTCCTGGGTGGAGGAACCGATGCGCACGGCGACGGCCCATGCGGACCGACTCGTCGCCACCTCCGCTGTGCTCAGACGGCTGCTGTCGTGACCGAGCCGATCCGTTCCGGGAGGACTCCGCCCAGGCGCGCCGTCGTCACCGGTGGGGCCGGTTTCATCGGGTCCCACCTCGCCGACGCCCTCGTCCGCGCCGGCGAGGCCGTCCTGGTCGTGGACGACCTCAGTACGGGCAGGCCGGAGAGCCTCCAGGACGTGCTCGCAGCCGGCGCGGACGTCGCGCGGCTGGACCTCCGCGACGGTGCGGCGCTGGAGGAGACCTTCGTCCGCTTCCGTCCCGACGTCGTGTTCCACCTCGCTGCGCAGATGGACGTCCGCGTGTCCATGGTGGAGACCGCGAGGGACGCCGAGATCAACGTCGTCGGCTCGATCAACGTCTTCACGGCGGCCGCGGCCAGGGGCGTCACCCGAGTCGTGAACACGTCGACGGGCGGAGCGATCTACGGGGAGGCGGCGGTCGTCCCCACTCCCGAGACCGGACCGACGGTTCCCCTGTCCGCCTACGGCCTGAGCAAACGGACCGGCGAGCTGTACCCGGACTGGTACCGGCGGGTGAAGGACCTCGACGTCATCTCGCTCCGGTACGGCAACGTCTACGGTCCTCGTCAGGACCCCTCCGGAGACGCTGGCGTCGTCTTCTGCGCGCGGTTGCTCGAGGGGCGATCCCCGATCGTCTTCGGGGACGGGGAACAGACCCGCGACCACGTCTACGTCGACGACATCGTCGCGGCGAACGTGGCCGCCGCACAGGCGCGGGACCTGCGGCACGCGGTCTACAACATCGGGACAGGCCGGGAGATCAGCGTTCTGCAGCTGATCGAGGCGGTGGCCGTGGCCGCCGGGAAGGACCCGGCGACCCTCGTGCCCGGAGATGCGGCCGGCCCGGCCGGGGGAGGTCCGGCGGAACTGCCTGGAGGTCACCCGAGCTCGGAGCGAGCTGGGCCTCCCCGAGCCGACGTCCCCCGCCGACGGCTTGCGACGCACGCTCGACTGGATGACCAGCTCGGTCCCGGTGGAGTAGCGGTGCAGTGACGTCTCCCGGGTCAGTGAGGCCAGTGCGTCCGAGCGTCCCGCGTGCCGTTCCTCGGACCGGCAGCTCGCCGGAGCGCTGTGTGACCGGGCCTGGCGGTGGATGACACCCGACCGGGTGGAGTTCCGCGGCGTCATCCACACAGCGTTCGTCCAGCGCCCCACGGACGGTCGAGCTCTCCTACAGTCCACCGTCCCGGGATCCGGAACTGGACAGGGCCGATGGGGGTGCGGTGCCGACTGCGGCGAGTGCGCTGGACGTCGTCGACGGCGAGGTGCGCGAGCTCATCCGGCGCCGCGGGCTCGACCCGTTCAGCGACCCCGCGCCGGTCCGGGTGCTGGTGCGGGACGTCGTCGCCGACTACTCCGAGCGGTCGCTGTCCTCGGCGCTGCCGCCGATCGGTGACCCCGAGTC
>NZ_JBJGZI010000016.1:0-126286 GCF_054050455.1 Geodermatophilus sp. SYSU D00684 | reverse complement strand
GCAGCGCCAGCGTGGCGTGCACCGGCGGCTCGGCGTGCCGCCCCTCCTCTGCCCACACCTGTGGGCAGAGCACGAGCGTGCTGGTCAGCAGGTGCGGCGGCGACGCGGCGGCCGTAGCGTCGGCCTGCCCGGCGTCCGGACCGGCACCGAGGAGGGGCGTGCGCACCGACGGCCTGCAGACCGAGGGCGGTGCGGTCGGGCGCACCCTCGGCGTCGAGGAGGAGTTCCACCTCGTCTCCCCGGACACCTTGGAGCTGACGCCCGGCCCGCGGGCGTCCGCGGCGGCGCTGGCCGGCGAGGCGGGGGAGCGGGTGCACCCGGAGATCGCCACCACGCAGCTGGAGATCGCCACCGGCGTGTGCACCACGCTCGAGCAGGTGCGCGCGGAGCTGGTGGCGGCCCGCACCGAGGCGGCCGCCGCGGCCGAGCGGGACGGCCTGCTGCTCCTGCCCGCCTCCACCCACCCGTGGGACTCCTGGCACACCATGCCGGTCACCTCCGGCGAGCGGTACGAGGCGATGGTCGACCGCTGGGCCGGGCTCGCCCGCCAGCAGGACATCTGCGGCTGCCACGTGCACGTCGGCGTCCCCGACCTCGACACCGCCGTCGCCGTGCTGGACCGCACCCGCCCCTACCTGCCGGTGCTGCTCGCGATGACCGGCAGCTCGCCGTTCCACGACGGCGTGGACACCGGCTACGAGTCCTGGCGGACGCTGTGGTGGACCCGCTTCCCGCACGCCGGCGCGCCCGAGCCGCTCGGCGACGCCGACGGCTACCGCCGGGTGCTCACCGCACTGGTCGCCTCCGGCGTGGTGGCCGACGGGTCGCACCTCTACTGGGACGTCCGCCCCTCCGCACGGCTGCCCACGATCGAGTTCCGGCTGGCCGACGTCTGCACCACCCTCGACGACACCGTCCTGCACGCCGCGCTGGTCCGCTCCCTGGTGCGGGTGCTCGCCGGGCGGGCGCAGCGGGGCGAGCCGGTGCCGGAGCTGCGCCCGGAGGTGCTGCGCGCGGCGCGGTGGCGGGCGGCCCGCTCCGGGCTCACCGGTCCGCTGTTCGACCCGCTGCGCGAGGAGCTCGTCGACGCCCGCACGGCGGTGACCGGGCTGCTGGCCGAGCTGGAGGAGGACCTGACCGGCGCGGGGGAGTGGGACGAGGTGACGGCCCGGGTGCAGGACCTGCTCGGCCGGGGTACGTCGGCGGCGCGCCAGCGGAGCACCTGGCTGCGCACGGGCGACCGCCGGGCGGTCGCGGAGTGGGTCGTCCGCGAGGGGGCGGCCGGGAGGACCTGAATGGACGGCCTCGGGGAGCTGGCCCGCCCGCTGCGCGACGACGCCGACCTGGACCCGCTGCTCGAGCGGATCGGGGACGCGCGCGTGGTGGCGGTCGGCGAGGCCAGTCACGGCACGCACGAGTACTACGCCTGGCGCGCCGCGCTGACCCGCCGGCTGGTCGAGGAGCTCGGGTTCGGGCTGGTCGCGGTGGAGGGCGACTGGCCCGACTGCGACCGCGTCGACCGCAGCGTGCGGCTGCGGCCCGGGGGCGCCGAGGACCCGCGGACGGCGCTGGACGCGATCGGCCGCTGGCCGACCTGGATGTGGGCCCTGCGCTGCTTCGAGCCCTTCGGCGAGGACGGCGTCGAGTACGCCTTCGCCCAGCGGTTCGCCCCGGCGGCGTGCGAGGAGACCGTCGTCGCGCTGCTGAGCCGGCTGTGCGAGCAGCGCGGCGCGGACGGCGGCGCGGGGGACGACGCCGACGACCGGTTCGCCGCCGAGCAGAACGCCGCGGTGGTCGTCGGCGCGGAGCGCTACTACCGGGCGATGGTCGGCGGCTCGGCGGAGTCGTGGAACGTCCGGGACGTGCACATGGCCGACACCCTCGACCGGCTGGTGGACCACACCGGCGCGAAGGCCGTGGTCTGGGAGCACGACACGCACGTCGGCGACGCCCGGGCCACCGACATGGCCGACGCCGGGATGACCAACGTCGGCCGGCTGCTGCGCGAGCGGCACGGCACCGGCGACGTCGTCCTGGTGGGGTTCGCCGGCCACCGCGGCGGCGTGATCGCGGGCCGGGAGTGGGGCGCGCAGATGGAGCGGATGACCGTGCCGCCCGCGCGCGAGGGGAGCCTCGAGGACCTGCTGCACCGCGAGGTCGGGCGCGACGCGCTCGTCGTCGTCCCGCGCGGGGAGCGCCCGGACTGGCTGGACCGGCGGCTGGGGCACCGGGCGATCGGCGTCGTCTACCGGCCCGAGCGGGAGCGCTGGGGCAACTACGTGCCCACGGTGACCGGCGACCGCTACGGCGCCCTGCTCTACCTGGAGGAGACGACGCCGCTGCGGCCGCTGCACCTCGAGCGGCCGGACGAGCACGTGCCGCCCATCGCGCACGCCGTCTGACCGTGGCCGCCCCCGCCGCCACCGGCCGCCTCGACACCCGGCCGGGCCCGCAGCCCGCCGGCCAGCTGCTGCCGCCCGGCACGACGGCGCTGGAGCTGGGCGGCCTGCAGGCGCTGGTCGCCGTCCCCGGTGGCCCGCCCGGCCCGCGGCCGCTGCTCGTGTTCTGCCACGGCGCGGGCGGGACGGCGGACCAGTCGCTGGCCGCGGTGGGCGAGGTCGCCACCGCCCGCGGGGTCGCCGTCCTCGCGACCTCCTCGGTCGCCTCGACCTGGGACCTGGTGGCCGGCGGGCTCGGCCGGGACGTGGCGGTCCTCGACGCCGCGCTGGCGCGGGTCGCCGCCGGGCTCGCGGTCTCCCGGGTCGCGCTCGGCGGCTTCTCCGACGGCGGCTCGTACGCGCTCTCGCTCGGGCTGGCCAACGGCGACCTGTTCGAGGCGCTGCTGGCGTTCTCGCCGGGCTTCGTCGCCCCGCCCGGCCGCACCGGGCGGCCGCGGATCTGGATCGCCCACGGCACCCGCGACCGCGTGCTGCCGGTGGCGCGTTGCGGCCGCCGGGTGTCCCGGGACCTCGCCGCGGCCGGTTACGACGTCACCTACGACGAGTTCGACGGCGGCCACGTCGTCACGCCCGGCCTGGTCACCGCGGCGCTGGACACCTGGCTGCGCTGAGCACCGGGCCGGGCGGGTCCCGGACGCGCGACGGCCCGGGCCCCTCGAGGGGGTCCGGGCCGTCGGACGTGCGGTGCGGCTAGGCGGTGCGGCGGCCGACGAAGTCGTGCTGCTGCTCGCCGTTGACCTCGTCCGGGGTGTCCGGGTGGTCCTTCGGCCCGCCGGTCTTCGACGCCTCGAAGCCCGGGCCGAGCTTCTCCAGCGCCAGCCGGCCGTAGACCTGCTGCTGGGTGGCCACCCGCTGCGAGCGGCCGCGGCCGAGGAAGCTGACCATCCAGTGCAGCACGGTGGTGACCCGGCTCTTGAAGCCGATGATGTAGAAGAGGTGCACCACCAGCCAGATCACCCAGGCGATGAAGCCCTCGAACTTCATCTTCTTGATGTCGGCGACCGCGGAGAACCGCGAGATGGTCGCCATGTTGCCCTTGTCCCGGTACCGGAACGCGCCGCGCGGCGCCTTGCCGGCGAGCTTGCGCTTGATCTGGTCGGCGGCGTAGCGCCCGCCCTGGATGGCCACCTGCGCGACGCCGGGGTACTTGTCGGGGTGGTTGGCCATGTCGCCGACGACGTGGATCTCGGGGTGGCCGGGCAGCGTGAGGTCCGACTGGACGGCGATGCGCCCGGCGCGGTCGACCTCGGCACCGGTCGCCTCGCCGAGCAGCCGGCCCAGCGGCGAGGCCTGCACGCCGGCCGCCCACACCTTGGTGGCCGCGGAGATGCGGCGCTGCTGGCCGTCGGCGTCCTTGACGGTCAGGCCGTCGGCGTCCATGTCGGTGACCAGCGCGCCGAGCTGCACCTCGACGCCGATCTCGTTGAGGTGACGGCGGGCCTTCTCGCCCAGCTTGGGCCCGAACGGCGGCAGCACCTGCGGCGCGCCGTCGAGCAGGATGATGCGGGCCCGCTGCGGGTCGATGTTGCGGAAGTCGCGGCGCAGCGTGCGGTGCGCGAGCTCGGCGATCTGCCCGGCCATCTCCACACCGGTCGGACCGGCGCCGACGACCACGAAGGTCATCAGCCGGTCGACCTCGGCGGGGTCGGTGGCGAGCTCGGCCAGCTCGAACGCGCCGAAGATGCGGCCGCGCAGCTCGAGGGCGTCGTCGATGCTCTTCATGCCGGGGGCGAACTCGGCGAACCGGTCGTTGCCGAAGTACGACTGCCCCGCACCCGCGGCGACGATCAGCTCGTCGTAGGGGTGGACCGTGGTGCGGCCCAGGATGGTCGAGGTGACCGTGCGGGCGTCCACGTCGATGTCCACGACCTCGCCGAGGACCACCTTGGCGTTCTTCTGGTGGCGCAGCACCTCGCGGGTGGCCGGGGCGATCTCGCCCTCGGAGAGGATGCCGGTGGCCACCTGGTAGAGCAGCGGCTGGAAGAGGTGGTGGCCGGTCTTGGCGACCACGGTGACGTCGACGTCGGCGTTGCGCAGGGCCTTCGCGGCGAACAGCCCGCCGAAGCCGGAACCGATGATCACCACCCGCGGCCGGCCGGTCGACGAGCTGGCGGTGGGCGCAGGTGATGTCGTCATGATGACTGTGATCCTCTCCCGTCAGGGGCTCCGCTGTCTCCCGGTGGGCCGGTCACGGGGGTGATACCCGTCACGGCTGCCCTCCGCCGGTGCACTCGCGGTGTCCGGTCCTGCCCGGTACAACCAGGTCGGTGCCCGTCGTCATCCCCCGGCTGGTGGTCGTCCCGGGTCTGGGCCTGGACGGGCGGTCGTGGTCACGGCTGTGCCGGCGGTTGCCCGCCGACGTCGTCCTCCTACCCGGGATGGGCCGGTCTGCACCTGTGCCCTCGCTCGACGTGCTGGCCGCCCGGCTGCGGGACCGCCTCGGCCCCGGTCCGGTCGTGCTGGCCGGGCACTCGCAGGGCTGCCAGGTGGTGGCCGCGGCCGCGGTCGACCCGCGGGTGGCCGGCGTCGTCCTGCTCGGCCCGACGACCGACCCGCGGCTGCGCCGGCCGCGGCGGCTGGCCGGGTGGTGGCTCCGGACGGCGCTGCGCGAGCCCTGGTGGCAGGCGCCGCTGATCCTGGCGCAGTGGCTGCGCACCGGCCCGCGGGCGATGCGGGCGCTGTGGCGGGTGGCCGCGCCCGACCGCATCGAGGCCCGGCTGCGCGCCGTCGGCGTCCCGGTGACCGTCGTGCGCGGCACGCGTGACCGGCTCTGCCGCGCCGACTGGGCGGCCGCGGTGGCCGCCGCGGCGCCGTCGGGGCGGGTGGTCGAGGTGCCCGGGGCCGCGCACATGACCGTCCAGACCCACCCGGACGCGGTCGCCGTCGTCCTCCGGGAGGTTCTCGGAGCTGCCGGGATCGCGGAGGAGGGGGGACGCGCCTCCGGCGTGTCACCATGACGTCATGGCCTCCACCTCCGCCTCGGCCGGCGCACTGCTGCACCACGTGCGCACCGGCCGCGCGCGGAGCCGCGCCGAGCTGGTCGCGCTCACCGGGGCCGCGCGCAACACCGTCAGCGCCCGCGTCGACCAGCTGATCGCCGCCGGCCTGCTGCAGGAGGGCGGCCGCGGCGGCAGCACCGGCGGCCGCCCGCCGACGCTGCTGCGGTTCAACAGCGGCGCGGGCTGCGTGCTCGCCGTCGACCTGGGGGTCACCAGCGTCGACGTCGCGGTCACCGACCTGTCTGCGCAGATCCTGGCCACCGTCGGCCACCCGATCGACATCGGCGACGGTCCCGACGTGGTGCTCGCCGAGGTGGACCGGCTGGCCCAGAAGGTGCTCGCCGAGGCCGGGCTGACCCCGGCCGACGTGTGCGCCGTCGGGGTGGGCGTGCCCGGGCCGGTGGAGTTCTCGACGGGCCGGCCGTCGCACCCGCCGATCATGCCGGGCTGGCACGACCACGACATCCCCGGCGCCTTCGCCCGCTACGGCTGCCCGGTCCTGGTCGACAACGACGTCAACGTCATGGCGCTCGGGGAGATCGGCGTCGGTGGCTCGGCCGAGGACGTGCTGGTGGTCAAGGTCGGCACCGGCATCGGCTGCGGGGTCATCGTCGACGGCGAGGTGTACCGGGGCGCGCAGGGCAGCGCCGGCGACATCGGGCACATCCACGTGCCGACGCCGGACGGCCGCACCGTGCTGTGCCGCTGCGGCAACGAGAACTGCCTCGAGGCGCTCGCCGGCGGTGGCGCACTGCTGCGCGACGCCGTCGAGGCGGGGCTGCCGGTGACCAGCACCCGGCAGGTCATCGAGCTCGCCGCGCAGGGCGACGGCCCGGCGCTGGAGCTGGTCCGGCGGGCCGGGCGCACCATCGGCACGGTGCTGGCCGCGCTGGTCAACTTCTTCAACCCGCACCGGATCGTGATGACCGGCGGGGTCGCGCAGGCCGGCGCGCCGCTGCTGGCCGGCATCCGGGAGGCGGTCTACGGCCGCTCGATGCCGCTGGCCGCCCGCGCGCTGGAGATCACCGTCAGCGACGCCCCCGACCTGTCCGGCCGGGTCGGCGCCGCGCTCATGGCCATCCAGGGCTACCTCGACGAGGACTCGGTCCACCAGGCCCTGGCCCGCTGAGCCACCGGCTGCCGTCGAGGGACGGCAGAAATGGCCATTTCTGCCCTGACCTGGCCGGTCGCAGGTCTCGGTTCGGTGACACCGCTCACGGCCCCTTGACCCCTTGTGACTCCGTTCATATGGTCACCGCTGCACAGACTAATGGTCAGCGTTGAGCAGAAGTCCGAGGTGAGGCCATGCCACCCGCAGGGGCGCCGCTGCTGGAGATGCACGGCATCGTCAAGACATTCCCGGGCGTCCGTGCGCTCGGCGGCGTGGACCTCGACGTCCGCGCGGGGGAGGTGCACTGCCTCCTCGGCCAGAACGGCGCCGGCAAGTCGACCCTGATCAAGGTCCTCGCCGGCGCGCACCAGCCCGACGAGGGCGCCATCTGGTGGCGCGGCGAGCAGGTCCGGTTGTCCACGCCGCAGGCCGCGCTCGGGCTGGGCATCGCGACGATCTACCAGGAGCTCGACCTCGTCGCCGGGCTCACCGTCGCCGACAACGTCTTCCTCGGCCGTGAGCAGGCCCAGATGGGCTTCGTGCGGCCGCGCGAGCTCAACCGGCGGGCGGGGGAGCTGCTCACCCGGCTCGGCCACCCCGAGATCCGGCCGTCCGCCGAGGTCGGCTCGCTGCCCGCGGCCTCCCAGCAGATGGTGAGCATCGCGCGGGCGCTGTCCCAGGACGCGCGGCTGATCATCATGGACGAGCCCTCGGCGGTCCTCGACAACGAGGAGGTCGAGCGGCTGTTCACGGTCATCCGCGACCTCACCGCCCACGACGTCGCCGTCGTCTACATCTCCCACCGGCTGGAGGAGATCCGCGAGATCGGCGACCGGATCACCGTCCTCAAGGACGGCCGGACCGTCGCCACCGGGCTGCCCGCCCGCGAGACGCCGACCCGCGAGGTCATCACGCTGATGACCGGCCGGGACATCGAGTACGTCTTCCCCGAGCGCCACCACCGTCCGGCGCCCACCGCCGAGCCGGTGCTCGAGGTCGAGGACCTGTCGCTGCACGGCTCGTTCTCCCACGTCTCCTTCACCGTGCGCCCGGGCGAGATCGTCGGGCTGGCCGGGCTGGTCGGCTCGGGCCGGTCCGAGATCCTCGAGACCGTCTACGGCGCCCGGCGCGCCACCGGCGGCAGCGTCCGTGTGGACGGGCGCCGGCTGCGGCACGGCGACGTCGGCGCCGCGGTGGCCGCGGGCGTGGGGCTCGCGCCCGAGGAGCGCAAGAGCCAGGCACTGCTGCTCGGCGAGTCCGTCGCCCGCAACATCAGCATCTCCAGCCTGGCCCGCTTCGCCCGGGGCGGCTTCCTGTCCGGCGCCGCCGAGCGCGAGGCCGCCCGCGAGCAGGTGAAGTCGCTCGACGTGCGCCCGGCCGACGAGACCCGCGAGGTGCGCACCCTCTCCGGCGGCAACCAGCAGAAGGTCGTGCTCGCCCGCTGGCTGCTGCGCGACTGCCGGGTGCTGCTGCTCGACGAGCCCACCCGCGGCGTCGACGTCGGGGCGCGCTCGGAGATCTACGCGCTGGTGCGCGACCTCGCCGACCGCGGCGTCGCCGTGGTCGTCGTCTCCAGCGAGATCCCGGAGGTGCTCGGTCTGGCCGACCGGGTCCTCGTCGTCGCGGAGGGCCGGGTGCTGGCGGAGGAGCCCGCCTCGGCCCTCGACGAGCACCGCGTGCTCGACCTGGTCATGGAGGGGACGTCGACGCACGGCGTCCCGGTGCACGAAGGGGACGTCGCATGAGTGGGCAGGGCATGAGTGAGGGCAGCACCGCGGTGACCGCGGGCTCCGGCAAGGACGCCGGCCGGGACCGGTCGGGGGGCGGGTTCATGAGCGGACCGGTCGGCCGCAACCTGGGCCTGGTCGTCGCGCTGGTGATCCTGTGCGTGGTCGGCGTCATCACGGCGGGGGACCGCTTCGCCGACGTCGACAACATCCTGACGATCCTGCGGCTGGCCTCGGTCATCGGCGTGGTCAGCGTCGGCATGACGTTCGTGATCATCGGCGGCGGCATCGACCTGTCGGTCGGCGCGCTGGTGGCGCTGGCGTCGGTGTGGGCCACGACGCTGGCCACCCAGCAGATGGCCGAGGACTTCCACTGGATCGTCATGGTCTTCACCGCGCTGGTCGTCGGCGCGGTGGCCGGGCTGGTCAACGGGGTGGTCATCGCCTACGGCAAGCTCGCGGCCTTCATCGCCACCCTCGCGATGCTCGCCGCCGCGCGCGGCCTGGCCGAGATCATCGCCAACCGGCGCACCCAGATCGTGCGGGACAGCGACTTCCTGTCCTTCTTCTCCGGTGACGTGCTCGGCGTCCCGACCCTGGTGATCATCTTCGCGCTGGTCGCGGTCGCCGGATGGGTGCTGCTCAACCGGACCACGTTCGGCCGGCGCACCTTCGCCGTCGGCGGCAACGCCGAGGCCGCCCGCCTGGCCGGCATCCGGGTGCAGCGGCACACCGTCAAGCTCTACGTGCTCTCCGGCATCACCTGCGGCATCGCCGCGGTGATGATCATGGCGCGGACGACGACGGGCAGCTCGACCCACGGCACGCTCTACGAGCTCGACGCCATCGCCGCGGTCGTCATCGGCGGCACGCTGCTCATCGGCGGGCGCGGGACGATCGTCGGCACCGTCCTCGGCGTCCTCATCTTCACGACGCTCGGCAACGTCTTCACGCTCAACAACCTGTCGAGCTCGGCGCAGGCCGTGGCCCGCGGCGTGATCATCGTCCTCGCCGTCCTGCTGCAGCAGCGGCTGGCCACCGGCGGGTTCAGCTTCCGCCGGCCCACCGCGGGACCGCCGTCCGGCGGCCTGCCCGCCGCGGGCGGCCCGGCCGGGGCGGTCTCCGGCGGCTCGGCCGCCGAGGGCGGTCCGGGCGGCACCCGCCCGGCCGCGAGCGGCAAGACCCTCTGACTCCCGGCGCGCGAGCCCGCGCGCCGGACCGCACCACCCACCGGACTCCCGTCCGGTGGCAGCCCAGCGCCTCCGGAGAGGAGGCGACACCCGAGGAGAGAGCATGTCTGCAACGAGGCAGCGTCCGTTCCGCCGCCTGCCGTACGCCACGGTCGCCCTGCTCAGCGCGGGCGTGCTCGTGGCCGGCTGCACGAGCAACACCCCGGAGGAGTCGAGCGGCGGCGGCGGGGGCAACCAGGCCGCCAGCGACAACGACGAGGCCGGCGACACCGTCACCATCGGCTTCTCGGCGCCGGCCGCCGACCACGGCTGGATGGCCGGCATCACCGAGGCCGCCCGCGCCGAGGCCGAGAACTACGAGGACGTGGAGTTGGTGGTCGCGGAGGGCACCAACGACGTCAGCACCCAGATCAGCCAGGTGGAGACGTTCATCAACGACGGCGTCGACGCCATCGTGCTGCTGCCCTTCGACGGCGCGGCGATGACCCCGGTCGCGCTGCAGGCGATGGAGGCCGGCATCCCGGTCATCAACGTCGACCGCGAGTTCGACAGCCCGTTCGCCGCCCGGTCCACGGTCCTCGGCGACAACTACGGCATGGGCGTCTCCGCCGGCACCTACATCTGCGAGCAGCTGGGCGACAACCCTGACGCCGTCGTCGCGGAGATCGCCGGCATCGACTCGCTGCCGCTGACCCAGGACCGCAGCCAGGGCTTCGCCGACGCGCTGTCGGAGTGCGGGCTCAACGTCGACAACCGCGTCGCCGCCGACTTCACCGTCGAGGGCGGCGAGGAGGCCGCGGCCAACCTGCTCCAGGCCGCCCCGCAGATCGACGCCATCTGGAACCACGATGACGACCAGGGCGTCGGCGTCCTGGCCGCCATCGAGAACGCCGGCCGCGACGAGTTCTTCATGGTCGGCGGTGCCGGCTCGGCCAACGCCATGCGGGCGATCCAGGAGGGCAACTCGGTCCTCCAGGCGACGGTCATCTACCCGCACACGCAGGCCGCCGACGGCATCAAGCTGGCCCGCCTCGTCGCGCAGGACAAGAGCCTGTCGGACCTGACCTCGCAGGGCGTCCCGCGGCGGACGGTGCTCAACGCGCCGGTCGTCACCGCGGAGAACGTCGACCAGTACATCGACGCCGCCTTCGAGTCCTGATCCACCCGGGCGGGGCCGCCGGTGCACGCCGGCGGCCCCGCCCCGTTCCGGGAGCCCCCATGACCTCACCTGACCGGCCGACCCTCGGGGTGGGCCTCATCGGACACGCCTTCATGGGCGCGGCGCACTCGCAGGCCTGGCGCACCGCCCCCCACTTCTTCGACCTCCCGCTGCGCCCCGAGCTCACCGTGCTGGCGGGCCGGGACCGGGAGCGGGCCACCGACGCCGCCGCCCGGCTGGGCTGGGCCTCGGTGGAGACCGACTGGCGGCGGGTCCTCGAGCGCGACGACGTCGGCCTGGTCGACGTCTGCACCCCCGGCGACACCCACGCCGAGATCGCCATCGCGGCGCTGGAGGCCGGCAAGCACGTCCTGTGCGAGAAGCCGCTGGCCAACTCCGTCGCCGAGGCCGAGGCCATGACCGAGGCCGCCGAGCGCGCCGCCGCGCGCGGCGTGCGCTCGATGGTCGGGTTCACCTACCGCCGGGTGCCGGCGATCGGGCTGGCCCGGCAGCTGGTCGCGGAGGGCCGGATCGGCCAGGTGCGCCACGTGCGCGCCCAGTACCTGCAGGACTGGATCGCCGACCCGTCGGCACCGATGTCGTGGCGGCTGGAGAAGGACAAGGCCGGCTCGGGGGCGCTCGGCGACATCGGCGCGCACATCGTCGACCTCACGCAGTACATCACCGGGGAGACGGTCACCGGCGTCAGCGCCCTGCTCGAGACGTTCGTCAAGGAGCGCCCGCTGCCCGCCGCGGCCGGGTCGCTGTCCGGCGTCGCGGGGGAGGGCACCGGCCAGGTCACCGTCGACGACGCCGCGGTGTTCCTCGGCCGGTTCTCCGGCGGCGCGGTGGCCACCTTCGAGGCGACCCGGTTCGCCCTGGGCCGCAAGAACGCCATCCGCATCGAGGTCAACGGCTCCGCCGGCAGCCTGGCCTTCGACTTCGAGGACATGAACGTCCTGCAGCTGTTCGACGGCAGCGAGCCGGCCGAGGTGGCCGGCTTCCGCCGCATCCTCGTGACCGAGCCCGGGCACCCCTACGTGTCGGCCTGGTGGCCGGCCGGGCACGGTCTGGGCTACGAGCACGGCTTCACCCACCAGGTCGTCGACCTGCTCACCGCGATCGCCAAGCAGGAGGACCCCACGCCGTCCTTCGCCGACGGCCTGCAGGTGCAGCGGGTGCTCGAGGCCGTCGAGCGCAGCGCCGCGGCCGACTCCGTGTGGACCCCCGTCCCCGCCTGACCCGAGAGGACACCCCCGCCATGCCCCGTCCCGTCACCCTGTTCACCGGCCAGTGGGCCGACCTGCCGTTCGAGGAGGTGGCCCGGCTCGCGTCCGAGTGGGGCTACGACGGCCTGGAGATCGCCTGCTGGGGCGACCACCTCGACGTCGAGCGCGCCGCGAACGACGACTCCTACGTGGAGGAGCGGCTCGCGCTGCTCGACAAGTACGGCCTGAAGGTCTGGGCCATCTCCAACCACCTCAACGGCCAGGCCGTCTGCGACGACCCGATCGACGAGCGGCACCGCGACATCGTCAACAAGCGCGTCTGGGGCGACGGCGACCCCGAGGGCGTGCGGCAGCGCGCCGCCGAGGAGATGAAGCTGACCGCCCGCGCGGCGGCCAAGCTCGGCGTAGAGACCGTCGTCGGGTTCACCGGGTCGAAGATCTGGAAGGCCGTGGCGATGTTCCCGCCGGCCCCGGCCTCGATGATCGAGGACGGCTACGCCGACTTCGCCGCCCGCTGGAACCCGATCCTCGACGTGTTCGACGAGGTCGGCGTCCGGTTCGCCCACGAGGTGCACCCGTCGGAGATCGCCTACGACTACTGGACGACGGTCCGCACCCTCGAGGCGATCGGCCACCGCGAGGCCTTCGGCCTCAACTGGGACCCCAGCCACTTCGTGTGGCAGGACCTCGACCCGGTCTCGTTCATCTGGGACTTCAAGGACCGGATCTACCACGTCGACTGCAAGGACGCGAAGCGCCAGGTGGGCAACGGCCGCAACGGCCGGATGGGCTCGCACCTGCCGTGGGCCGACCCGCGGCGCGGCTGGGACTTCGTCTCCACCGGGCACGGCGACGTCCCGTGGGAGGCCTGCTTCCGGATGCTCAACACGATCGGCTACGACGGGCCGATCTCGGTGGAGTGGGAGGACGCCGGCATGGACCGCCTGGTCGGCGCCCCCGAGGCGCTCGCGTTCGTCCGCCGGCTGGCGTTCGACCCGCCGGCCGCGGCGTTCGACGCGGCCTTCTCCAGCGGCAACTAGGCGACCCCAGGGGGCCGGGCACCCGATCGGGTGCCCGGCCCTCCGGCGTCTCAGGCGGGCACGCGCTCCGGGCCGGTCACCTGGCGGCACCAGCGGACGACGGCGCCGAGCACCTCGGCGTCGACGGGCCGGCGCAGCTCCCCGCGGTAGGCGCGCAGCGACGCCGGCCCCGGCTGCCGGCGCAGCGTGTGGGTGAGGTCGGGGACCAGCAGCGTCTCCACCGGCCCGCGGACCGTCCCCGCGATCGTCCCCAGGTCCGCCGCGGGCACCTGCACGTCCTTGCCGCCGGTCACCGCGAGCACCGGCACGGTCAGCCGGGCGAGGTCGGTGCGCGGGTCGTGGTCGAGGAACTCCCGGGTCCAGCGCGCGTTGACCCGGGCGCCGCCGATCCGCGCGACGTCGGCGGTCGTCGCCCGGATCCGCGCGTGGTTGGCGGCCACCCGCTTCTCCAGGTCGGTGCGCAGCAGCCGCAACAGGCCGCGGACCGGCGCGGGCAGCATCGGGGCGATCCGGCGCGCCTGCCAGCGGAGCAGCTCGTCGCCGGGTGTCGCGGAGCCGGCGAGCAGGACCACCCCGGCCACCGGGACGCCCCGGGCGGCGACCGCCGCGGCGAGCAGCGCGCCCTCGCTGTGGCCGGCCAGCACGATCCGGCCGGGGTCCACCTCCGGACGGGCGGCCAGCGCGTCCCGGGCCCGGGCCAGGTCGTCGGCGTTGTCGGTGAGCCCCGCGCGCCGCCAGTCCCCGCCGCCGCTGGCCCCGACGCCGCGCTTGTCGTACCGCAGCGAGGCCAGGCCGCCCTCGGCCAGCGCGTGCGCCAGCTCGCGGGTGACGCCGAACCGGGCGCGCCGGTGGTCCGAGTCGCGGTCGACCGGTCCCGAGCCGGGGGCCAGCAGCACCGCCGGCACCGGGCCGGGCGCGTCGGGGAGGGTGAGCGTGCCGGCCAGCGGGGGCTCGCCGGGCACGGTCACCGGCACCTCGCGGGGGCTCATCGCGGGGTCCCCGACAGGGCCGCGACGACGGCGGGCGCGTCGTCGACGGTCACCAGGAGGGTGTCGACGCGCTGACCGGTCAGCTCCAGGCGCACGGCCGCCCCGCGCCGGACGCTCACGAACGACGTCCCGCCCCGCCGGCGCCAGGTGCCGATCTTGCGCCGGCCGGGCACGCCGAGCCCGGGGGCGCGCAGGCCGCGGGCGGCGGCCAGCCCGTCGGGGACGACCTCGGCCGTGCGCACCGCGGTCAGCGGGACCTCGAGGTCCCGCAGCAGGCCGAGCACCTTCTCGGCCGGGGTGAGGGTGATCCGCAGGGTCTGGGATGTCGTCGTCACGGTCGCCATGGCATGATCATTCCCAACAGCGAGACCGTTGTCAATCATGAGAGAGGTCGAGTGCGTGGCGTCTGCGGACCTGCTGCTCCACCCGGTGCGCCTGCGCGTCGTGCAGGCCCTGCTGGGCGACCGGAGCCTGACCACCGGCGACCTGCACGCCGAGCTCCCCGACGTCCCGGTGGCCACCCTCTACCGGCACGTCGGCGTGCTCGCCGAGGCCGGCGTGCTGGAGGTCGTGGGGGAGCGCCGGGTGCGGGGCAGCACCGAGCGCACCTACCGGCTGGTGACCGCCGCGGCCTCCGTCGGGCCGGAGGCGGCGGCGGGCATGACGCCCGAGCAGCACCGCCGCGCCTTCGGCACCTTCGTCGCGGCGCTGCTCGCGGACTTCGACCGCTGGGTCGACGCCGGTGCCGCCGCCCCGGACGGGCTCGATCCCGCCCGGGACGGCGTGGGCTACCGGATGACCGGGCTGTGGCTGGACGACGAGGAGTTCGCCGGCCTGCTCGACGACGTGCGCGCCGCGCTCCGCGCCCGCCTGGAGAACGCCCCTCGCGAGGGACGCCGCCGCCGGCTCGTCGGGACGGTGTTCCTGCCGGGGGAGTGAGGGCTCAGGCGGCGCGGGCGGCCTTCCGCCCGGCCCGGCGCTCGGCCTTCGACACCCGCGCGTTGGCCTTGGCCAGGGTCTTCGCGGCCCGCTGCACGCGGCGGGAGCCGCGGTCCACGGTGCCCCGGGTCAGCAGGCCGACGCCGATGCCGAGCAGCCACACGTCCTTGGCGACGGCCAGGCCCTGCTCGGTCGGGGCCAGGCTGCCCTCCTTGCGCATGCCGGGCGTGCGCAGGTAGAGACCGAGCAGGCCCCCGGCGAACCCGGTGAGCAGGGCGCCGGCCAGCGCGGTGGGCACGAACGGCGTCAGCAGCGCCGCGCCGACCGCGATCTCCGCCGTCGACAGCGCCTGGACGAACTGCCGCGGCTGGACGTCCTTGAGGAACGGGTACGTGCCGGAGGCGAAGCCGTGCAGGCCGGCGGCGGTCTGCTCGTCGGCGCCGCGCTTGCCCAGCCCGCTGTTGAGGATGAACGCGCCGGCCGAGATCCGGGGGCCGATCTCGGACAGGGTGATGGGCAGGGCCATCGGGCACCTCGCAGGGTCGTCGGGGACGGTCGGGACGACTCTTCCCGACCGTCCCCGGCGTGACACCCCCGGGTCAGCGACCCCCGCGCCGCGAGCGGCCGCTGAACGACGCCGCCGAGTGGGTCCCGGCGCGGGCGGCGAGCTCCGCGCGCGTGCGGGCCGGGCCCTGCGGGCTGCGGGACTGTCCGCGGCTGCCGGTCGCCTTGCCGGCCGCCTTGGCGGGCGCCGCCGGGGTGGCGGCGGAGCCCCCGGCGGAGCGCCGGCGCCGGCCGCCGCCCTGGCCCTGCGGCTGGGGAGCCGGGGCCGGGGCCGGCTCGACGTGCGGCGCGGCCGGGCCGGTGAGCGCGGTGATCTGCTCCGCGCCGGGGCGCACCTGGCTCACGACCGGGGTGATGCCGGCCTGGCGGGTGAGCGTGCGCACCTCGCCGTTCTGGTCCGGGGTGGACAGCGTGACGACCGTGCCGCCGGCGCCGGCGCGGGCGGTGCGGCCGGAGCGGTGCAGGTAGGCCTTGTGCTCGGTCGGCGGGTCGACGTGCACGACCAGCGCGACGTCGTCGACGTGGATGCCGCGCGCGGCGATGTCGGTCGCGCAGAGCACCCGGGTGCCGCCGGTGCTGAACGCCTCGAGGTTGCGCTCGCGGGCGTTCTGGCTGAGGTTGCCGTGCAGGTCGACGGCGGGGATGCCGGCGGCAGTGAGTTGCCTGGCCAGCTTCTTGGCCTGGTGCTTGGTGCGGGTGAACAGCACGCTGCGGCCGAGGCCCGAGGCGAGCTGGCGCACGACCTCGGCCTTGTCGGCGGCGCTGACCTGGAACACGTGGTGGGTCATGGTGGCGACCGGCGCGACGGCGGGGTCCACCGAGTGCGTCACCGGCTGCGACAGGTAGCGCTTGACCAGCACGTCGACGCCGTTGTCCAGCGTGGCGGAGAACAGCAGCCGCTGGCCGCCCTGCGGGGTGCGGTCCAGCAGCCGCTTGACGCCGGGCAGGAAGCCGAGGTCGGCCATGTGGTCGGCCTCGTCGAGCACGGTCACCTCGACGGCGGACAGGTCGGCGTGGCCCTGGCCGATGAGGTCCTCGAGCCGGCCGGGGCAGGCGACGACGACGTCGACGCCGGCGGCCAGGGCCTGCACCTGCGGGTTCTGCCCGACGCCGCCGAAGACGGTGGTGGTGCGCAGGCCGAGCGCCGTGGCCAGTGGCTCGACGGTGGCCATCACCTGGTTGGCCAGCTCGCGGGTCGGCACCAGGACCAGGGCCCGCGGCCTGCGCGGCTGCCGCCGGGTGGTCGAGGCGGCCAGGCGGGCCACCAGCGGCAGGCTGAAGGCGATGGTCTTGCCCGAGCCGGTGCGGCCGCGGCCGAGCACGTCGCGGCCGGCGAGGGAGTCGGGCAGCGTCGCGACCTGGATGGGGAACGGCGCGGTGATGCCGCTGGCGGTGAGCACCTCGACCAGCGGGGCGGGCACGCCGAGCTCGGCGAAGGTGGCGTCGGTGGGGAGCACGGTGGCGACGTCGCCGGCCGGGATCTCCTGCGGCTCCGGGGCCGTCTCGGTGGTGGCCGGCACCGTGGTGGCGGGGGCGGTGCTGCCGGCGCCGCGACCGCGGCCGCCGCGACGGCGGCGGGGCCGGGACGTGCCGGCGGGCGTGGGGGACTGCGGGGAGGTCATGGGTTCCTCGGTGGTACTCGGGTCGCCGTCCTCGGCCACCGCACGCGGGCGCACGCCGGCCCCGTCTGCGGGGCGGGTCGCGCCGTGGGCGACGTCGGACAGCCGGGCGCGCCTCCGTGGCGCTGCACCAGCCCGACGTCGAGTCCTGCAGCTCCGGATGAGCGAGGGCGGCGCCGGTATGCCCCACTCAACCAGACGCGGGGGCCGATCCTGCCGCGGGCGGGGGAGTCGCGCGTCACACCGCCGTGCGGCCGGCCCCGCGGTAGGTGCGGCGGTAGGCACCGGGCGAGACCCCGATCGCGGCGCGCAGGTGGGCGCGCAGCGACGCCGGCGTGCCGAACCCGGCGTCGGCGGCGACCCGGTCGACGGGGGCGTCGGTGGACTCCAGCAGCCGGCGGGCCAGCGCGATCCGCTGCCCCGCGAGCCACCGCTGCGGCGACACCCCGGTCTCCTCGCGGAACCGCCGGGTGAAGGTGCGCACGCTCATGCGCGCGTGCGCGGCGAGGTCGGCGAGGCTCAACGGCTCGCCCAGGCGCTCGAGTGCCCAGACGCGGGTGGGCGCGGTCCCGGCGTCGCCGGCCTCGGGCAGTGGCCGCTCGACGAACTGGGACTGCCCGCCCTCCCGCCACGGCGCGACGACGTTGCGCCGCGCCACCCGGTTGGCCACCTCGCTGCCGTGGTCGCGCCGCACCAGGTGCAGCAGCAGGTCGATGCCCGCGGCCACGCCGGCGGAGGTGAGCACGTCGCCGTCGTCGACGAACAGGACGTCGGGGTCGAGCCGGACGGCGGGGAAGTTGCGGCGGAAGTGCTCGACGTCGCGCCAGTGGGTGGCGGCCGGCCGCCCGTCGAGCAGGCCGGCCGCGGCGAGCACCGAGGAGCCGGTGCAGATCGACACCATCCGCGCCCGGCCGGCCGCCGCGCGCAGGGCGTCGCGCAGCTCGCCGGGGATCCGGCCCTCGACGACGGCCGGGCCCCCCATGATCCCCGGGACGACGACGGTGTCCGCCTCCGCGAGCACCGACCCGTCGTGGTCGGGCAGCACCGAGAAGCCGTCGGCGGTGCGCACCGGCCGCCCGTCGAGGGTGGCCACCCGCACCCGGTAGAGGGGCCGGCCGTGGGCGTCCTCGGCCAGCCCGAGCAGGCGGTAGGGCAGCCCGAGCTCGAAGCCGACGACGCGGTCGACGGCGACCACGACCACCTCGTGCCGGGCCGGGGCCGGGCCGGATGTCATGGCCGGATCCTTGCACGTGTTGGCCGCCGGGCCACTGGCCCGGGAACCCGGCCGTCGGTCATGCTCTCCGCTCGTGACCACCGCCGCGCCGCCGCACGCCCGCCGTGTCCACCCCGCCTGGTGGGTGGCCGCGGTGACCTTCCTGGCGCTGGTCGGGGCCGCGGCCTTCCGCGCGGTGCCCGGGGTGCTCATCGACCCGCTGCGCGAGGAGTTCGGCTGGTCGGTGTCGACCATCTCGGCCGCCGTCGCGGTGAACATGGCGCTGTACGGGCTGACCGCGCCGTTCGCCGCGGCGCTCATGGAGCGGTTCGGCATCCGCCGGGTCGTCGTCGGCGCGCTGCTGCTCACGGCGCTCGGCAGCGGGCTGACCGTGTTCATGACGGCGAGCTGGCAGCTGGTGCTGCTGTGGGGGTTCGCGGTCGGGCTGGGCACCGGCTCGATGGCGCTGTCGCTGGTGGCCACGGTGACCGGCCGCTGGTTCGTCGCCCGCCGCGGGCTGGTCTCGGGGATCCTCACCGCCGGCGGCGCGACCGGGCAGCTGGTGTTCCTGCCGGTGGTCGCGGCGGTCGCGCAGACCGGCGGCGGCTGGCGGGCGGCGTCGTTGGGCACCACGGCCGCCGCGCTCGCCGTCGTCCCGCTCGTCGCCTGGCTGCTGCGAGACCGCCCGCGCGACGTCGGTGCCGTCCCCTACGGCGGGACCGCCGCCGACGACGCCGAGCCGGTGCGCACCGGTGCCGCGCGCACCGCCGTCCGCGGGCTGCTCGACGCCGCGCGCACCCGGCCGTTCTGGCTGCTGGCCGCGGGCTTCTTCATCTGCGGCGCCTCGACCAACGGGCTGGTGCAGCCGCACTTCATCCCGGCCGCGCACGACCACGGCATGCCGGTGACGACGGCGGCGTCGCTGCTCGCCGTCGTCGGGGTCTTCGACATCGCCGGGACCGTGCTGTCCGGCTGGCTCACCGACCGCACCGACCCGCGGGTGCTGCTGCTGGCCTACTACGCGCTGCGCGGGTTCTCGCTGTTCCTGCTGCCGCCCCTGTTCGGGCCGGACCTGCACGTCAGCATGATCGCGTTCATCGTCTTCTACGGGCTGGACTGGGTGGCCACCGTGCCGCCGACCCTGGCGCTGTGCCGCGAGCACTTCGGCGCGCGGGCGCCGGTCGTGTTCGGCTGGGTGTTCGCCTCGCACCAGGTGGGGTCGGCGGTGGCCGCGTTCGGCGGCGGGGTGATCCGCGACGTCACCGGCTCCTACGACCTCGCCTGGTTCGGCGCCGGCGCGCTGTGCCTCGTGGCCGCGGCGCTGTCGATCTCCATCCGCCGCCGCCCGACGCCCGCCGCCCCGCCCGCGGCGCCCACCGAGCCGACCACCGCCTCGGCCGCCACCACCCACGGCTGACGGCGGTCAGTCCAGGCGCTCCAGGGTCATCCGCACGGTCTGCAGCCGGATCTCGCCGTCGCGGAAGACGAACGTGTCGACGCCGTCGAGCACGCGGGCCTTGTCGGCCACCGCGCTCCACTCGATGAACAGCACGTCGCCCTCGAAGACCCGGGTGGGGACCTCCCAGGCCGCGTCGGGGAGCTCGCCGAGCAGCGTGGAGAACAGCTGTCGGACGCCGTCGCGGCCGCGCAGGACCCGGTCCGGGGTGATCAGGACGGCGTCCTCGCTGTAGTCCGCGGCGATCGCGTCGACGTCGGCGGCGCCGATCGCGGCCACGTGGTGCTCGAAGACCTCCTGGGGCGTGCGGGCCATGGCTCCTCCTCGTCGTGGTCCCGGCCGGGTCCCGAGGATGCTCCGGACACCCGACCGGGACCAGCCCCTCCGAAGCGCAGTGGCGTCAGGCGGTGGTGGCGGCCAGGGCCGGGTCGACGGTGCGGCCGGCCATGAGGTCGGCGGCGCGCTCGGCGATCATGATCGTCGGCGCGTTCGTGTTGCCGCGGACCAGCGTCGGCATCACCGAGGCGTCCACCACCCGCAGCCCGTCGAGCCCGTGCACCCGCAGCTGCGGGTCGACCACCGCGTCGCCGTCGGTGCCCATCCGGCACGACGACACCGGGTGGTACAGCGACTCCAGCGTCTCCCGCACCTTCGCCCGCAGCGCGTCGGCCGTGCGCACCGTGCCGCCCGGGGACCACTCCGCGGCCAGCACGGAGGCCAGCGGCCCGACCGAGGCGATCTCGCGGGCCTTCTCCACGCCGGTCACCAGCGCGTCGAGGTCCCGCTCGTCGGTGAGGTAGCCGGCGTCGATGGCCGGTGCCCACGTCGGGTCGGCCGAGCGAAGCCGCACGGAGCCCCGGGAGTGCACGTGCACCAGGACGGCGGCGGCGGTGAACGCGTCGACGTCGGGGTCGACCTCCGCCTGCCGCCAGAACTTGACCGGCAGGAAGTGGTACTGCAGGTCGGGCTGGTCGAGGTCCGGCCGCGAGCGGGTGAACAGCCCCGCCTCGGCCAGGTTCGACGACAGCGGCCCGCGCCGGGCGCCGAACCACTGCGCGTACCCCGACGGCGACTCGGCCCGGAACAGCGACTTCCCGGAGCGCACGTCCCAGATGACCGGCACCAGCGGGTGGTCCTGCAGCCCGCCGCCCACGCCGGGGAGGTCGTGGACGACGTCGACGCCGACCTCGCGCAGGTGCGCGCCCGGCCCGATGCCCGACAGCATGAGCAGCTGCGGCGAGTTCACCGCGCCGCCGCACAGCACGACCTCGCCGGCCGCGTGCGCGGTGTGCGTCTGCCCGCCGCGCCGGTACTCGACGCCGGTGGCCCGCCCGCCCGAGACCAGCACCCGGGTGGTCAGCGCGCCGGTGAGCACGGTGAGGTTCGGCCGGCCCAGCGCCGGGCGCAGGTAGGCGTCGGCGGCCGACCAGCGGCGGCCCCGCTTCTGCGTCACCTGGTACTGGCCCACGCCCTCCTGGGCGGCGCCGTTGAAGTCGTCGTTGCGCGGGTAGCCGGCCGCGACCGCCGACTCGACCACCGCGCGCGTCCACGGGTGCGGCGAGCGCAGGTCCTCCACCCGCAGCGGCCCGCCGACGCCGTGGAAGCGGTCGGCGCCGCGTGCGTTGTCCTCCATCCGCCGGAACAGCGGCAGCACCGCCTCGTAGGACCACGACGGGTCACCGGTGAGCTGCGCCCACTCGTCGTAGTCGGCCGCCGCGCCGCGGACGTAGATCATCGCGTTGATCGACGACGACCCGCCCAGCAGCTTCCCGCGCGGCCAGAACAGCCCGCGCCCGCCGAGGCCCGGCTGCGGCTCGGTCGTGTAGTTCCAGTCCCGCCGGGTGCGCCAGACCTTGTACAGCGCCGCCGGGATCTGCACCTCGAGGACGTCGTCGGAGCCGCCGGCCTCCAGGAGGAGCACCCGCACCGACGGGTCCTCGGTCAGCCGCGCGGCCAGCGCGCAGCCGGCCGAGCCCGCCCCGACGACGACGACGTCGTACTCGGCGCGGTCACCTGGTGCCGGGGCCTGCACGCCGCTCACCGGTGCCGCCCGTGGACCATGCCCATGACCCGTGCCAGCGCGTCGGCGGCCGCCGGCGGGCGGGCGAAGGACATGAGGTTGACCGGCAGCGCGTACCTCTGCCGGGCGATCGCCTTGGCGCGGGTGAACTCCTTGAGCCCGTCCTCGCCGTGGATCCGGCCGAAGCCGCTCTCGCCCACGCCGCCGAAGGGCAGCGCCGGGATCGAGGCGAAGGTCAGCACCGAGTTGACGCTGGTCATGCCGCTGCGCATCCGGCGGGCGAGGTCCATCGCCCGCGCCTTCGACCGGGAGAACACCGCGCCGGCCAGCCCGTACGACGTCGCGTTGGTGCGCTCCAGCGCCTCCTCGGCGTCGGCCACGCGGGTGATGGTCAGCGTCGGCCCGAAGGTCTCCTCGCGGACCGCGGCCGAGGACTCGGGCACGTCGAGCAGCACGGTCGGCGCCACGAAGCCGCCGTCCACGCTGCCGCCGAGGACGGCCCGGCCGCCGGAGGACGTCGCGTCGTCGAGGTGCCGCCGCACGACGTCGGTCTGCGACGCCATGGTCATCGGGCCGTAGGCGGCCTCGTCGTCGGACCCCGGCCGCAGGGCGCGCACCCGCTCGGTGACCTCGGCGACGAAGGCGTCGTAGACCTTCTCCGTGGCGTAGACCCGCTCGATGCCGATGCAGGTCTGCCCGGCGTTGCTCATGCCGCCCCACACGGCGGCGTCGGCGGCGGCGGCCACGTCGGCGTCGTCGTCGACGATCATTGCGTCCTTGCCGCCGAGCTCCAGGAGCACCGGGGTGAGCGTCTCGGCGCAGGCGGCCATGACCTTGCGGCCGGTGGGCCCGGAGCCGGTGAAGGCCAGCTTGTCCACGCCGGCCCGGCACAGCGCGGCGCCGGTCTCGCCGGACCCGGTGACCACCTGGAAGGCGTCGGCGACGTCGGGGACGGCCGCGCGCCATGCGGCGGCCAGCCAGGCGCCGACGGCGGGGGTGAACTCCGAGGGCTTGAAGACGACGGCGTTGCCGGCGGCCAGCGCGTAGGCGATCGAGCCCATCGGCGTGAACACCGGGTAGTTCCACGGGCCGATGACGCCGACGACGCCCAGCGGCTGGTACTCGAGGTGGGCGGCGTGGTTGGCCGCGAGCATCCCGGCGCGCACCCGCCGCGGGCCGAGCGTCTTCCGCGCGTGCGCCCCGGCCCAGGCCAGGTGGTCGACCGCGAGGGTGATCTCGAGGATGGCGTCGGCGTGCGGCTTGCCGTTCTCCCGGTGCACCAGGTCGGCCAGCTCGTGCATCCGCCGGGCCAGGTAGCCGCGGTAGGCGGCCAGCCGCTGCCGGCGGCCGTCGAACCCGAGCCCGGCCCAGCGCGCGGCGGCCGGCCGGGCGCGCTCGACGGTCCCGCGGACGGCGTCGGCGTCGTGGACCGGGAAGACGCCGACGACGGCGCCGGTGGCCGGGTTCGTCGACTCGAAGGTCTGGGTGGTGGTGTGCCGGTCGACCGTGCCCGCGGCGGCGTCGGTGACCGTGTCCATCTGCTCGGCGAGCGACATGTGGCGCAGGTTACCTGCGCAAGTTACCGGCGCGTAGCTCCGGTCCGGGACCCGTCCGGGTGGTCCGTGCGCTGCCATGCTGGCGCCCGTGGCCGACCCCTTCGACACCGCGGGGCTGCGCCGCCGCGTGCTCGCCGCGTGGACCGACTCCCCGGCGCGCTTCCGCGAGGACGCGAACGCCGAGGAGGACCTGGTCCGCGGCGGCTACCGGGACCGGCTGCTGGTCGAGCTGGCGCAGAACGCCGCCGACGCCGCGGTGCGCGCGGGCGTGCCCGGGCGGCTGCGGCTGGAGCTGGCCACGGTGGGCGGCGGGGGTGAGGTGCTGCGCGCGGCCAACACCGGCGCCCCGCTGGACGCCGCCGGGGTGGGCGGCCTGGCCACCCTCCGCGCCTCCGCCAAGCGCGACGAGGTGCAGACCGTCGGCCGCTCCGTGGGTCCGGGCGAGCCGCAGCTGAAGGCGGTCGGCAGGTTCGGCGTCGGCTTCGCCGCCGTCCTCGCCGTCAGTGACGAACCGGCCGTCCACTCCACCACCGGCGGCGTCCGGTTCAGCGCGGCGCACACCCGCGCCGCGGTGGCCGACGTCCCGGCGCTCGCGGGCGAGCTGGCCCGCCGCGACGGCGCCGTGCCGGTGCTGCGGCTGCCGTGGCCGGCCGACGGCCCCCCGCCCGACGGCTTCGCCACCGAGGTGGTCCTGCCGCTGCGCGCCGGGTCGCGGGCCGCCGTCCGCACCGCGCTCGAGGCGCTGGAGGCCGAGCTGCTGCTGGCGCTGCCGGGCCTCGCCGAGGTCGAGATCGCCGTCGGCGGCGCCGTCCGCATCCTGGCGTGCACGCGCACCCCGCCGCTGGCCCGGGTCCGCGACGGCGACCGCACCACCACCTGGCGGCTGGCCACCCGCGGCGGCGAGCTGCCCGCGGAACTGCTGGCCGGCCGCCCGGTCGAGGAGCGCGCCCGCCGCGGCTACGACGTCACCTGGGCGGTGCCCCTCGACGACGACGGCCGGCCGGTGCCGCTGACCGGGCGCCAGGTGGTGCACGCCCCGACCCCGAGCGACGAGCCGCTGTCGCTGCCCGTGCGCCTGATCGCGCCGTTCCCGCTCGGCCCCGACCGCCGGCACGTGGCGCCGGGCCCGGTCACCGACGCGCTGGTCGACGTCGCCGCGGACACCTATGCCGACCTGGTCACCGGGCTCCCGGCCGACCCCGCCGTGCTGGGCCTGGTGCCGCGCATCGGGCTGGCCGCCGCCGAGCTCGACGCCGCCCTGGGCTCCGCGGTCCTCGACCGGCTGCGCGCCGCTGCCTGGCTGCCGGCCGCCGACGACCCCGGCACCCGGCAGCCCCCGGACCGGGCCGCGGTCCTCACCGAGGACACCGACCAGCGGGTCGCCGTCCTCGCCGGGGTCGTGCCCGGGCTGCTGCCGGCGGGCTGGTCCCGGCGCGACGGGGCACCCGCGCTGGCCGCCCTCGGCGTGCGGCGGGTCGGCCCCGCGCAGGTGGTGGAGGCCGTCTCCGGGATCGGCCGGCCGGCGGACTGGTGGGCGCGGCTGTACGCCGCCCTCGACGGCGCCGACCGCGAGGAGCTGGGCGCGCTGCCGGTGCCGCTGGCCGACGGGCGGACCGCCCCGGGCCCGGCCGGGGTGCTGCTGCCCGGCGAGGACCTGCCGGTGGCGCGGCTGGGCCCGCTGCACCTGCGGGTCGCCGACCCCGGCGCCGTCGCCGACCCGGCCGCCCGGCGGCTGCTCGAGCGGCTGGGCGCGCGCCCGGCGACCGCCGCGGTCGTGCTCGCCGACCCGGCCGTGCGGGGCGCGGTGGAGGAGTCGGTCGACGCGGTCGAGGAGGGCTTCGACGACGGCGACCCCGCGGCTCTCGCCGAGGCCGTGCTCGCGCTGGTCGCCGCCGCGGGCACCGCGCCGGGGGAGCTGCCCTGGCTGGCCGAGCTCGCGCTGCCCGACGCCGAGGGCGCGTGGGCGCCGGCGGGGGAGCTGCTGCTGCCCGGCGCCCCGCTGGCCGCCGTCCTCCGCGACGGCGCGCTCGGGACGCTGGACCCGGACTTCGCCGCCGCGCACGACCCGGCCGTGCTGCGGGCCGCGGGCGTGCTCGCCGACTTCGCGCTGGTGCACGCCGAGGACCCCGACGACCTCGACGTCGACGCCGCCGACGCGTGGGCCGACGCCGTCCTCGACCGGCTGCCGCCCGGCGGGCCCCCGCCGGCGTGGCCGCCGCTGACCGCCGTCCGGGACCTGGAGCTGGTCGCCGACTGGGCCGCCGCGCTGCCGCTGCTGGCCGCCGCGCCGGAGCAGGCGTGGGCCGACGTCGTCCTCGACGGCGTCGCGGTGCCCTCCTACCTGCGCTGGTGGCTGAGCACCCACCCGGTGCTCGCCGGCCGGCGCCCCGACCGGCTGAGCGCACCCGGCAGCCGGGAACTGCAGGGGCTGTACGACCCGGCCGAGGGGCCGCCGGCGGTGCTCGGGCGGCTGCGGCTGCCGGCCACCGTCGACGACGTCCTCGCCGACGTGGACACCGCCCTCGACCTGCTCGACCGGCTCGGCGACCCCGCCCGCACCGTGCCGGCGCCGGTGCTGCGCACGGTCCACGCCCGGCTGGCGCGCGCCCTCGACGGCGTCGACGTCGACCCGCCGCGCCGCGTGCGGGTGGCGCCGGACCGGGTCGCCGACCCCGCGCGGGAGGCCGTCGTGGTGCTCGACGCCCCGTGGGTGCAGCCGCTCGTCGACGCGCTGCTCGTCCCGGCCGGCGGCGCGCCGGCGGCGGTGGCCGACCTGCTCGACCTCCCGCTGGCCGGCGAGCGGGTGCGCGCGGAGGTCACCAGCACCCCGGTGCGCCGGCAGCCGTGGGCGGCGGTGCCCGGAGCCGGCCTGGCCGCCGCCCGGCTGGGTGTGCCGGAGCTGACCGGCGAGGTCGCCGTCCACGAACCGCTGCTGGCCGGCGGCCGGCCGGTGCCGTGGTGGCCCGGCGACGGCGTCGACCACGTGGACGGCAGCCCCGCCGCGCTCGGCCGGGCGCTGGCCTGGCGGTCCGGCGCCTGGTCGCTGCGGCAGGCGCTGACCGAGGCGTTCGCCGAACCCGGCCGGGCCGCCGACCTCGCCGCGGAGGACGCGGTCGGCTAGCTCGGCCGGGACCCGGCCCGGCCCGTCGAGTCCTCTTCCGGGCGGCGGCTACCGCTGCGGGGCGTCGTCGGCGCCGGCCGAGCGGGCGGCCTTGCGCGCCTGGTGGGCCTCCCACCGCTCGCGGTCGCGGGCGCGGGAGCCCGCGGTGCGCTCCCAGCGGTCCTTGCGCCGGCGCGCGCGGAGCATCTCCCGCTCCTCGAAGGAGGAGTGCGTGTCCCAGTCCCGGGCCATGAACAGCACCAGCAGCAGTACGGCGCCGAAGATGACCAGTCCCGACGCGACGATGACGTCCGGGATGGCGAGGAACGCGACGACCGAGACCGCCGCCCAGATCAGGCCCGCCAGCACCAGTCGCGCGTTCACGCCTCCAGTATCCCCGCGCCCGGCGCGCGGGGGCCGTCCCCGGCGTCCCGGGCGCGGAGTCCCTGGTCACGGCCCCGCGCGCCGCGGGCGACACGCCGGTCCCGGCACGGTGGACACCCCGTGGCGGACCTTGCGCCCCATCCGCCCCGCGCCTACCGTCCGGGTTGCGGTTCAACATCCAGCCGTGCTCCGCCAATGCCGGACTCCGCGCCGTGGTGTGGCTCTCGAGCCGCTGTCCTCCGCACGGGCCCGCCCTCGACCGAGAGGCGCACCGTGACCACCATCTCCTCAGACCCCCCGACGACCTCGGGCTCCGCCGACGACCTGCTGACCGTCGAGACCGCCTCCCTCGACGGGGTCACCCGGCTCGTGTGCACCGGTGAGATCGACTGCGCCAGCGCGCCGCTGCTCCGCCGGGAGCTCGACGGCGCGTTCGCCGCGGACCCGCGGGTGGTCACCGTGGACCTGGAGGCCGTGACCTTCCTCGACTCGGCCGGGCTGTCCGCGCTGGCGGTCGCGCACCGCACCGCCGAGGCGCAGGGCGCCCGGCTGCGGGTGCTGGTCGGCACGCGGGCGGTGGTCCGGGCGCTGCAGGTCACCGGCCTGTGGGACCTCCTGGGCGTCGAGCAGGTCGAGCGCGGCGCGGGAGCCGGCGCCGCGTAACACCCGCCTCCCGACCTGGCTGCGCGCGGCACCGCGCCGGGGAGCACACTCGGCGGCGGTGCGGGGCCTGCCCGCCGGCCGAGTCGAGGAGGAGGACGCCGTGCGTGACGCGGTCATCTGTGAGCCGCTGCGGACCCCCGTCGGGGGCTTCGGGGGGTCGCTGCGGGACGTGCCCGTGCAGGACCTCGCCTCCACCGTCGTCAGGGCGCTCATGGAGCGCACCGGCCTGCCGCCGGAGTCGGTCGACGACGTCGTCCTCGGCCACTGCTACCCGACCATGGAGGCGCCGGCGATCGGCCGCGTCGCCGCCCTCGACGCCGGCCTGCCGGTGACCGCGAGCGGCATCCAGGTCGACCGCCGCTGCGGCTCGGGCCTCCAGGCGGTGCTGTACGCCGCGATGCAGGTGCAGACCGGCGCCGCCGACGTCGTGCTGGCCGGCGGTGCCGAGTCGATGAGCAACGCGCCGTTCTACTCGACCGCCATGCGCTGGGGCGTCAAGGCCGGCCCCGGCGTCCTGCTGCAGGACGGCCTGGCCCGCGGCCGCGTCACCGCCGGCGGCGTGAACCACCCGGTGCCCGGCGGCATGCTGGAGACCGCGGAGAACCTGCGCCGGGAGTACTCGATCGGCCGCGAGGAGCAGGACGAGTACTCCGTCCGCAGCCACCAGCGCGCCGCCGCCGCCACCGCGGAGGGCCGGTTCGCCGACGAGATCGTCCCGGTGACGGTCAAGGGCCGGAAGGGCGACACCGTCGTCGACCGCGACGAGCACATCCGCCCCGACTCGAACGTCGAGACCCTCGCCAGGCTCCGCCCGATCATGGGCAAGGACGACCCCGAGGCCACCGTCACCGCCGGCAACGCCAGCGGCCAGAACGACGGCGCCGCGGTCTGCGTCGTCACCTCGCCGGAGAAGGCCGCCGAGCACGGCCTGCGCCCGCTGGCCCGCGTCGTGTCCTGGGCGGTGGCCGGCGTCCCGCCGCGGACCATGGGCATCGGCCCGGTCCCGGCGACGGCGAAGGCGCTGGACCTCGCCGGCCTCAAGCTCTCCGACATCGACCTCATCGAGCTCAACGAGGCCTTCGCCAGCCAGGTGCTGGCGGTGACCCGCGAGTGGGGCTTCACCGAGTCCGACTTCGACCGGATGAACGTCAACGGCTCGGGCATCTCGCTGGGCCACCCGGTCGGTGCCACCGGCGGGCGGATCCTCGCGACGCTGACCCGCGAGATGGACCGCCGCGGCGCCCGCTACGGCCTGGAGACGATGTGCATCGGCGGCGGGCAGGGGCTGGCCGCCGTCCTGGAGCGCGTGTAACACACCCCGCCCGGCGTGTCCGGGGGCTGCCCGGCATGATCGGCCGGCAGCCCCCGACCCCGAGGAGAACCTCCCCATGAGCGAGTCCCCCGCCCGCGTCGCGATCGTCACGGGCGCCGCCCGCGGCATCGGTGCGGCCACCGCGCTCCGCCTGGCCGCCGACGGCTTCGCCGTCGCGGTGCTCGACCTCGACGAGTCCTCCACCGCGGGCACCGTCCAGGCGATCGAGGCCGCCGGCGGGCGCGCGCTGGGGGTGGGGGCCGACGTCGGCGACCCCGAGCAGGTGCAGGCCGCCGTCGACCGGATCGCCGCGGAGCTCGGCCCGCCGGTCGTGCTGGTCAACAACGCCGGCGTCACCCGCGACAACCTGCTGTTCAAGATGACCGACGCCGACTGGGACCTGGTCATGCACGTCCACCTGCGCGGCTCGTTCCTCATGACCCGCGCCTGCCAGAAGCACATGGTCGAGGCGAAGTGGGGCCGGGTGGTCAACCTGTCCTCGACCTCGGCGCTGGGCAACCGCGGCCAGGCCAACTACGCCACCGCCAAGGCCGGGCTGCAGGGCTTCACCAAGACCCTCGCCCTCGAGCTGGGCAAGTTCGGCGTCACCGCCAACGCCATCGCCCCGGGCTTCATCCAGACCGAGATGACCAGGGCGACCGCCGAGCGGATCGGCCGGAACTGGGAGGAGTACGTGGCCGAGCGCGCCGCGGCGATCCCGGTGGCCCGCGCCGGTGTGCCCGAGGACATCGCGCACACCGTCTCGTTCTTCGTCAGCGAGGGCGCGGGCTTCGTCTCCGGCCAGGTCGTCTACGTCGCCGGCGGCCCCCGCACCTGAGGCCGATCGGGGTGGCAGAAATGGCCATTTCTGTCACCCCGCTCACGACGACGGGTCGCGGTCGGGGTAGCGGGCGCGGGCCAGGGCGTAGACGCCGAACGCCGCGAACCCGGCCGCGACGACGGTGAGCAGCCACGGGCCCGCGCCGGTGCGGCCGATCGTGGTCATCGCGCCGTCCAGGCCGGTGGCGGTGGAGACGTCGGCGGTCGTCGCCGCGCGCCACAGCAGCACCCCGACGACGCCGAACGCCACGCCCTTCGCCACGTACCCGACCCGCCCGACGGCCTCGATCACCGGCTCCCACCGGTCGGGCGCGGCGGGCAGGTCGACGTCCTTCATGAAGCCGCCGGTGGCCCCGCGCCACAGCGAGTACAGCCCCACGGCGACGACGCCGGTGGCCGCGACCGCCACCGCCACCGCGCCGCCGGGCACCTCGAGGGTCTCGCCGGTCAGCTCGCGCAGCCGCTCGTCGGCCTCGTACTCGGCGCCGACGGCGAACAGCAGCGCGGTGACCCCGAGGACGGCGTACACGAAGGCCTTCGCCAGGCACTTGGCGCAGACGACGGCGGTGCGGGTGCGGTGCACGCGGTCGAGCAGCCCGCGCCACCACAGCAGCACCTCCCCGCCCTGCCAGAGCGCCAGCGCCAGCAGACCCAGGCCGATCGCCCACAGCAGCACCGACCCGCCGGGGGTGCCGGCGACCGTCTCCAGCGCCCCGGTCTGGTCGGCGTCGGTGCCGGCCGCGCCGCGGGAGACCCGCCAGGTCAGCCAGCCGATGAGCAGGTGCACCACCCCGTAGGCGACCAGCCCGACGCGGGCGGCGGCCGCCAGCACCGGGTGGTCGGTGACCTCCCGGGCGGCCGCGACCGCCCGGTGCACACGGGAGAACGGCCCCGTCACGTCCGCTCGGGGTAGCGGGCCCGGACGAAGCAGAAGACCCCGAACGCGGCGATGCCCACGGCCACGAGGGTCAGCAGCGCCTTCCCGAACGGGGCCTCGAGGATGGTGCGCAGCGCGCCGTCGAGGCCCGAGACCTTCGCCGGGTCGAACGTGACCGCCGCGTAGACCAGCAGCGCGCCGACCACCCCGAACGCCACGCCCTTGGCCGGGTAACCGACCTGGCCGAGGCGGGTGACCGTGCGGCGCGCCGACGGCGGCGCGGAGGCGAGGTCGATCTCGTCGACGAAGCTCTTCTTCACGCCCTTGAGCACCTGGTGGATCCCGATGCCGATGACCACCAGGCCGGCCACGCCGACCAGCCAGCGGCCGCCGGGCCAGCCGAACATCCCGGCCGCGGTCTGCTGCTGCTGGGCCGCGCTCGACTGGCCGGCGCCGGTGGCGAACCGGAACGCGGTCACCGCCAGCACGACGTAGACGACCGCCTTGGCCACCGCCTTGACGGACTTGGTGACCGCCTTCTTGCGCAGCTCGCCCGACGCCGACCAGCCGTACCGCCAGCGCAGCACCTCGGCGGCCTGCCACAGCGCGAGGGCCACCAGCCCGATGCCCAGCACCCACAGCAGCGGCTTGCCGACCGGCGTCTCGGCGAGGGTGCCCAGCGCGCCGGACTGGTCGGCCGGCTGGTCGCCGCCGCCCCAGGCCAGCTGCAGCGCCAGCCACGCCACGAGCAGGTGGACGACGCCGTAGGCGACGAGCCCCACGCGGGCCAGGTTCTCGAGGGCGTCGCTCCTGCCCGGCCTGCCCGTCGCCGTCCCCGTTCCGGTCATGGCCGCCCTCCTCGGTCCGCTCCTGTGCGGCGTCAGCGTGGCACGGGGACGGCCGCCGCGCCGGTCAGCCGACCGGGTGCCGGGCCCGGGCCAGCAGGTAGACGGCGAAGGAGGCCAGCCCGGTGGCGACGACGACGAGCAGCCACCGGCCGTAGGGCTCCCCGGCGACGGCGCGCAGCGCGCCGTCCAGACCGGTGGCGCGCGCCGGGTCGAAGGTCGCCGCGGCCCAGCCGACGATGCCGCCGACGAGGACCAGCGCCACGCCCTTGAGCACGAAGCCGACCTGGGCGAAGCGGTGGGTGAGCCGGCACAGGGCCGGGGCGACGGTGCGGAGGTCGATCTCGCCGAGGAAGTCCGACCGCAGGCCCTTGCGCACGTGGTAGAGCCCGATGCCGACGACGACCGCCGCGACGCCCACCACCAGCTCCTGCCCGGCCGGCCACGACAGCACGCCCCGCACGGCCTCGCGGTCCTCGGCCGGCGCGTGCACCAGGCCCAGGGCCTGCCGGACGGCGGCCACCGCCAGGTAGCCGTAGAACGCCGCCGTCCCCACGGTCTTGACCACCTGTACCAGCGCCGCGCGGCGCTCGCGGCCCGGCGGCGGCAGCCGGTGGTGGTGGCGCAGCACCTCGACCGCCTGCCACAGGCACAGGCCGGCCAGCGCGCCGGCCAGCACCCACAGCAGCACGTTGCCCAGCGGGGTGGCGGCGAGCAGGGCGAGCGCGCCCGCGGAGTCGGTGGACTCGGCGGGGGCGACCAGCCCGGGCGTGCCCCAGCCGAGCTGCACCGCCAGCCAGGCGACCAGCAGGTGGATGAGGGCGTAGCCGACCAGCCCGGCGCGGGCGACGTGCTCGAGCAGGCGGCTGCGGGCAGCGCGCTGGGGCGCCCGGACCCCGCCCTCGGTCACGCCGCCCCCGTCGTCCTCGCCCGTGCGCCTGCTCGCGCGGGGACCCGAGCGTCGCACGCACCGGGCCGCCGCGGCGGGTCCGGCGGCCGATGCGGGACACTGGGCGTCGTGGTCAACGCGACGACGGCACGCACGAAGACGGCACGCACGAGGACGGGCACCGCTCCTCTCCGCACCGAACGGGACGTCGCCCGCCGCGCCTGGCCGCTGCGCGCCGCCCTCGGCGTCGTGCTCGTCGTCCTCGCGGTGCTCGCTGTCGTGACCGGTGACCTCGGCGCCCGGCTGCTGCTCGGCGGGCTGGGCGTCCTCGCCGCCGCCCGCGGCGCGGGGCTGCTGCGCGCGGGGTCGGTCCCGGCCGGTGCGGCCGCCGTCGCCGGTGGGGTGGCCGCGGTCGCGGTGGCCGTCGTCTCCGCCGCCGCGACCGGCTGGGTGCTGCTCGCCGGCGTCCCGCTGGTGCTGCTGGCCGGCTCGGCCGTCGCGTTCGCCCGCGGGGGCGCCGCCCGCCGCGGCGGCGCGGCGCTGCTCGTGTGGACGGTGCTGGTCGGCGCGCTGCTCGCCGGCACCCTCGCCGTCCAGGGCGCCGACCGCGCCGCCGACGTCGCCACGGTGGTCGCCGCCCTGGCTGCCGGCCTCGCGGCGGTGCCGCTGCTGGTCGCCGCGGCCGGCCTGCGCGCGGTCGCCCACGCCCCGGCGCCGGCCCGCCCGGCCGGGTGCGGAGGCTGCGCCTGCTCGGCCGGCGGCTGCGGCGTCCCGCAGGCCGGCTGACGCGGCCGCTCCGGTCGCGAGTCGCCCGATCTCGTTCCGTCCCGGCGGTGCCGTGGGTAGGAGAGCGGGCGTGAGTGGACACGTCTTCGTCGTCGGCGCCGACCTCACCCGCCTGTCCTGCGACGACGTCCTCGTGCCCACCGGCCGCACGCTGCGCATCGCCGCCAGCTGGCGGGCGCTGCTGCCCGACGACCTGGTCAGCGACCAGGACGCCGACGGCGTGTGCGTCGACCTGGCGTGGCACGGCGACGAGCGGGTGCTCGAGGTCCCCGGCACCGGGCCGCGGCGGGCCTGGCTGCTCGACACCGTCGACGACTGCGGCCGCGGGCTGGGCTGGCTGCTCGACGGCGCCCGCGAGGCGCTGGCCGCCGTCGCCCGCCGCGAGGTGTCCGAGCCGGTGCACGGCCGGGCCCGGCGGCTGGTCGGGCTGCCGGCGCTGGGCACCGGCTGGGGCGGGGCGGCCGGGCGGCGCGGGGACCTGCTGCAGCAGCTGCTGCCGGTGCTGCGCGAGGCCGCCGACGAGCACGGCTTCGACGTCGCGCTCGTGCTGCGCGGGCCCAGCGACCTCGCCGCCGCCCAGCGGGTGCGCCGCGGCGACGACGCCGGCTGGGACCTGCCCGAGCCGCTGAGGGCGCTGGCCGAGCAGCTGGGGGAGCGCGCCCGCCGCGGCCAGCTGGCGCTGTTCATCGGCGCCGGGGTCAGCGCCGCCGCCGGCCTGCCGACGTGGGAGGAGCTCCTCGGGGAGCTGGCCGCCCGCTCGGGCCTCGACGACGACCTGCGCGAGGGGCTGTCCCGGCTGCCCCCGCAGGACGCCGCGGCGCTGCTCGCCCGGGAGCTCGGCCGCGACGAGCTCGAGCGCTTCGTGCAGGAGCGCTTCGGTCCCGGGCCGTACGCGCTGGCGCACGCGCTGATCGCCGACCTCCCCGTGCAGGAGTTCGTGACCACCAACTACGACCCGCTGGTCGAGCTCGCCGCCGCCGACATGGGCCGGGAGCTGTCGGTGCTGCCCTACGACGAGCCCCGGCCCGGCCGCCCGTGGCTGCTCAAGCTGCACGGCGACGCCGCGCACCCGGCCGGCGTCGTGCTGACCCGCGAGGAGTACCTGCAGCTCGGCGACTCCCGCGCCGCGCTCTCCGGCGTCCTGCACTCGCTGCTGCTCACCCGGCACGTGCTGTTCGTGGGCACCTCGATGCTCGACGACGACCTGATCCGCATCGCCCACCAGGTGCGCAGCGCGGTGCAGGTGCCCGGGCGGGAGCCGCGCCGCCGCTCCGGCACGGTGCTCGCGCTGCGCGAGGACGCCGCCCGCAGCCGGCTGTGGGAGCAGGACGTGGAGACGGTGGCGATGGGCGGGGCGGACGCCTCGCCGGCCGAGGCCGCGCGCCGGCTGGAGGTGCTGCTGGACCTGCTCGGCTGCCTGTCCACGCCACCCACCGGGTACCTGCTCGACCCGGCCTACCGCGGGATGCTCTCGGACGAGGAGCGGGTGCTGGCCGAGGCGCTGCAGCAGGTCGCCGAGGCGCTGCCGGAGGGGGCGTCGACGCCGTCGGCGGCGGGGGAGGTGGCCGCGTTGCTGCGCCGGCTGGGCGCCGGGCGCTCGGGCGGCCGCCGCGACGGGTCCGGCGACGACGGCCCCGTCGACGAGGCCACCGACGCCCGCGACGACCGGCTGCAGCAACAGCGCCCGGGCTGAGGTCGGCCCGCCTCGGCACGGGGTTGGCCCGGCCCCGTAGGGGGAACCGCGGGACCCATGCGCCTGGAGAACTCCCTCGCCCTGCTCGTCAAGGGCTACGCCTGGCTGCCCGACCTGCGGCGCGCCCACGGCCGGCACGCCGTCGGGACGCGGCTGGGCGGCCTGCCCGCGGCCGGCATCGAGGGCCCGGAGGCGGCGCGGTTCCTCTACGACGAGGACCACGTGCACCGCGCGCACGCCATCCCCGAGCCGGTGCAGGGCACGCTGTTCGGCAAGGGCGCGGTGCACACCCTCGACGGCGAGGCGCACCGGGTGCGCAAGGCGATGTTCGTCCGGGTGCTCATGGACCCCGCCGCGATCGAGGCGCTCACCCAGCGGGCCGCCGCCGCCTGGGACGACGCCGCCCGCGAGTGGGCCGGCCGCCCGCAGTTCGTGCTGTTCGACGAGGCGGCGCGGGTGATCGCCGGCGCCGTCACCCGGTGGGCGGGGATCACGGTCGCCGACGACGAGGTGCCCGCGCTGGCCCGCGACCTGCTGGCGATGGTCGACGGCTTCGCCACCGCCGGGCCGCGGCACTGGCGTGCGCGGCGGGCCCGCGGCCGGCGGGAGGAGTGGCTCGCCGGGATCGTGCAGCGGGTGCGGTCCGGGGAGCTGGTCGTGCCGGCGGGGTCGGTGCTGCAGGTCGTGGCCGCGCACCGGGACGCCGACGGCGGGCTGCTGGACCCGCGGGTGGCCGCCGTGGAGCTGCTCAACGTCATCCGCCCGACCACCGCCGTCGCCTGGTTCCTGGCCTTCTCCGGGCACGCGCTCGCCACCTGGCCGGACTACCGCGGCAAGCTGGCCGCCGCCGACGCCCCCCTCGCCGAGGCGTGGGCGCACGAGGTGCGGCGCTTCTACCCCTTCGCGCCGTTCATCGGCGGCCGGGCGCCGCAGCGGCTGGAGTTCGCCGGTCAGACGATCCCGAGGAACGCGATGGTGCTGCTCGACCTGTACGGGCAGAACCACGACCCGGACCTGTGGGAGGAGCCCTACGCCTTCAGCCCCGAGCGGTTCCTCGGCCGCGAGATCGGCGAGTTCGAGCTGGTGCCCCAGGGCGGCGGCGACCCGCGGACCAACCACCGCTGCCCCGGCGAGCGGATCACGGTCGCGCTGCTCGCCGCGCTGGCGCCCCGGCTCGCCCGGCTGCAGGCGGACTTCGCCCCCGGCCAGGACCTGACCATCGCGCTGCACCGCATCCCCGCCCTGCCGGCCAGCCGCGTGGTGATGCAGCCGCGCTGACCCGTTCCGCGCGCGCTCGTGCTCTGCCCCGCCCGTGTGGGCAGAGCTCGAAGAGGAGGCAGACGGGTGTCCCTCCGCGCGCTCGTGCTCTGCCCCGCATGTGGGGGCAGAGCACGAGCGTCCGCGGAGGTGGTCCCGCCGGGCCCGGCGGCCCGGTCTCAGGCCGCCGCGGCCGCCAGCCGGCCGAGGACCGCGGGGAGCGGACCGGGGGAGAGCACGGTCAGCCGCTGGGTGGCGCGGGTGAGCGCGACGTAGAGGTCGTTGAGCCCACGCACGCCCTCGTCGAGCACGCCCTGCGGGTCGGCGACCACCACCGAGTCGAACTCCAGGCCCTTGGCCTCGCCCGGCGTGAGCACCACCGGCCCCAACGAGGAGTCCGCGCCCGGCCCGGACTGCACGTCCGGCCGCAGCTCCGCGAGCGCCGCGACGACGCCGGCCACCCGGCTCGGCGGCACGAGCACCGCCGTCGTCCCCTCCCGGGCGGCGAGGTCCGCGGCGACCGCGGCGACCCGCCCGGCCAGCGCGGACTCCCCGGTGACCTCCGCGACCGGCGGCGTGCCGCCGCTGCGCACCGACCGCGGCGGCCGCAGCCCGGTGCCGGTCGCGGCCAGCACGTCGGCGGCCACCGCCATCACCTCGGCCGGGGTGCGGTAGTTGACGGTCAGCTCCTCCAGCCGGAACGCGTCACCGACGTGCGGGCGCAGGACGGCGTCCCACCGCTGCGCGCCGCCCAGGCTGCCGGTCTGCGCGACGTCGCCGACGACGGTCATCGACCGGGTCGGGCAGCGGCGCACCAGCAGCCGCCAGGCCATCGGCGAGAGCTCCTGCGCCTCGTCGACGACGACGTGCCCGAAGGTCCACGTGCGGTCGGCGGCGGCCCGCTCGGCGGTGGTGCGCAGGTCCAGCTCGCGCTGCCGGTCGGCGAGGTCCTCGGCCGACAGCAGGTCGCCGGCGCTGAGCACCTCGGCCTCCAGGTGCTCGTCCTCCAGGTCCACCGACCGGGAGCCGTGCAGCACGTCGAGGGTCTCCTGGGCCCGCTGCAGCGCGCGGCGGCGGTCCCGGTCGGCGCGGGCGCGCTGCGCGCTGTCGTCGAAGCCGAGCAGCTCCTCGGCCTCCTCGAGCAGCGGCACGTCGGCGGGGGTCCACTCGCTGCCGCGCGGGCGGTGCAGCAGCGCGCGGTCGGCGTCGGACCAGCCGGGGGTGGCCGCGGCGATCCGCGCCGGGTCGGCGAACAGGTCGGTGAGCAGCCGCTCGGGGGTGAGCACCGGCCACAGCTCGGCCAGCAGCGACCGCACGCCCGGGTCCTCGCTCACCTCGCGGCGCAGCGCGGCGACGTCCTCCCGGTCGAGCAGGCCCGCGCCGCCGTCCACGTCCCGGCCGAGCCGGTCGGCGTAGCGCTTGGTCAGCGTGTCGACGACGCGGCGGACGAACACCGGCCGGGCCAGGTTGTGCAGCGGGTCCGCGCGCCGCGCCGCGTTCCGCGCGCGGGTGACGTCGATCGGCCGCAGCCGCAGCCGGAACCCGTCGACCTCGACCTCCCGCGGCGCGGCGGGCACCACCTGCCGGTCGGCGATCGCGGCGCGCAGCACGTCGACCATCTCCAGCCGGCCCTTGACCGCCGCGGTCCCCGGCGACTCCTCGCCGCGGGCGTCCAGGCCCGGGCGCAGCTGCCCGAGCCCGGCCAGCAGCACGCCGGTCTCGCCGAGGGAGGGCAGCACGTCGGCGATGTAGCGCAGGAACGTCGGCGTCGGGCCGACGACGAGCAGGCCGCGGCGGGCCAGCCGCTCGCGGTGCGTGTAGAGCAGGTAGGCCGCCCGGTGCAGCGCGACGGCGGTCTTGCCGGTGCCCGGCCCGCCCTGGACGACGAGCACGCCGGCGGCGTCGCTGCGGATCACCCGGTCCTGCTCGGCCTGGATGGTGCGGACGATGTCGGTCATCCGGCCGGTGCGCGAGGCGTCGAGCGCGGCCAGCAGCGCGGTCTCCCCGGTCAGGCCCGAGCCCATGACGCCGTCGGTGAGCACCTCGTCGTCGAGGCGGACGACGGTGCGCCCGCGGGTGCGGATGTGCCGGCGGCGCACGATGCCCAGCGGCTGCACCGGCGTCGCGACGTAGAACGGCCGGGCCGCGGGGGCCCGCCAGTCGACCAGCGCCGGGTCCTGCGCCGGGTCGTCGCCGGGCAGGCCGATCCGGCCGACGTAGAGGGCGCCGCCGTCGTCGGCGCGGTCGATGCGGCCGACCACCAGCCCGGCCTCGGCGGCGTCGAGCGCGACCACCCGCTCGCCGTGGAAGCGGACGGTGGCGTCGCGCTCCTGCAGCGCCTGCGGGTCGACGGCCGGCCAGGTGATCGCCTGCCGCCAGCGGGTGCTGGCCAGCTCGCGCGCCGCGTCCAGACGGCGGTACAGGTCGGTGACGTACTCCTGCTCGAGGGCCAGGTCCCGCGCGGAGGCGAGATCGGGGTCGGGGACGACGTCGGACGGGCTCGCCGGCAATGCACTTCCCTCTGCTAGAATGGCCGAAGTTGTCTTCGCTGCCATTTCGAGCGCCATTCCTGGCGCGCGCGGCAATCGACCATCCTGCGCCTTTCACCCCCTCGCTGTCATCTCCCGCCCGCGTGTCGGGGCGAGGTCTGCGCCACCAGGGCGTCGAGGGCGCCCGCCAGTTCCACCGGCCGGCTGAGCGCGCACAGGTGCCCGCCGGGGACCTCGAAGATCCCCAGGCCCAGCCGCTCGCGGGCCACCCGCCGCTGCAGCGCGACCGGGAAGAAGCGGTCCTCCGCGCCGGCGAGCACCCGCGTGGGCACGTCGGGCCAGGCGACCAGCGGCCACGGCTCGCCGAACGGGGTCCCCGACTGGTCGCCGGCGTGCCCGGCCCCGGCGGCCCACACCTCCGGCGGCACGTCGTGGGAGAAGTCGGACCCGACGTCGTCGACGGGACGGCCCTGTGCGCGGGCACACGCCGCCCGGGCCTCCGCCTGACCGACGGCGTCCCACCACTCCCCGCCGGTCTCGCCGGGCCGCGGCACCATCGCGTTGAGCAGGACCAGCAGCCGCACCGGCCGGCGGGCGGCCACCAGCGGCGCGGTGAGCCCGCCCATCGACTGCCCGACCACCACGGCGTCCCCGTCCGCGGACCGGGCGTCGAGCGCGGCCGTCGCCACCTCGGCGTACCGCCGAAGCCCGGCGGTGTCGTCGTCGGCGGGCAGGTCGACGGCGACCGCCCGGTGACCCCGGCGTTCGAGCTCGGGGACCAGGCGGTGCCAGTACCAGGCGCGCCCACCGGCGCCGGGGACGAGGAGGAAGACGGCCACCTCCTCGGGACCGGCGCCGGGCGCTGGACTCATCGGCCGGCTCAGAAGAGGCCGGCGAGCTCCCGCACCGCGGTGGCGACCGGGTCGCCGGTCCACTGGTGCGCGGTGTCCCCCGCGGCGGTGTCCTCGGCGGCGGTGTCCTCGGCGGCGGTGAACGTCCCGCCGGCCGCCGGCTCGATCCCGCTGTCGTCCCGGTCGGAGGTCAGGCCGTAGCCGTACTCGACCGACACCTCCCAATAGGTCCAGCCGTCGGCCTCGGCGAAGACGTAGGTCACCGACGCGTAGGCGTAGGAGGTCGGGGCCATCGGCTCGGAGAAGTCGGCGTACCCGTCGTCGTCGACGTCGTAGGCGGCGGCGTCCACGTACCCGTCGAGGTCGGAGTCGGCGCCCCACACGTCGGGCAGGCCGTTGCCGGTGGTGTCGACGCCGACCTCCTCGACGTAGCCGTCCTCGTCGCCGTCGAAGGCGAAGGTGTCGGCCCAGCCGTCGAGGTCGGTGTCGACGGCGACCTGCTCGACGTAGCCGTCCTCGTCCCAGTCGACGGCCCAGGTGTCCTCGTACCGGTCGCCGCTGTCGTCGAAGGCGTACAGGTCGACGTAGCCGTTGGCGTCGGTGTCGTAGGCGTTGTAGGCGACCGGGCCGGCCGACGCGGTGCCGGCGCCGGCGAGCACGGCGGCGAACGCGGTCGCGGGGACGGCGGTGCGCAGCACGGTGCGGGCGGCGCGGGTGCGGGTCGGGGCGGTGCGGGTCATGGCAGTGCCTCCTCGGGGGTCGAGCCGCTGTCCGGCTCGCTGCGAGGACGCTCCCGCGCACCCCCTGTACGGGACTGGGCGCCGACTGGAGGCCCGGCTTGCACCCGCGTACCAGTGCCCTGCCAGTGCGCCCTGACGGGATGGGTGGGGAGCCGGGGGAGCGGGATGGGCGGGGAGTCAGGGGAGATCGCGTCGTCCCGCAACCCGCAGGACACCTGCCCGACATCCCGGCTGCCTACCGTCGGGGGCTCCCGGACGACAGGGGAGAACACCATGTCCACGACCACCACCGAGCGCCCCACCGAGCGGGCGTCCTGGACCTGCCCGAACTGCCACGGCGAGACCACCACGGCCAAGAAGCGCTGCCGGGACTGCGGCACCTCGCGCTACTGACCCCTCCGGGAGCGGGCTCGTCGTCGCGCCCGCTCCCTCGGCCCGCCGTTCAGTGCGCCGGCGGGGCACCCCGCAGCCGCACCACCGCCGCGCGGTAGCGGGCCTGCCCGGCCAGCCGCCAGACCAGCCGGGTGCCCCGGCCCAGCCCCGCCATCAGCCGCGCCTGCTCCGCCGGTGCGGCGTCCTCGAGGGCCAGCCCCAGCACCGTCAGCCGCTCGCGGCCCGACAGCGCCGGCCGCGCGGCGTGCACGATCGCCGTCCACTCCCGCGCCGGCAGGTGCGCCTCCAGCAGCGGCAGCAGCTCGCGCTCCTCGGCGGCGGTCTGCGCGTCCACGACCGCGGCGAGGTCCAGGCAGGCCAGCGCGAAGGCGTCGCGGGCCGGCGGGGTGCCGGCGACCGCCCACTGCCGGGCGGCGGTGGACAGGTCGCGCAGCCGGTTGTCGACGGCGGCGCAGCGGGTGGTCCACGCGGCCACCCGCGCCCGCGCGGGCCCCGCGGCGCCGGCCGGCAGCGCGCGCTCCAGGGCCGGCCACAGCAGCTCGCGCTCCACCGCGTGGTGGCCCAGCAGCACCCGCCCCACCAGGTCGGCGTGCCGGGTCAGGGCCGCGGTGCGCGCGGCGTCGCCGGGCGGCGCCCAGGTCGCCAGCTCGGCGAGGGTCCGCAGCTCCCGGCGGACCAGCCGGTGCAGGACGCGCTGGGAGTCGCCGGCCCGGGTCGCGGCGGGCACCTCCGCGGCGGGTGCGGGGGGACGCAGGGAGGTCGGGACGGCGGTCACGGGGCACCTCCGGTGCAGCTCAGGGGGAGGGACCGGACCGGGTCTCGTCCGGGACGGGGGCAGGGTAGGAGCCCGCCGGGCGGGGGTACAGGGGTCCGTGCGCGGGCGGGCGGGGACAGGGACGCCCGCGTCCGTTACCGTCCCGGGCGTGACGGTGGTCACGCGGAACTGCGTGCGCGTGAGCGGGCCGGAGGGGGCCCGGCCGATGGTGCTCGCGCACGGGTACGGCTGCGACCAGACGATGTGGCGGGCCCTGGTGCCCGAGTTCGCCGTCGACCACCGGGTGGTCACCTTCGACCACGTCGGCGCCGGCGGGTCCGACGTCTCCGCCTACGACCCCGTCCGCCACGGCACCCTGCGCGGCTACGCCGAGGACCTCCTCGACGTCGTCCGGGAGCTGGACCTGACCGACGTCGTCCTGGTCGGCCACTCGGTGAGCGCGATGATCGGCGTCCTGGCGGTGCAGGCCGACCCCGGCCGGTTCGGGGCGCTGGTGATGATCGGCCCGAGCCCCCGCTACGTCGACGACGAGGACTACACCGGCGGCTTCAGCCGGGCCGACGTCGCCGCGCTGCTGGAGTCGCTCGACAGCAACCCGGCGCAGTGGGCGGCGGCGCTGGCCGCGGTGGTCGCCGGGCCGGACCACCCCGACGTCGCCGCGGAGCTGGCCGCGAGCTTCTGCCGCACCGACCCCCGCATCGCCCGCGACTTCGCCCGGGTCACGTTCCTCTCCGACAACCGCACCGACCTCCCCGCGGTCCGGGTCCCGACGCTGGTGCTGCAGTGCTCCGACGACGCGATCGCGCCCGAGCCCGTCGGCCGGTTCGTGCACGCGCAGGTCCCGGGCAGCGTCTTCCGGCGGCTGGCCGCCACCGGGCACTGCCCGCACCTGTCCGCGCCCGAGGAGACGACCGCGGCGATCCGCGCCTTCCTCGGGGGCCCGGCCGGCCTGTGACCGACCCCGCACCGCCCCCGGACCGGCTGGAGCAGCCGGAGGGTCTCGCGCGGCTGCTGGAGGAGGACCCCGCCGACCTCTACGAGAACGCCCCCTGCGGCTACCTGTCGATGGTCCCCGACGGGCGGGTGGTCAAGGTCAACCGCACCTTCTGCACCTGGACCGGCCGGGAGCCCGGCGACGTCCGCGGCCGGCGGCTGCCCGACCTGCTCAACGCCGGCGGCCGGGTGTTCTACGAGACCCACCTCGCGCCGCTGCTGCGGCTGCAGGGGGCGGTCCGCGAGGTGGCGCTCGACGTGGTCCGCGCGGACGGGTCGGTGCTGCCGTGCCTGGTCAACGCGGTCGAGGTCCGCGACGAGGACGGGCAGCCGCTGCTGGTGCGGGCCACGGTGTTCGAGGCGACCTCGCGGCGGCGCTACGAGCGGGCGCTGCTCACCGCGCAGCGGGCCGCGGCCGAGTCCGAGGCGCGGGCGCGGACGCTGCAGCAGGTGGTCTCCGAGCTGGCCGCGGCGGGGTCGGCCGAGCAGGTCGCCGAGGTCGTCGTCCGCCGGGCGCGGGCGGCGGTGGAGGCCGGCGGCGCCGCGCTGTGGCTGGCCCTCCCCGGGCCGGAGGGGGCGCCGCTCCCGGTCGCGCTGGCCGCCAGCGACCACGTGGCGCCGCACCTGCTCGGCGAGCTGGCCGCGGCGGCGCGGGACGGCGCGGAGCTGGTCCGCACCGGCGGCGTCCGGTCGGTGCCGGTCGGGCCGGCGCTGCGCGACCGGTGGCCGGGGCTCGCGGAGGCGATGGCCGAGGCCGGGCAGGAGGCGGTCGTCGTCGTGCCGGTGACGGCCGCCGACGACCGGCACCTCGGCGCGCTGGTGCTGGTCCTCGGCGTCACCGACGACAGCGAGCTGATCAGCCTGGCCGAGCCCGGTGCCCGCGGCTCCCTGGCGCCGGCCGACGCCGACCTGCTCGCCACCCTCGGCCGGCAGGCCGGGCAGGCGTTCGAGCGCGTCCGGCTGCACGAGGAGACCGTCCGGCAGGCGGCCCGGTCGGCGTTCCTGCTCGAGGCCGCCCGGCTCATGGCCGCCGGGCACGGGGTCACCGAGACGATCGCCGGGCTCGCCGAGCTGACCGTCCGCCGGCTGGCCGACGTGTGCGTCGTCGACGTGCTCACCGAGCACGGGCTGGCCGAGCCGGTGGTCGCGCACGCCGACCCGGCCCGCCGCCCGCTGGTCGAGGAGCTGCGCGACGTGCACCTGCCCCGCCGCGACGGCGCGCACCCGAGCGTGCGGGCGCTGACCCAGCACCGCACGGTCTGGCTGCGCGGCGCGGCCGACGCCGAGCTCGCCCGGGCCACCACCAGCCCGCGGCACCGGGAGGTCACCCGGGCGCTGGAGCTGGCCGACCTCGTCTGCGTGCCGCTGGTCGCGGAGAACCGGCCGCTCGGGGTGCTCTCGCTCGCCGCCGACGTGCGCCGCGGCCCGTTCACCGAGGCCGACGTCGAGACCGCCGAGCAGCTCGCGCTGCAGATGTCGCAGGGCATGGACGTCGCCCAGCGCCACGAGCTGGACGAGCACACCTCGCACACGCTGCAGGCCAGCCTGCTGCCGCCCGCGCCGCCGGCGGTCCCGGGGTACGCCGTCGCCGTCCGCTACCTGCCGGCCAGCCGCGGTGCCGACGTCGGCGGGGACTTCCACGACGTCGTCCCGCTGCCCGGCGGCGAGGTGGCGCTGGCGGTCGGCGACGTCGTCGGCCACGACGTGACGGCCGCGGCGACGATGGGCCAGCTGCGCAGCGTGCACCGCGCGCTGCTGGTGGACCGGCCGGGGCCGGCGGCGCTGGTCGACCGGCTGCACGGCAGCTGGCCGCTGCTCGGCCTGCCGCGGATGGCCACCGCGCTGTTCGCCCGGCTGCACCCGCCCACCGGCGGGCTGCGGATCGCCTCGGCCGGCCACCCGCCGCCGCTGCTGGTCGAGGGCGGGCGGGCCACACTGCTCGACGTCCGCCCGGGCCGGCTGCTCGGCGCTCCGCCGGGTCCCGCCCCCGAGTGGCGCGGCCGGCTGCGGCCCGGTGCCACGCTCGTCCTGTTCACCGACGGGCTGGTGGAGAGCCGCACCGCCGACATCGACGAGGGGCTGGACCGGCTGTGCGAGGTCGCCGCCGCGGCCCCCAGGGACACCGGCCCGGACGCCCTGTGCGACCGGCTGCTCGACGCGCTGGCCGGGCCGCGCCGCGCCGACGACGTCGCCCTGCTCGTCCTCACCCGGCTGCCGGTCGAGGGTCTGGCGGGCCGGGAGGAGGAGGCGGACCATCGCAGCCACCGCCCCGTCCGCGGGGCCGGGCGCGAGGAGGCCGCCGTGGAGCAGACGCGCAGTGAGCTGACCGACGTGCTCGAGGGCGCGACCGGGGACGTCACGGTCTCCGGGGACGCCATGCGCTGGACGCCGGGCCGGGCGGAGCCGCCCGAGCCGGCCCCCGCCTTCCCGGGGATCGACGTCGCCGCGGGGCTCGGCTCCGTGCTGGGGCTGGACCCCGTCGCGGTGCGCCGGCTGGTCACCGGCGCCGTCGACCGGCTCACGACGGTGGCCGGTGACGTGGCCGACGGGCTGCGCCAGCTCGCGCGGGACGCGTTCCCCGGCGGCGACGACCGCAGCTGACCGCGTCCCCGCCCGGCGGGCGGAGGGCGTCCGACACACCCGGGCGCGGGTGTTGCCCCCGGGTGCACGGTAGAACCGAGGGCGACAACTGCCACGCCGACGTGGGGACGTGTCCGTCATGAGCAGCAACCAGTTGACCCTGGCGCCCGCGCCGCCGTCCGAGGCGGCCGAGCGGGTCCGCCTGGAGGTCCGGGAGTTCCTCGCGCAGGAGCTCGCCGCGGGGACCTTCACCACGCACGTCGACACCTGGCTGTCCGGCGTCGACCCGGAGTTCTCGCGCAAGCTCGGCGCCCGCGGCTGGCTGGGCATGACCTGGCCGAAGGAGTACGGCGGCCACGAGCGCACCGCGCAGGAGCGGTACGCCGTCACCGAGGAGCTGCTCGCCGCCGGCGCCCCGGTGGCCGCGCACTGGATCGCCGACCGGCAGTCCGGGCCGAACCTGCTGCGCTACGGCACCGAGGCGCAGCGCAAGGACATCCTGCCGCGCATCGCCGCGGGGGAGTGCTACTTCGTCATCGGCATGAGCGAGCCCGACAGCGGCTCCGACCTCGCCTCGATCCGCACCCGCGCCACCCGCAACGCCGACGGCGACTGGGTGGTCAACGGCGCCAAGATCTGGACGTCGAACGCGCACCACTCCCACTACGGGATCGTGCTGGTGCGCACCGGCCCGCCCGGGGAGGGCCCGCGCGGCAAGCACCAGGGGCTGACCCAGCTGCTGGTCGACCTGTCGCTGCCCGGCATCACGGTCAACCCGATCCGCATCCTCGACGGCGGCCACCACTTCAACGAGGTGGTGTTCCAGGACGCCGTCGTGCCCGGCGACATGCTGCTGGGCACCGAGGGCGCCGGCTGGCACCAGGTGACCGCGGAGCTGGCCTTCGAGCGGTCCGGGCCCGAGCGGTTCCTGTCCACCTGGCCGCTGCTGGCCGAGTTCGGCCGCCGCGCCGCGGCGTCGCAGGACCCGGCGCAGCTGGCCACGCTGGGCCGGCTGTCCGCGCGGGCGCTGGCGCTGCGCCAGCTGTCGCTGCGGATCGCCGCCGCGCTGGACCGCGGGGAGCTGCCCGACATCCCGGCCGCGCTGGTCAAGGACATGGGGACGACGTTCGAGCAGGACGTCGTCGACGAGGTGCGCCGGGTGGTCGACGTCCCGGCGTCGCTGGACAGCCCCGACCCGCTGGGCCGGGCGCTGGCCGAGGCACAGCTGCACGCGCCGGGCTACACGTTGCGCGGCGGCACCAACGAGATCCTCAAGGGGATCGTGGCGCGCGGTCTGGGCCTGCGATGACCACAGCGAGTGAGCATCGCAGGGAGCGCCAGCGACCGAGGAGCGGAGCGAGCGCGGCGTCGAGCCGAGGGGTGGAGCGATGAGCGATCAGGACCTGGTGGTCGGGACCGTCCGGGACATCCTGTCCGGGCACGAGCCGTTCGTCCTCACCGCCGAGCGGCCGTGGGACGAGGGCCTGTGGTCGGCGCTGGCCGAGGCCGGGCTCACCGGCGTCGGGCTGCCCGAGGAGGCCGGCGGCTCCGGCGGCGAGCTCGCCGACGCCGTCGCGATCGTGCGCACGCTGGCGGCCGGCGCCGGCGCGGTGCCGGTGGCCGAGCAGCTGCTCGTGGCCGGCCCGGCCGTGGTGGCCGCCGACCTCGACCTGCCCTCGCCGGAGGAGCCGCTGACCGTCGCCGTCGACGGGACGGTCGCCGCCGAGCCCTCCGACGACGGCGACGGGCCCGGCCGGTTCACCCTCTCCGGCACCGCCACCGACGTCGCCTGGGCGGGCGTGGCCCGGCACGTCGCGGTGCTGGCCACCGCGCCGGCCGGGATCGAGGGCGCGGTGCTGGCCGTCGTCGATGCCTCGGGGCTGACGGCGTCGCGGGCGGTGAACCTGGCCGGGGAGCCGCGCGGGTCGCTGGTGCTCGAGGGCGTCGGCGCGCGCGGCGCGCTGCTCATCCCGGCGCGGGCCGCGGAGGTGCGCGCCCGCTACGCGCTGGCCCGCGCGGTGCAGATCTCCGCGGCGCTGGAGCAGGTGCTGGCCTGGACGGTGCAGTACGCCGGCGAGCGGCAGCAGTTCGGCCGGCCGCTGGGCAAGTTCCAGGCGATCCAGGTGGAGCTGGCCCAGATGGCCGGGGAGGTCACCTCGACCGCCGCGCTGGTCGACGCCGCCGTGCAGGCCCTCGGCCGCGGCGAGGCGACGATCGGGCTGGCCGCGGCCGCCGCGAAGGTGCGCGCAGGGGAGGCCGTCGAGCGGGTGGCCAAGCTCGCCCACCAGGTGCACGGCGCGATCGGGTTCACCCAGGAGCACCGGCTGCACCACCTCACCCGGCGCTGCTGGTCCTGGCGCGACGAGGCGGGCAGCGAGCTGACCTGGTCGCGGTTCCTCGGCGCGGGCCTGGTCGCCGCCGGCCCGCAGGACGTCTGGCCGGCCTTCACCGCCGTCGTGTGATCGAGGCGCCTCCTCGCCTTTCGCGCGCGGAAGGCGAGGAGGCGGGGGACTCACACCGTCTCGGGCACGCGCAGGTGGGCGAGGACGAGGTCGAACTCCTGGGCGTCGGTGATCTCGAGCTTCATGGACCGGGCGAAGTCGTCCCGGGAGGCGCGGGCGTGGGCACGGCCGGCGTCCATGTCCTCGCGGTCCTCGAAGGTCACCGCGGACGCGGCCCGGCCGCCCTCCCGGTCGACCATGAGGCTCACGCTGCAGAACCCGGGGTAGTCCTCCATCCGCGGCACCATGACGCTGCGGTAGGCGTCGAGCACCCGGTCCAGCCCGGCGGGGTCGGCGCGCCACCAGGTCACCCGGGTGCACGCGCCGGCCGGCGCCTCCGAGCGGCGGTGCATGACCGCGACCTCCCACTCCTGGACCGTGACGTCCCCGCCGAAGACCTCCGCGGCCTGCTCGCGCAGCGTGGCCGCCCGCTCGGCGCTGGCCCGCATCGACTCGACGTCGCGCCAGGACGAGGTGACGACGGCCCGGCCGGTGGCGCGGTCGGTGAGCATCGACAGGCCCACGAACCCGCGCATGTCGGCCAGCGCGGGCATGACCTCGTCGCAGACGAACGCGATCCCGTCGTCGAGCTTCTCCGGTGTGCCCGCGACGGAGGTCGAGCGTGCGTACATGGCCGCTCCTCTCTGGGGCGGCGCTGCCCGGGCGGCACCGCCGCGGGCGTCAGCCTGCTCCGGCGGCGGCCCGCCGGGAAGGGGGGTACCCCGGCGCGGGACGTCCGGGACCGTCGGTGAGCCCGCGGATACTGGGTGCATGCAGACCGCGCTCGTCCTCGTCCACGACGCCGACGCCTCCCGCGGGCACCGGCTGGTCGGCACCCTGCGCCCGGCGCTGGAGGCGCAGGGGCTGACGGTCGTCGTCGGGACGACGGTCGGTGACTCCCCGCTGCTCACCGACCTGCCCGACCCCGCCATGCTGCGCACGCTGGTGGTTATGGGCTCGGGCGCGGCCGCCCACGACGACGAGGTGCCCTGGCTGGCCGCGGAGCTCGCGTACCTGCGGCGGGCGGTCGACGCCGGGACGCCGGTGCTCGGCGTCTGCTTCGGCGGGCAGGCGCTGTCGCGGGTGCTGGGCGGCGTGGTCGCGCAGGCGCCGCAGGGCGAGCACGGGTTCCTCGACGTCGGGACCGCCGACCCCGCGCTCGTGCCGGCCGGCCCCTGGTTCGAGTACCACGGCGACCGGTTCACCGTGCCGCCCGGCGCGGTGGAGGTCGCGCGGACCGACCGGGCGGTGCAGGCGTTCACCGCGGGCCCGCACCTGGGCGTGCAGTTCCACCCGGAGATCGACCCGGGCGCGTTCTCCGCGTGGGAGGAGACCTGGGAGCTGACGGGTCCGCCGCCGCCGGAGGCCGCCGCGCTGGTGCCCGGGCTGCGCCGGGAGATCGCCGAGCGGGAGCCGGAGGCCGCCGCGGCCTGCGCCCGGCTCGTCGAGGCGTTCCTCGACCGGGCCGACCGCGTGCGGCTGACGGAGGAGGAGACGGCGGCCTGAGCGCGGGCGCGTTCGGCAGGATGGGTGCCCGTGAGCGCTGACCGGCACGGGCACACCCACCGCCTCGACCTCGACGACGCCACCGTGCGGGAGTGGGACGCGACCGTCGTGGCGGCCGACCCCGAGCAGGGGATCGTCCTCGACCGCTCGGCCTTCTACCCGGGCGGCGGCGGGCAGCCGCCGGACGAGGGCGTGCTGCTGTGGGGCGGCGTGCGCACCCGGATCGCCGGCACCCGCAAGGGCGACGAGCTGTACCTCATCCCGGTCGAGGGCGACCCGGTGCCGCCGCCGGGCACCGCCGTCCGCGGGGCGCTCGACGACGAGCGCCGGACCGCGCTCATGCGCACCCACTCGGGCCTGCACGTGCTCACCGGCGTGGTGCTGCGCGACTTCGGCGCCAAGGTCACCGGCGGCAACATGGAGCCGCTGACCGCGCGGATGGACTTCGACCTCGCCGAGGTGCCGGCCGACTTCAAGGACCGCGTGGCCGAGGCGGTGAACGCCGAGATCACCGCCGACCGGCCGATCCGGGTCCGCACGCTCCCGCGCGACGAGGCGTACGCCATCCCCGACCTCATCCGGACCGCGACCGACCTGCTGCCGCCCGACATCGAGCAGGTGCGGATCGTCGACATCGTCGGTCTCGACCTGCAGGCCGACGGCGGTACGCACGTCGCCTCGACGGCGATGGTCGGCCGGGTCGAGGTGGTCAAGATGGAGAACAAGGGCCGCGGGTTTCGCCGGCTGCGCATCCGCGTCGTTTAGGTCGGGGAGGTCCCGGTACGCCCCGTAGCCGTGATCGACGAGCATTTCGGATGGAGTCGTTCTAGTCTGCGTCCGTGCGGGAGGGGACTTCCACACGGGGGTCGGTGAGCAGCGCCGGGGTCGCTGACTGGCCCCGTCGGGTCCTCCTCCTGGTGGGCCTGGTGGCCGGCATCTACACGCTCCTGGTGGTCGTCTCCACCTCGGCGCGCGCCGAGGACCCGCCCGCTCCGGACGGCTCCCTGCTCGGCAGTGTGGTCGAGGAGGTCGACGAGGTCGCCGTCGAGCCCGTGGTCGAGCCGGTCGTGGAGTCCGTGGTCGAGCCGGTCGTCGACGTTCCCGCTGAGGCGCCCGAGCCTCCTCCCGTCCCCGAGCCCGCTCCCGTCCCCGAGCCCGCTCCTGCGCCCGAGCCGCCTCCCGTGCCCGCTCCGGAGCCGGGCGCGGGCACTTCCGCGGAGATGCCCGAGCCGGTCATCGAGGTGCCCGTCCCGGTCGTCGAGGACGTCGTCGCCCCGGTGGTGGAGACCGTCGGCGAAGCGGTGAGCGAACCGGTCGTTCCGGTGGTCGAGACCGTGACGGAGCCCGTCGTTCCGGTCGTCGAGACCGTGACGGAGCCCGTCGTTCCGGTCGTCGAGACGGTGGCCGAGCCGGTCGTTCCGGTGGTCGAGACCGTGACGGAGCCCGTCGTTCCGGTCGTCGAGACGGTGGCCGAGCCGGTCGTTCCGGTGGTCGAGACCGTGACGGAGCCGGTCGCGCCGCTTGCGGAGACGGTCACCGAGCCGCTCGCTCCCGTCGTCGAGGCCGTGACCGAACCGGTGGCTCCGGTGGCCGAGACCGTGACCGAGCCCGTGGCTCCAGTCGTCGAGCCGGTCGTGGAGACCGTGACCGAGCCGGCGGCGCCGGTGGTCGAGCAGGTCGTCCCGCCAGTGGTGGACACGGTCGCCCCGGTCGTCGAAGCGGTCACCGAGCCCGTCGTCCCCGTGGTCGAGGATGTCGTGGCCCCGGTGGTGGATCCGGTCGTCCCCGTGGTCGATGCCGTCACTCCGCCGGTGGTGCCGGTCGTCGAGACGGTCACGGAACCGATGGCTCCTGTCGTCGAGGTCGTCGCGCCGGTGGTCGAGGTGGTCACCGGTCCTGTGGCTCCGGTGGTCGAGCCGGTGACGCCCGTGGTCGAGACGATCACCCAGCCGGTCGTGCCGATCGTGGAGACGGTGACCGAGCCGCTCGTCCCCGTCGTCGTCGAGGACGTCGTCGCACCGGTGGTCGGGTCGGTGCTCGACCCGGTCACGCCCGTCCTCGGGGCAGCCGTCGATCCGCTCGTGCCCGTGATCGAGACGGTCACGGCACCCGTCGTGCCGGTGACCGAGGTCGTCACCGGGACGGTCGGACCGGTCGTCGACACGGTGGTCGAGCCCCTCCTGCCCGTCGCCGTCCCGGTGGTCGAGGCGGTGGCGCAGCCGCTCGAGCCGGTGGTCCAGGCCGTTGCGCCGGTGGCGGATACCGTCGTCGCCCCGGTGACGGAGGTGGTCGCTGCCCCGGCGGCGGAGGCCGTCGCGCCGGTGGCCGAGCCGGCCGCAGCCGCGGTCGAGGCCGCAGTGGCGCCGGCCGCCGGCACCGCCACTGCGCAGGTCGCGGCTGCGTCGTCTGCTCCGGTCGCGGAGGCCGCCCCCGTGGCCGGGACTGCCACCGTCCGGACCGCGCAGGCCCCCGGGCTCGCCGCCGCCCCGGCGACCGTGGCCGTCGTGCTGACCGCCCCGAAGGTCGAGTGCGGCGCAGACGACGACGCCACCCCGAGCACGGCGGCCAGGACCACGCAGCGGCAGCAGGCCACGGCTCCCCGGCCCGCAGACCCGCCGTCGCTCGAGAACGACCTCCCCACCGAGCCCACGGCGCCGGTGGCGCCCGAGCCGCGGCCGATCGCGCCGCCGGCGCCCACCATGTCGGCCTCGACCTGGCTGACCACCCTGGCCGCGATCTGCCCGTCGGGCGTGCCGGCCACCGCTCTCTGCACCGTCCCGGCGCCGACGTCGGCCTCCGCCGTCGTCGCCGCCGTCCTGCGCGACCCGTCCTTCTCTCCCGACTGACCTCCCTGCCAGGCGCGCACCAGCCGCCGGCCGAGGTCGGGGATCCCTCCCGCACCGCACCGCCGACTGGGCGCTGCCTTCCCGGGCGTGACCCTGACCTGGCTCCCGCTGGGCCGGGGCCACCGGGCGGGGAGGTATCGGGGCTGGGGGTTCCGCGCACCGGTCGGTCGCGCGGCACCCCTGACCTCCCCGCCCAACACTCCGGACGACGGGGGCGGTGGCGACACCGGCGCCCCGCCCCCGTCGACCGATCCGACCATGACATCCGGGGGACGCCGGACCGCCACACGCGCGTCATGTTGCTGTGCTAGTCATGACGTCATGACGACTTCGTGCGCGCTGCGCCCGCTGCCGGACCGCGCCACCGTCGTCGACGTGTACGGCTCCCGGTTCCTGCTCGAGTGGCTCGACCGGGACATCCTCGCCACCGCCGCAGCGACGGCCCGGTGCGGAGCCGGGGTCGAGCGGGCCGAGGAGCGCGCGGCCGGTTGACCCGGGGGTGCTTGTCCTCGGGTCCGGCCGTCGGGCACAGTGCCGCGCGTGCTCCCCTGGATCGTGCTGACCCTGGTCCTGCTCGTGCTCGTGCTCACCGGCATGTCCACGGCCGCGGTCCGCGCCAGTCGGCGGAAGGCCCGTCGCCGGGAGGCCGCTCGCCGGAGCCCGCGCGGTGAGAACGCCCGTCGCCGCAACGCCCGTCGCCGCAACGCCGGCCGCCGTTCGGGCGGCGATGGCTGGTACGGCGACAGCGGGAGCTGGGGCGACGGCGGACACCACGGCCACCATGACGGCGGCGGCTGGGGCGGCGACTCCGGCGGTGGGGGAGACGGCGGCGGCGGAGGCGGCGGGGACTGACCCGCGCGACGACCCCTGGCGCTGCGGCCCGTCGTCCGGCACGGTGCCCGGCCGTGGCCGCGCTCTCGATCCTCGCCGTCGTCGCGATGGCGTTCTGCTGCATCCTGTCCTGGCAGCGTCCCCGGCCCCGTGGCGGTGACGGGAGCTGGTCCGGCGGCGACTGGGTCGACAGTGGCTCCGACGGGGGCTCCGACGGCGGCGGGGACTGAACCCGGGGTCGGAGGGCCCTGTCGGCCGGCCCGCACGCGCGGGACCTTTCCGCCATGACGGCGATCGTGGTGCTCGGCGTCCTGGCGGTGGTCCTCCTCCTCGCCCTCGGCCTCCAGCGGTACCGCGTCGGTGCCGAGGGGCGGCGGGGCGTCGAGACGCGTGAGCGGGTGGTGCACCACCACGCGGCCCGCTACCTCGCCGGCGGGGGAGCGGTCGGCGCGGCCGGCGGCTTCGACGGCGGCGGGGGCTTCGACGGCGGCGGAGGCGGCGGTGGCGGCGACGGTGGTGGCGGCGGGGGCTGAGGGCCGGTCGCGCTGACGGCGCCGTCCCTTCCGGACGGCACCGTCAGCGCACAGGGACCGTCAGCGGCGCTCGTCGTCGGGCCGGTGCCCGATGCCGCCGGGCCCGTGCGACGCCGGCACCTCCTCGCCGGCGGCCACCGGCCCGGGCGGGGTGCCGTCCCCGAAGGGGGAGCCGCCGAGCTCCTCGCGCCCGTGCGGGGTCAGCCAGTTCGACGTGTCCGGGCCCATGGGGATGACCTGCGTCGGGTTGATGTCGGCGTGGACGACGTAGTAGTGCTCCTTGATCTGCGGGAAGTCGGTGGTGTCACCGAACCCCGGCGTCTGGAACAGGTCGCGCGCGTAGCCCCACAGCGCCGGCATCTCGGACAGCTTCTGCCGGTTGCACTTGAAGTGGCCGTGGTAGACGGCGTCGAAGCGGGCCAGGGTGGTGAACAGCCGGACGTCGGCCTCGGTGATCGTGTCGCCCATGAGGAAGCGCTGCGCCGACAGCCGCTCCTCGAGCCAGTCCAGCGCCGTCCACAGCCGGTCGAAGGCCTTGTCGTAGGCGCGCTGGGAGCCGGCGAAGCCGCAGCGGTACACGCCGTTGTTGACCTCGGTGTAGACGCGCTGCATCACCTCGTCCATCTCGTCCCGCAGGTGCTCGGGGTAGAGGTCGGGGGCGCCGTCGCGGTGGTACTTGGTCCACTGCGTGGAGAAGTCGAGCGTCATCTGCATGAAGTCGTTGGTGACGACGGCCTTCGTCGGGACTTCGACCATCGCCGGCACCGTGATCCCGCGCGGGTACTCGGGGTCGCGGGCGAGGAAGGCCTCCTGCAGCCGCTCGTAGCCGAGCACCGGGTCGCGCCCGCCCGGGTCGAGGTCGAAGGTCCAGCTGCGCTCGTCGTGCGTGGGCCCGCAGATGCCCATCGACATGACCGGCTCGAGGCCGAGCAGCCGGCGCACGATCGCGGCGCGGTTGGCCCAGGGGCAGGCGCGGGCGATGACCAGCCGGTAGCGGTCCGGCTCGACCGGCCAGTCGCTCGAGCCGTCGGCGGTGATCCGGTCGGTGATGTAGTTCGTGTCGCGCTTGTACTCCTGGCCGTTGCTGACGTAGCCGGATCCCTGGTCGTCGCTCACACGATCAACTCTCGCCGACCGCGACTCCCGCCGCCCGGCGGACCGGGGTGACCCGCAACTCCCCAGGGGTACCGAGGTGGTCCGCGCCGGCTCGTGCTCTGCCCACACCGGCGGGGCAGAGCACGAGTCGGCGGAGGACTACAGCCGGGACGTCGTCGCGTCGTCCTCCTCGCCGCCGAAGTACCGGTCCAGGACGGCGCGGAACACCGGCTGCTCGGGATCGGCGTGCGCGAACAGCGTCATCGACGAGCGGAGCTTCACCGCGTCGACCGGCCCGAGCACCGCGGCGGCGTCGGTGCCGGGCAGCTCGGTGAGCGCCTGCGCGGACTCGACCAGCCGCGGGCCGAGCACCGGGTGGGCCAGGTAGGCGCGGGCCTCGTCGAGCCCGGAGATCGCGAAGCGCTGCGCCGTCGCGCTGCGGCCGAGGCCGGCGACCTGCGGGAAGACGAACCACATCCAGTGGCTGGTCTTGTGCCCGGCGCGCAGCTCGGTGAGCGCCTGCGCATAGGTGTCGGTCTGCGCCTCGACGAAGCGGGCCAGCCGGTACGGGTCGTCGTCGGTCATGCGCAGGGACTTCCCCCGGTCCGCCGGGCGACACCCGGGTGCCCGTACTCGCGCGCCGCTGCCCCGCACCGCCGCGGGGAGCTACCGCGGGACGACCGTCACGGTGCAGCGGAGACCCGGCGCCCGCGCGAGCCGCCCGTCGGCGGTGACGAGCGGGCAGCCGAGGGCCTCGGCCAGTGCGACGTAGGTGGCGTCGTAGGCGGTGAGGTTCCCCCGCAGCTGCCAGACGCGGTCGAGCAGCCCGGTGACGGGGTGCCGGGCGGCCCCGAGGCGGCGCCAGGTGTCGAGGGCCGCCCACCCCTGGCCCGGCGTCACGGAGCCCGTGGTCGCGGCCCGCCGCAGCGCGCTGGCCACCTCGACGTCGACCAGGTGCGGCACCTGGATCCGCTCCCGCGCGAGCAGGTCCCGGGCGGCGCCGGCGTTCAGCAGGCCGGAGACGACCGCCGAGGCGTCGGCGACGATCACCGCCCCGCGCGCTCGGCGTCCAGGTCGGCGACGACGTCCTCGGCCGGGATCCCCAGGTCGGGCAGGGCACCGAGGAGCGCGGGGTTGTCCGCGCGGCGCGAGGCCTCGGCGAGCTCGCGGACGGCCAGCGCGCCCACGGACGTCGCCTCGCGGGCGGCGAGCCGCTCCAGCCGCTCGACGACCTCGTCCGGGACGTTCCGCAAGTACAGCGTCCTCATGTCGCAGGATGCTAGCAAGTTGCGAGCAGTGCGCGGGCGGCTCAGGCGGCGCCGGCCTCCGCCTCGTGCTGGGCCTTGGCCGCCTCGGTCAGCGTCCGGGCGATGGCCCGCACCGCGGCGCCGGTGACGGGGACGCGGCGCCGCTCCACCCGCGCCGGGACGCCGCGCCGCTCGACCGGAGCGGGGCGCGGGGCGGGGACGGCCGCGGGTGAGGACTCCCGGGGCGGGAGGGCGTCGCGGCACCAGCGCTCGCAGTCGGCCAGCAGGTTCCCGGTGGTGAGGGGAGCGGCCATGACCGTCTCGAGCCGGGTGCGGGGGTGCATGCGGTCCTCTCGTTCCTGGGCCGTCGTCGCGCCCGTTCCCTACTCGTATCGGCAGGCCGGGCGTCAGGCGGAACGGCGCGCCGGTGCTGCCGTTGATCATCGCCTGCGTGCCGCCCGCACCGGCGTGTCCGCGCGTGTCGCGTGCACGCAGCCGATGATCAACTGGCGCGCGGTCACGCCGGCAGCAGCGCCTCCAGGCCCTGGTCCGACTCGGCGGCGAGCGCCCGGCCGACGGCGACCGCGTGCGTCATCCGCAGCGACCCGGACAGCCAGAGCAGGACGTCGTGCAGCCGCACCCGGCTGAGGGGGCGGCCGAGCAGCCGCGCCGTCGCCGTCTCCAGCGCGGCGAACGCGTCGGCGTTGGCGGTGAGCTCGCGGTGCACGATCGCCGCCGGCCCGCTGTCGCCCTCGCGCAGGTGGCCCCACAGCTGGCGGCGGGTGTGCCCGTCGGTCAGCGGCACCAGCGCGGGGGAGCGGTGGTGCAGCGCGGCGACGACGTGCCGCGCCCCCGGCCCCTCGGTCGCCGACCGCAGCGCCGCCCCGACCGTGCCCGGCTCCATGAGCACCGAGAACTCGTCGGCGGGCAGCTCCCACATCGGGCGCCCGGCCGCGCGGTCGACCGCGGCGGCGTAGTCCGCCCAGACGTCGTCGAGCCGGCCGCGCACCTCGCGCCACCCCGCCGGGTCGAGCCGGCCGTGCAGGCCCTCGGCGAGCAGGACGTCGCGGTCGGTGGGTCCGTCGCCGGTCTCCGGCGGCTGCCCGTCGAAGCGGTCGAAGGCGTAGGCGAGCACCTGCACCCACCGGCCCTGCGGCACGCTGGGGGAACGGAAGAACAGCGGACGGCGGCCGCGCGCGTACCCGAGGACGGCGGCCAGCGCGGTGACCAGCGGGACCGGGTCGGGCCCCGCGCTCGGGAGCACGAGGGCAGCCGCCTCCACTCCTCCCGACACGGGCCCCATTCAACTCCGTCCGCGGCTCAGCGCGGCCGAAGCGGCAGGACCCGCGCCGGGGGAGTCGTGTCGTCGCCGGCACCGTCGTCGGGCAGGTGCAGGCGGCGCGGGTCGGCGACGTCGAACACCCGGCGGAAGGTCTGCACGGCGAGCTCGGCGGCGTCCCGGGCGTCGTCCGGGTCGACGACCCCGGCCGGCGTCCCCGCGCCCGGGTACCAGGTGACGCTGTGGTTCGGGGAGCCGCCGTGCGGGTCGATGGGGTCCCAGCCGACGGCGCGGATCCGCTCGTCGAGGACGGCGGCGCGCGGCGCGAGGTCGTCGAACAGGCGCGGGTCGCAGCACTCGCCGAGCAGGCTCGTCCCTTCGTTCATGAACTGCACGTAGGCGCCGTCGGGCACCTGCGCGATGACGAACCGGCCGTCGCCGAGCCGCTCGAGCAGGCCGGCCAGCCGGCGGCGGAAGGGCTCCCACAGGGCGGCGTCGCGGTCGTACCTCGGCACGCCGCTCATTCTCGGGGACGGTGGCGGTCTGCCCTGGCATGACGATCGACCTGGGACCCGCAGCGGCCGCCACGGCGGAGGTCGTGGCCGGGATCCGCGACGACCAGCTCACCGCCCCCACCCCGTGCGAGGGCACGACCGTGGCCGGGCTGCTCGGCCACCTCGCCGGGCTCGCCTACGCCTTCCGCATGGCCGCGGAGAAGACGCCGGTCGACGGCACCGCCTCCACCGACCCCGCGCACCTGCCTGCCGACTGGCGCACCTTCATCCCCGCGCAGCTGGACGCGCTGGCCGCGGCCTGGCGCGACCCCGCGGCGCACGAGGGGATGACGGCGGCGGGCGGTGTCGAGATGCCGGGCGAGGTGACCGCCCTCGTCGCGCTCGACGAGGTCGTCGTCCACGGCTGGGACCTCGCCGCCGCCACCGGCCAGCGCTACGAGGTGAGCGACGCCGACGCCGACACCTGCCGCGCGTTCGCCGAGTCCTTCGGCGACGACCGCCCGCCGGACCTGTACGGCCCGGTCGTCCCGGTGCCCGCCGACGCCCCCGCGCTCGACCGCCTGCTCGGCGTCACCGGCCGCGACCCGGGCTGGAAGCCGCCGGCCTAGCCGAACCGCCAGAGCACCGGCTCGCCGCGGCAGTCGCTGACCACCGACGCGCGGCCGGACCCGTCGACGTCAGCCCCGTCGACCGCGCCGCCGTCGCACAGCTCCACCTCGGCGACCACCTCGCCCGCGGCCAGGTCGACGCTGCGCTGCAGCACCCGCGGCACCTCGCCGTCGGCCACCGTGTCGACGAGCGTGGCCTCGTCCCCGTCGACCGTCACCAGGGCCGGCAGGTCGCCGGGCACGGTGGCCAGCACCTCGGAGCCGCGGGCGATCGAGACGTCGCCGGACCCGCCGACGGTCGCGTACACGTGGCCGTCGACGACGGTCAGCGGGCCGGCGGCACCCGGGCCGAGCGGAACCTCGCCGATGACCTCCAGCTCGCCGTCGATGATGACGACGGACGCGCTGCGCCCGGTGTCCGTGGCGACGACGACCAGGCCGTCCCCCGAGGTGTGCAGGTCGCGCGGCGTGCCGGGCAGAGCGACCTCGTCGCGGACGACGCCGCTCTCGGGGCCCACCGCGACCAGTCGGTGCGTGCCGTCGATGCCGCTGAGCGCGAGGTGCAGCACGCCGTCCCTGACGACGGCGTCGAGCGCCGCGACGTCGGCGGCACCGAGCGTGCCGACCGGCCGCGGCGCACCGACGCGCCGCAGGTCCGCCTCGACGAGGGCGACGCGGCCGGCGGCGAACCCGACCACCACCACGCCGTCGCCGTCCGCGGCGATGCGGGTCAGGCCGGGCCGCTCGGAGTCGAGGCCGCGGAGCGGGACGGCGGCGACGGTGCCGTCGGCGGCGACGTCGGCGAGGGTGAGCGGGCCGCCGGGCGGCGCCAGCAGCGCGACCGACCGGCCGTCGTCGGTGGCCGCCACGTCGAGCACCTCGGCGTCCGCGCCCGCGACGTCGGTCAGGGACACCCTCGTCGGCCCCGGGATCGCCGTGCCCGCGATCGCCCCGCCACAGCCGGTCAGCAGGAGAGCGGCGAGCACGAGCCCGGGGCTGGGGCGCATGTCGGCGAGTGTGTTCTCGACGTGAGGACGCCGACAAGGAGTCGCGGCGCGGCCCGGCGCACGAGCGGGCCTGTGAGCTGGTCAGTCGTAGGGGTTCGTGAGGACGGCGGCGGCCTCGACGACGTCGAACGTGACCGGTGGGCCGTCGGTCGTGGTGGTGCCGGGGACGTCGGCCGGCGCGCTGCCGTCGACGGTGAACGTGGCGCCCCAGGTGACGGTGAGCGACGCGGTGTACGTGCCCGAGCGGTAGAGGTGCTCGGTGGCCTGCTCGGGATAGGCGCCGCCGGGGACGGTGGTGGTGAGGGTGGGCGCGGCGGGGTCGCCGGTGCGCCAGGTGTAGCGCTGCGCCTCGGCGACGATGACGACGGCGTAGCCGCGGACGTCGACGGTGAAGGTCTGGGTGGTCGGGGCGTCGGTCCAGAAGACGACGGGCAGCCCGGCCAGGCCCCGGCCCGGCGGTGCGTGTGAGGTGGTCAGCTGCGGCAGTGGCAGCCGCTGGAAGTAAGCGAACACCTCCTCCGGCGACGGCGGCGGGTTGAGCGCCGTGATGTCGATGCACGCCGTGCGCAGGGTCTCCCACGAGCCCAGCAGGCTCCCCGGCGGAAGACCGGGAGGCACTGGCAATACAGCGGTCCCATCGGGACGGACGATGGGCCGCTGCTGGACAGAGAGGTAGCGGACGACCTGACCAAGTTCGGCTGGACAGACCTCAAAGTCGACGGCGGTACACGAACCTGCTCGCTCGTCCGAGATTACGCAGGGCGGGACAAGGCGCCACACATAGTCGAAGGCCGCAGCCCCTCCTCCGCTAACGAGGTCCGTGACAGCTCCGCCGGAGTACTCGACCGTGGCAGCCCCGTCCTGCAGATCTGTGTTCGGACAGCGGTCCCACCCGCAGTCTGCTGCGGCTGGTGAAACCCCAAGGCAGAGCAGCAGGAGTGCCAGCGCCCCACACATCAGGCTCCGACGGCTCATCCCAGGTTGAACTCCGTGACGAACCAACTGCCAAGTTCTGATGACCAGGTGAGATAGAGGCCAGAGCCGAGATTCGTGACTGCAGGCGGACCGACCTCGATCACGCTTCCGGCGGTATCCGTCTTGGAGACGGCGGCAACACTCGCTGCAAACGACAGAAGGGCTCTGTCTTCCTCAAGATGGGGCGTTGCTACAGCACCTACTGCGACGTCACCGCCGGCGTACCGCTGGCTAGCAGCAGCGACTTCGTCGTAGTTGTTCGCGATCCGCCAACATTCATCGCAGTTCGGCCCGAGGTCGCGCAGTGGCTGCCCGGCCGGGATGGCGCGCTGCCGATTGAGCAGGTCGATCCAGTAGCGGAGGAAGGCCTCAGCGCCAGCGGCGTCCTGGGTGCGGGCCTCGGGCGGTACGGGGAAGTCAGCCGGGCCTACTACCGGCAGCGCCTCGGTGGTGGGCGCCGGGGCCGACGTCGTCGGCAGGCTCGTGCTCGGCGCCTCGTCGTCGTCACTGGCCGCGCAGGCGGGCAGCAGCAGTGCCGCGCCGAGGACCACCGCGATGAGGCTCGTCCGTCCGGTGCCGGGGTTCCGCACGATCGCGGACGATAACCAGAACAGCCCCGCTCCGGATCGCACCCTGGGGACAACCCACCCGAACGGTTGCCGGGTGACGGCTCCGAGTGCAGAGCCGCCACCCGGCCGCCGTCGTCAGCTCTGGCCGGCCTTCTCCTTCTCGTACCGCTCGGTCATCGTCGCGACCGCCTGCATCTGCTGGGCGGCGTAGTCCTCGCGCTTGCCCATCGCGTGATCCTTGGCGTTCAGCGACTGCTGCGCGTGCGAGACGTCGCCGCCCTGGAAGTGCGGCATGACGTGCTGGGCGATCAGCTCCCAGGAGCGCTTCGTGGCCTGCGGGTTGGCCCACTCGTGGCCGAGCAGCAGCATGGCGCCGAAGCCGCCGGACTGGTCCCACAGCCGCTGCACCTGCGCGCGGGCGTCCTCGACGGTGCCGATCGCGCCGACCCCCGCCTCGTTGATGAAGTCGATCATCTCCTTGGCGTCGCCGCCCTCGACCGCCATCTGCGGGAACGCCGCCGTCTTCTGGAAGTAGCGGAACCAGGTCTCGATGCCGTACTGCACGTCGGCGTAGGCCTGCTCGCGGGTCTCGGCCACGTGCATGAGCCCGACCAGCCGCCAGTCGCGCCGCGACACCGTCTGGCCGTGGTGGGCGGCCCGCTCCTCGACGACGTTCCAGTGGTGGGCGAGGGCGTCGAAGCCGTCCCTGGTCAGCGTGGCGCCGATCGACAGCAGCCCGACGCCGTGCCGTCCGGCCATCCGCGGCCCGGTGGGGGAGGCGACGGCGGCGACCGCGATGTCGAAGCACGGCTGGGTGTAGGGCCGCAGGTGCAGGCGGGCGTTGACCAGGTTGTGCGTCTTGGTCTGCTCGGTGACCGTCTCCCCGCGCAGCAGCCGCATGATGATGTCGAGGTCGACCTCGAGCAGTTCGCGGGTGTCGGTGGGGTTGAGGCCGAGCATCATCGAGTCGGTCGGCAGCGAGCCGGGGCCGCAGCCGAGCATCGCCCGCCCGCGGGTGAGGTGGTCGAGCAGCACCATGCGCTCGGCCACCCAGAGCGGGTTGTGGTACGCGATCGAGGTGACGCCGGTGCCCAGCTTGATGTGCTTCGTCCGCTCGGCGGCCGCGGCGATGAAGATCTCCGGCGAGGCGATGATCTCCGTGCCGGCCGAGTGGTGTTCACCGATCCAGGCCTCGTCGTAGCCCAGCCGGTCGAGGTGCTCGACCAGTTCGAGGTCGCGCTGCAGCGCGAGCGTGGGGTTCTCGCCGGCGGGGTGGAACGGGGCCAGGAAGGTGCCGAAACGCAGCCGGTCCATGGGTCCTCCTCGGGTTCGGAATGGCGCCCATAGTGGTGCAGGTCACACCCGGCTGGCGAGAGTCAGCCGAGGACGAAGGCCGTGGACGACGAGTTGTCCGCGTTGATGCACGCGCCGATCACCGTGAGCCGGTCGCCGGTGAGCGCCACCCGGCCGAAGGTGCCCTGGCCCTCGCACAGCCGGGCGTCGTCGATCTGCCCGCCGGACTCCAGGTCGAGCGTGACCACGCCGGACTCCACCTCGAACCCGGCCACCGCCAGGTAGGCCACCCGTCCGTCGGGGGAGACGGCGAGGTCGGCCGGGGGACGATCGGTGCCGGGGATCGGGTGCGTGGCGGTCACCTCGCCGTCCTCGACGACCGTCACACGGAACGGGTCGTCGCCGTGGACGGTGAGCGTGACGACCGCGTCGCCGTCCTCGGTTAGCCGCAGCGCGGACGGGATGCTGGCCGGGCGGTCGGAGGCCAGCTCGACGAGCTCGGCCCGCCTCAGGTCCTCGGCCCAGGTGCCCAGGACGGCGACGTCGGCCAGGTCGAGCGCGCGGGCGTCGCTCATGAGCGCGACCGGCCCGTCCGGTCCGGCGGCGAGGTCCTTCACGGTGAGGCCGGGAGCGAGGTCGGCGGTCGCCTGCAGCGCGCCGGTGGCCGGGTCGACCGCGGCCACCCGACCCTCGGCCACCACGTACAGCCGGCGGCCGTCGGGGGAGAGGGCGGCGGCCTCCCCGGCGACGCCCAGCTCGACGGTGCCGCCGCCCACGGTGGTCAGCCGGCCCGGGCCGAGGACGAGGACGGCGCCGTCGGGCCCCACGAACAGCTGCTCGCCGGGGCCGTCCAGCCGCTGCACGTCGCCGACGCCGTCCTCACCGACCGGCGCTAAGTAGGTGACGGACTGGTCGGCGCTGTCGGCGAGGAGGACGAGCGCGCCGTCCGGCCCGGCCGCCAGGTCGAGGACGTCCACGCCGGCGGGCGCGACGGCGTCGAGGTCGGCGGTGCCGAGGAGCTCCGTGAAGGTCGTCGGCGCGGGGCTGGGGTCGCCCTCCACGCCGGTGCATCCCGCGGCCAGCAGTGCGAGGAGGGCAGCGGCGGCGGCGTGGAGGGCGGGCATGCGAGAGCTCCGGAGGTGGGGAGCCGAGTGTGGGACCGGCCCGCGCAGGGCGGCAACACGGCGTCGTGGTCTGATGCCTGCGGATGGTCCCCGGGCCCGCGGGCCCCGATCCGGAGGTGCACTCGTGGCTGACGCCGAGGTCCTGCTCGAGGTCGACGGCGGCGTGGCGGTGGTGACGCTCAACGCGCCCGACCGTCGCAACGCGCTGACGCCGCAGATGGCCGGCGAGCTGATCGACGTCTTCGACGAGGTGGACGCCAAGCCGGAGGTCGGGGCGCTCGTCGTCCGGGCGGTGGGGAAGTCGTTCTGCGCGGGCGGCGACATCGGGACGCTGACCAGCGCCGGCAAGGACCCCGCCGCGCCCGACGCCTACGAGGGCATGGGCCGCATCTACGACTCCTTCTACCGGCTGGGCCAGGTCAAGGTGCCGACCATCGCCGCCGTCCGCGGGTCCGCCGTCGGCGCCGGGATGAACATGCTGCTGGCCGCCGACCTGCGGATCGTCGCGGACGACGCCCGGCTGCTGGCCGGCTTCCTCAAGCGCGGCATGCACCCCGGCGGCGGGCACTTCGTCATCCTGTCCCGGCTGATCGGCCGCGAGGCCGCCGCGGCGATGGCGCTGTTCGGCGAGGAGATCAACGGGACGAAGGCCGTGGAGCTGGGCCTGGCGTGGGAGTCGGTGGACGACGCCGCCGTGGAGGACCGCGCCCTCGAGCTGGCCCGCCGCGTGGCCGCCGACCCGGAGCTCGCCCGCGTGGCCGTGGGCAACTTCCGCAGGGAGGTCGTCAACGGCGCGGTGAGCTGGGAGGTCGCCACCCAGTTCGAGCGCCCCGCGCAGATGTGGTCGATGCGCCGGTCCGCCAAGGACTGAGACCGCTCACACCGCCTCGGGGACGTGCAGGTGGGCGAGGACGAGGTCCATCTCGGCCACGTCCACGATCTTGGCGCCGAGGGCCTGCGCGAACTGCTCGCGCAGCGAGCGCGCGTGCCTGCGCACCAGCCCCGCGGCGTCGCGGTCCTCGAAGCTGGTGACGCTGACCGTCCGGCCGAGGCGCCGGTCGACCAGCATGCTGACGCTGCAGAAGCCGGGCAGCTCCTGGAGCTTGGGCAGCAGGTTGTGCCGGTAGGCGTCGAGCAGGCCGTCGAGGTGGTTCGGCGCGATGCGGGCCCAGGTGACCTGTGCGCCGGCGCCGTCCCCGGCCGGACGGTCCCGGTGGAGGACCGCGATGTCCCACTCCTGGACGTCGGCGTGCCCGCCGCCGAGGACGTGCAGCAGGCGGTGCTGGACGGTGCGGTCCTCGGTGGCGGTGGCGCGCATGGCCTGCTCGTCCCTCCAGGCGGTCGCCACGATGCAGCGGCCGCTGTCGCGGTCGGCGAGCATGGAGAGGCCGACGCAGCCGTCGGTGGTCTGGACCGTCGGCAGGACGTCGTCGCGCACGTAGGCGATGGCGGCGTCGATGTCGGCCGTGTGGCCGCGGATGCTCGTGGACCGTGCGTGCATGGGCCGCTCTCCTGACCTGGCGGGAACGCCCCTCTTGGCGTCCTGGCTCAGCCTGTCGGCGCTCGGTGCGCGAGGCAATGGCCAGCTGCCGGGCAACCTCGCCAGGCCGGCCCACCTCAGTGGACGGCGCGCTCCTGTCCGGCCCAGTAGGGCTCGCGCAGGGTCCGCTTGAGCACCTTGCCGACGGGGGAGAGGGGTAGCGCGTCGACGACGTCCATCGACCTCGGCGTCTTGTACCCGGCCAGCCGGTCGGCGCAGAAGGCCCGCAGCTCCTCGAGGGTGACGGCGGCGCCGGCCGAAGGGACGACGACGGCGTGCACGCGCTCGCCCCACGTCTCGTCGGGGACCCCGATGACCGCGCAGGTGGCCACCGCCGGGTGCTGGGCGAGCACGTTCTCCACCTCGACGGAGTACACGTTCTCCCCGCCGGAGATGATCATGTCCTTGATGCGGTCGGTGAGGTACACGTAGCCCTCGTCGTCCATCCAGCCGGCGTCGCCGGTGTGCATCCAGCCGCCGCGCAGCGCCTCGGCGGTCTCCTCCGGCCGGTCCCAGTAGCCGAGCATCACGTGGCCGCCGCGGACCACGATCTCCCCGACCTCCCGGCGGGGGAGCTCGACGTCGTCCGGGCCGACGACGCGCACCTCGGCGTGCGGGGCGGCGCGCCCGACCGAGCGCCGGTGCGCCGGGTCCTCGTGGTCCTCGGCCGTGAGCAGGGTGGCCACCGGGGCGACCTCGGTCATGCCGTAGGCCTGCAGGAAGCGGGCGTTGGGCAGGGTCTTCATCGCCCGGCCGAGCAGGGCGTCGGACATGGGGGAGGCGCCGTACCCCACCCGGCGGACGCTGCTCAGGTCGAACTCGTCGACCCGTGGGTGGTCGACCACCAGCTGGATCATCGTGGGGACCAGCAGCAGGTCGGTGACGCCGTGCTCCTGGACGGCGGTCAGCACGGCGACCGGGTCGAACGCCGGGATCATCACCTGGGTGCCGCCGATCACCAGGGCGCCGACCCAGTTGGAGAAGGCGGCGAGGTGGAACATGGGCGCGGAGTGCAGGCCCACCCCGCCGGGCGGGAAGTGGTTGGCGACCAGTGTGCCCATCGACGACGTCAGCAGGTTGTCGTGGCTGAGCATGACGCCCTTGGACCGGCCGGTGGTGCCGCCGGTGTAGAAGACGCCGGCGAGGGCGTCGCCCCCGCGGCGGGCGTCCTCGACCGGCTCGTGCCCGTCCACGAGCTCCTCGACCGCGAGCATGCCCTCGGGGGTCGGGCCGTCGCCGGCGTGCACGAGGTGCTCCAGGCGCGGGTGGGCCGCCCGGATCGGCTCGGTGAATGCGGCGAAGACGTCGTCGACGACGAGGACCCGGGCGTCGACCTCGGCGAGGGAGTCGGCGATCTCGGGGACGCTCCACCGGATGTTGACCGGGACGACGACGCCGCCGGCCCACAGCGTCGCGCCGAGGAACTCGTGGTAGCGGTCGGAGTTCAGGGACAGGACGGCCGCGCGCTCGCCGTCCCGGATCCCGAGCTGCTGGAGAGCGGCGGCCAGGCGGGCGATCCGGTCGACGGACTCGGCGTGGGTGCGAGTGCGGCCGGCGCAGACGGTGGCGATCTCGTCCGCGCGTTGCTGGACGTGGCGGTGCAGACCCTGGGTGACGTACACGGTGCCGACCTCCCGATCCGGGTGGGACCCGGAGCGTCGCGACGACGCGTTCTGCGGCGACAGAGGCGGACGGCCCTGGGATCGTGGCGCCGTCACCGAGGGCGCCCCGGTGTCGCAGCGTGTTCCGTCGGTGACGCTCGGCCGCTAGCGTCGCCGCGCGTGACCGCCGCCGTCCCGACGCCCCGCCTGCCCGACACCGCGCCGGCCGACGTCCCGCTGCCCGATCCGCGGTCGGCCGTCGCCGAGGCGGCCCGGCTGGCCGCGATCGCCAGCTACCGGCTGCCGGGGCACGCCGGGGTGTCCGACCTCGACGCCGTCGTCGCCTACATGGCACGGACGGTGGAGGCGCCGATCGCGGTCATCAACCTGGTCGGCCCGGACGAGCAGTGCTTCCCGGCCGAGCGGGGTGCGGGCGCGCCGTACTCGCACGTGCCCGACGAGCTGTCGTTCTGCGCGTACGTGGTGGCGCTGCGGGCGCCGCTGCAAGTGGCCGACGCGCTCGACCACCCCGTGTTCCGCGACAACCCGGCCGTGGCGGCCGGCGCGATCCGGTCCTACCTCGGGGTGCCGCTGATCGACGAGGACGGCTTCGTCCTCGGCTCATTGGGCGTCTTCGACGACGAGCCGCGGGCCTTCTCCCTGGCCGAGCAGGAGCTGCTCGAGAACCAGGTCCGGCTGGTGCGCAGCGTGCTGTCGCTGCGGCGCCGGGTGGCCGCGCACCGGTGGGACGGCGAGCTGCTGGCCGCGCAGGGCCGGACGCTGGAGACGGTGGCGGCCGGCCTGCCGCTGGAGACGGTGCTCGAGACGCTGGCCTCGGCGACGGCGGGGCTGGCCGCGGACGCGGACGCGGACCAAGCCGTGCGGCTGCAGGAAACCGTGGACCGGCTGACCGCGGTGGCGACCAAGGCCGACGGCTGGAAGCAGGCGCTGCTGCGGTCGGCCCGGCAGGACCCGCTGACCGGGCTGGCCAACCGCAGCCACCTGCTCGACACCGGCCGCGCGGCGCTGGCCGTCGGGGAAGCGGTGCTGTTCGTGGACGTCGACCGGTTCAAGGAGGTCAACGACCGCGGTGGGCACGCGGTGGGGGACCAGCTGCTCGTGCGGCTCGCCGACCGGCTGCGCCGGCACGTGGAGAGGGAGCTGCCGGGGGCGGTGGTCGGCCGGCTGGGCGGGGACGAGTTCGTGGCGCTCCTGCCCGGGGTGGACGCTGCTAAGGCTGAGGCTGAGGCCATCGGTCACGGGCTGGCTGCTGTGCTGGTGGACGAGGTCGAGGTGGAACGACGAACCGTACGGGTGTCGGCATCGATCGGGCTGGCGATGGCGTCCGCCGGGACGACGTTGGACGAGGTCCTCTCGCTCGCGGACCGCGCCATGTACGGCGCCAAGGAGCGCGGCCGCGGGGTACTGCACGTGGTCGACCCGGGGGATGAGCCGACGTAGAGATACGTCCTCGTTGGTTCAGATGCCACCCTGCTCATCGACTCCGGGGTAGAGCTAAAGTGCCAGCCGAACCTTTCGATCCCGTCGTCACCGCTGTGCGCTTGGGTGTCCGCCTTACTTGCTCGTCGCACACCCCAAAGCGTCGAAAAGGTTGTGACGCGGACCACGGCGCGCCGTCCCCGGAGACTGTCAGCGGGGCGACATAGCCTGCCGCGCGTGCCCTCCCATCCAGCCTGTGCACCAGGCCTTCGCCGCGCGGGCTTGCAAGATCATCCGGCTGGGAGGGTGTGATTTAGGCGGGCGCCAGCGAGTCGATGCCAGGGCGTCGACACCTCACCGGTAAGTTAAGGGGCATTGTGAAGGGAATCTCGGCCTGATGGCGCGTTCACCTCAGCGTTATGCCGCAGTGTCACTGTTCGCCGGCTGCGGAGGGATGGATCTAGGAGCCGAGCACAGCGGGCGTGCTCGTGTCGTGTGGGCAATCGACAATGAGAAGTGGGCGGTGGAAACGTATCGCCGCAACATCGGTAAGCATATTCAGTGTGCCGACATCACACAGACAGCCGTCCCTGACGTGCCATGTGACATCTTGCTCGCCGGGCCTCCGTGCCAGGACTACTCCACTCTGTGGAACCATGACGGACTCAAGACCGCCCGGGGCAACCTGTTCCGGGAAGTCGCACGTTTCCTGAACGAGCTTCAGCCGGCTGCCTTCGTACTTGAGAACGTGCCCGGCCTCCTGTCTGCCAATCGGGGCACAGCGTGGACCCTGGTTCGCCATGCCCTTCGCTCGCCCGGGAGTTTCACCGACTCGAAGCGGGCTCACCCTGGTGTCCGCTATGACATCAGTGCCCAGGTGATCGACATGGCGGATCTCGGCGTGCCGCAGCACCGGGAGCGCCTAATCGTCGTTGGGATTCGACGGGACCTGGGCGTCCGGCCCCCTGTCATTCCGACGCCCTTCGCCGGAAGTCCATTGACGGTAGCGGACGCGCTGGACGCCAATCCGCTCCCTGAGAACGCCCCAAACCATGAGCGAGGAATTGATTCTGCCGAGGTGGTTGAGCGACTCAAGCTCATTCCGCCGGGGTCCAACTACGAGGTCATTCCCAAGGATCATCCCCTTGCCGTCAAGGGCCTGATCAGCCATGTCTATCGCCGACTAGACCCGTCGAAGCCTGCTTATACAATTATCGCTGGAGGCGGTGGTGGCACTCATGGATACCATCACGTGGAGCCGCGACGTTTGAGCAACCGCGAGAAGGCTCGACTGCAGGGCTTTCCTGATGACTTTATCTTCGAACACGGTTGCGGACCTGGCCTGCGCGAATTCCGATCGGCGTATCCACGGGTCCGCCGGCAGATCGGCAACGCCGTGCCGCCGACGGCGGCGGAGGTGATCGTGGGAGCGGTCGCTGAGACGTTGAAGCAGGCCGGCGTCCGTCCGCGGACGGCTCGAGAGCTGGCTGGAGCCCAACGACAGCGACCCAGTCGTCCTGCGGAGGCGACCAAGCATGCCCAGGGAGTGGCAGGTTGATGGCAGGCGAGACCGGTGACCGAGCCGACGTGACGCACGAGCTGCCGGTGGTGCGAGCGCTGCGCTCCCTCTCGGTGTTCTCAGCCGACCAGAGCGGGGCGTATCGCGAACACTTCGCCGAGCTGGCGCAGGTGCTCGGCGACGACGTGGAGACTCGGCTGTCGCGGTACGTCCGGGGCTGGGCGCGTGAGGGCAAGGCTGGGACCGTATTGCTGACCGGCAATGCAGGCACCGGAAAGACCGCGGTCGCCGAGGCATACAGCCGCACGGTGGGGGCTGGCCTGCCAGAGGACGACGGGCCTGTCGAGGTGGCTCCCGGCAAGTGGGTGATCAAGGACCTCTCAGGCCTGCCCACCCCTGCGGCCCGCTTGTCGGCGCTGCAGTTGATCCTTGACGCCGTCGAGCACGGTGGGCAGGCGCTGGTATGTGCCAACGAGGGCGTCATGCGCGACGTTCTTGAAGAACTCGGGCACGCCGACGTGGCTACCGCGCTCGAGGAGGCGCTGCGTCAGGGAGCAGCACGGGCAGGGCTGATCACCGTGGTGAACGCCAACCGTCAGCGGCCGACGGCGGCCCGGCTGTGGTCGCAGCTGCTGCATTACGTTTCCCGGGAAGAGCTTTGGGACGGCTGCGCCGGGTGCCCGTTCGAGACGGCCGGTTGCCCCATGCGCAGCAATGCTGAGGCACTGCGCGATCCCGAGGTGGGGGAGCAGTTGAGACTCCTCGTCCGGCTCGGCACTGGAGAGGCCGTGCCCACGTTGCGCGAAGTGCTGGCCATCTTGTCGTGGGCCATCGTCGGCGACCTCACGTGCGCGGATGTCAAACGCGGTGTCCGGGACAAGGACAAGGACGCGTTCACGGCCACGTCGGGCTACTTCACCCGCGTTGTGGGCGGTGGCCTCAGCGCCGAGGCGATCGAGCGCTCCCCCCTGCTGTCCGGCATGCGGCGCGCCCGCCTAGGCGAAGTGAGCGACCTAGAGGTGGACGGCTGGCTGCGCGACACTGCGGGCGCGCCGTATGGCGTGCGCTTGTTGGCCGGGGATCCGCAACTTGTCGCGAACGGCGTCGCCGACGGCGAGGAGCGGGACGCCGTTCGAGGACGGTTGTCTGGATTGTCCGGCAGCCGCTCCCCGTTGGACAGGGTGAACACCCGGCAACGGGCGATGACGTTCTCTGCTCTCGGTGAGATGGTGAGCACCGACGAGGACCTAACTCGGGTGGAGGACGGGCTCGCCGCCCTGGTGGATAGCGACGACAGCTCGGCCTACCCCGGCCAAGCGCTGTGGCGCCAGCGACTCTATTTCGAGGCTGCTCCGGAGCTTGGTGGGGCGGCTGCCGCGGCCCGGCGACTCCTCGACTTCCGCTATCTACCCGACCTCGTCGCCTTGGCTGAGAAGGCTGCGGCCGGCCAAGACACGTTCGCGGATCGCATGCAATTGGTGCGCGGGCTGAACTTCCTGGTCACCGGATTCGCTAGCCCCACTGAAGGCCTGGTCGTCCCGGATCCCGCATGCCTTTTCGCCCGCGACCCGGGAGCATTCCGTCCGGCGCGACCCTCGCTGGTGCACAGTCTGGTGGCAGTCGAGCGACTTCGCTTGACCGTTCCCGACGCCGGGCTCGTGGAGGACCTACTGGATGTCGACCACGTCGACGTAGACCTCGTCGTAGATGGAGACCGCACCCTGGCGCTTCGAATCCGACCCCGCATGTACGAAGCCATCCGCGAGGCGGCGCAGTACCAGGGGCCAGTGGGACAGGGAGTGGCAGAAATGAACGACCTGCGCAGCTTCTACGGGCGCCTGGCCGACGGTCCGCCGACCGACGACGGTTTGCGGGTAGCCGACCCGGAAAGTTCGCCACCAGCGTTGGTCACGGTCAGTCTTCCGCACTTCGCCGGCCGAGGGCACGGCTGATGCGCCGCGACCCCAGGCTCTCGCCAGGCAGCATCGCTGAAGCGCTGTACACCCTCGATCCCGACCGGGACGAGCGCGCACCCCAGTTATGCGCTGAGACGCTGTTGACGCTCGCCCAGAATGGCTACCAGGCCCCGGCGGACACCGATGATTTGCGCAGTCCCAAGCGGAAGAACTACGCCGTGCGCAGCCTCGCGCTCGGAGAAAACTTTCTCGGTGGCCTCGACGACGACCGTGCTGGCGATGAGTCGACCACTCCGGCGGCTTACGGCGCGAAGCTGGCGGCCGGCCAGGAGGTCCGTGAGTCAGCGAACCTGCGACTCGCCCGCGCGACCCTTGACGGACTCGTAGACCCCGACACCCAGCGCGGCCAGAAGGGCGCCTGGCTGCTTAGGCCCTTTCACGAGTCGCTGCTCTGGTACGACGCCCGCAAGCCGAGCCCACGGCGGGCCGACTACTCAGTACGCAAGGTTTACATGCGTGGTAGCGGGATTACCCTGGCGCGGTTGCTGCTCGACCCGGTGGATCCCGGCGACGCCGAGCTTGGAAGGCGCGCCGTAGACGCGATCCGCGACGCCCTGACCGCGCCGAGCCCGCTCTCGCAGATCAACTTGCGACTTGAGTCAGCGCTGGCCGGGGTGGACGCCTATAACCGCGTGCCAGAGCTGGAACAGGACGAGCGCGACGCTTGGGAGCAGGGCAGGCACGAGAGTCTCCAGGATTTTGCCTCCCGGCTGTGTCGGCACGCTGAAGGCGTGATGATGCAGGGAGGGGCCAGCGGCCCAGCGAAGCTGTGGCAACTACGCACCATCCTGGCTCTCGACCTCGCCGCACACACTTTGCGCACTGCCTGGGATGCGACCGACACACCGGGGCAGGACCGCTTCTTGCTACTCAGCTTCGGCGGCCTGGCTCGCGCAGCTGACCCGGTGCGCCAGCGGTCCGAAGACTCGTATCGTCGCGCACGCATCCGCCTCGGCGAGGCCACGGTGCTGACGCTGGCCCGTCGCATGCACCACCTCAAGGCGGAGAAGGTCATCAACTGGCCCAGCGAGTTCGAGCCGCGCAGCGGCCTTGCTGGAGCGGACGCCGACAGCATCAGCAGCCAGCTGGCGCGACTCCCTCATGACAGTCCGCTTGAGGACTATATGAGGCTGGCGCGCACCGCCGTGGAGAACGCTAATTACAGCCGGTCCGAGGATGGTTTCCGGGTCCTGCTCGACTCTGTCGGGCTGCTAGCGGGCACGCGCTACCGATATCTCACGGCCACGCCGGACCTGCTGGCCGCACTTGTCGGGGCCCTGTCGGCAGATATGCCTATGTCCAGTCGCGAGTTCTTCGCCGCAGTGCGTCAAGAGTGGGGATTTGTGATCAATCAGGAGTCATCGGCCGGCACTGATCTCAGCGGCCAGGTCGACGGCAGCAGCTTGGAGCGCAACGCCCGGAGGGCGGAGCGATTGATGTCCGAGGCCGGCCTAGCCCTGGGACTGTCGGACCGCACTATGGTCGTCGGGGAGCGAGCCGCGAGGTCGCAGGCATGAGTCAGCGGCTCGGAGCAGCGTTGGCCGCGCACATCCGGCGAATGCCCGGTGGCGCGGCGAAGTTTGTACTTGTCGAAGGCGTGCCAGTGTCCTTGGCCGAGGGCATGGCTGGGGCCTGGGGTGACGACCTTCCTCCCCTCGCCGTCGTATCTGCTGAGCCGGGCCGCTTTGGTCCCTATGCGCTCGCGGACACGTCGGGCACGGCACTGCGGAACCGCCGCGGTGAGGCAGGCGCCCGAGGCGTGGTCCTCGTCCTCTGCGAGGGCGAACAGGTGCCCGACCGACAGTCGCTGAATCTGTTCGAGTCAGTCTCGCCGAGCGTGCTCCTCGAGGGCCCTGCCGGTCTGGGGCTGCTCGCTCAGCAGCAGCCTGCGGTGGCCCTGGACGGTCCGGCCCGCGCGGTTCGTGATGCCATCGCTCGGGCCGGCATCGCGAGCCGGCCGAGCGCTGCGGCTGTCGCTTCTTATCTTGATCGGCTTGCGGCCGGCGAGCCCCCCTTGCAGGCACTCCCGGTGCTCGGCGCATTTCGGGACCTCTCTGCCGGTGATCGTGTGGAGGGGGACCGCATCGGCGACAATCTGGCGTTGGCCGCCCGCCGCACGAGCGAGGATCTCCTGCGTCCCGCGGCCTACCCTGACCTGCGTCGCCGCACGGAGACGGTGCTCGCGCGGCGTCCGGGGCTGCGCGGCGACAAGGGTGCCATCACTGTCGCGGCTGACGAAGTGATGCGCGCGCTGCAAGTCGGAGACGATCGCCTGCTCACCCTGCTGCAGTACGACGAGGCCAAGGAGATCCTGGAGCAGAAGAGCCAGGACTTGGTCGGGGCGGTCACGGCTGCACTGAACGACTATCAGAATGGATTGCCGCCCGAAGGACAGGCGGCGGCGTTGCCCTGGGACAACTATCTGCGCCGCGCGCAGTCTCTCCGTCGCGCTGCCGAACAGAAGCAGGCGGCGCAGGAGCTGCTCGACCTGGACGAGGCCCAGCGGCGCGCCATCTTCCCTCGGACGACGCGAACCAAGCTTGAGCGGCTTCTCCGCGACAAGGCAATCAACGGCAGCAATCCGTCCTGCCCCGAGGCGGCCCTAGTTAAAGCCACGCAGCAACTGGGGGGCCTGATTCACCGAGTGCAGGTGCTGAGCCCACTGCCGCCTGCCTCGCAGGCCAACAACCGCAGCGGAGCCGGGCGGGTGCTTACGCTGGCATGTGCTCGACTGCGGCTAGGCGCACTCATGCGACGCTGGGATCGCACCGGCGGGGAGATCGACGGGCTCCTCTTGCAGCGTGCTGACGAAGGCGACGTCCTGGCGGCCTTTGCGGACGCCGACCTAGCCTCCTCCACCGACCTCCCCCCGCTGCAGCTCAGGTTGCATGGTGAAGACGCTACGGTGCAGGTCGACTGGCGTCCCGACCTCGATGATGCAGCCCTGCTGCGGGCGGCACTGCTGTTTGCTGAACAACCCGCGCTGACGTTGTCCATGCCGGAGGAGCCGACGCTGCGCGCCTTTTGTGGTGCGACAGCCAACGTGTCCGCTGGGTCCGTGCCCGACCCGCTGTTGCCGCTGGCCAACGAGCTCACCAGCTTGGCCCAGAACATGCTCGAGTTCGGGATGGACTCCCGCCTCCTCGTCGCTTGGGCCGGGACCTGGACTCAGGCATGCCAGGCCGCCGAGGAGATCGGCGACACCGCGTACGCGTCCAGTCTCGCCTTGGCAGGCGCAGTCATCGGTGGCGACCGTGCCGCCGCGCTTACGGGGCTTGCGCCCCTAAAGGCTGAGTGGCTGGCCCAGTACCTTGACGCGCTCTGGGAACTGCTGGGGCAGGCCGAGGAGCCAGACAGCGACGCCAAGCCGACGGAAGCGACGACCGCAGCGGTGGCGCGTACTACCGCGTCCCAGCACCCGGCCTACCTCACCCTGCGTACGCAGGACCGGCCGATCGTCCCCACCAGCGAGGGGCGGTTGTGGAGCCTCTACGGAGGCAAGGTCGCGCGCGACGAGAGCGGCTATGCGACCACCGCGCTGACAGATGTGCTCGGTCGCCTCCTTTCTCTGCAGCCAGAAGCCGCCGGTCACCTCCGGTGCCTGGCGTGGGGGCCTGGCGCCGCGGATCTTCTAGCCGCGCAAGCGGCCCAGGTGATAGGCCGCAAGGTCGGGGGCGCAATCGTCGGCAAGATCGAGATTTTTTGCGTCGGACAAGGGCTGCAAAGCCGGCCTACTTGGCAAACCTTGGCGACCGCGGACGATCAGCTGCGAGGCAGCCGCGACGTTCTGGAGCTGCGTTACCTCGACACCCTCGAGGACGCCAAGCGGGTCCTGCATCCTGCCGGTGGCGCGCCCGCGGTCCACCTTGCGCTGGTCACCGGCATTACCGACGGCGGCTCACGGCTGCAGGTTTACCCCACTGAGGTGGAGCCGCCCCAGCTGGACAGCGAGGTCCTCTTCGCTCCCCGCACGTGGCAGCGCCCGCGGCAGGCGGGGCGCACCTTGCTCATGCCTCCCGCTACCACGGCCACTGGCCAGGCCTGGCTAAGGCTGCAGAACGCAGTGGAGGACTCCTGGCCCGAGCCAGGCGACCCGTTGCGCGTCCATGAGGCTCGCACCGGCACCTTGGACATCGCCGCTCAGTTGAAGCAGGTGCACGAGCTGGCCCTCTGGGTCGCCATGCTCGACCGCTACGCCACTCGAGACAGTCTGGAGCAGGCTCTCGGCGCCGACGAGGTCGCCATCCTCCACCAAGAGCGTCGGCTCGGCGGAGACAGCCCCCTCTCGCTCGTGCTCAGCCAGAAATCCGGTGGTCCGGCCGACCGCGCGATCGGTCGCAGTCTCCGGGCAGCGGGCATCGTGGCAGAGCCAGACGTGGCCTTCGGCATCGGCACCGACATCCGCAAGGTTGCTAGCCAGGGCTACGGCATCCTCGCGCTTGAGGCAGCCACCAGCGGTGCCGGTATCAACGAGCTTGTCGGCCATTGTGTTGCCTTTAGCCTCCTGGCCACCACGACGACTCCTTGGCCACTGCCGCCGGGCTGCCGAGTGTTGTTGATCAGCCTCGACGAGTACCGGCACTGGTTCCGCGGCAAGCGCGCGGACCTGCTAGCTATCGCCCTCGACCCGACGGAAAAGGGGGTGCACATCGCGGCGATCGAAGTCAAGGCCCGGCGCAGCGATGAAACGGACGCTGCCGGCGGTGCCCTGGACCAGCTCAGCCAGACCCTGGCTGCGACGCGCTGGGCTGCCTATCCAGAGCGAGGCTCAGTGCACAGCCGGCTATGGCTGAACCGCATCACTGAGGCTGCCTACTCGGTGGCACGCGAGTCCCGGTTCAAGCTGGATTCGGATGAAATCGCGGCACTGGAAGCCTTCCGCCGGGGGGAAGGAACCCTGGAGTGGGCCGGCGTCGGGCTCGTCTTCGGCCCTGGCGTCTCCGAGTTCCACCGGCACTACCCACAGGAGGTCGCAGGGGACATCGTTCCTGTGGCCTTGCACAGCATCAAGCTGACTGAGGAACTATTGCTCAAGGCCACCTCGGTCCGGCTCACAGAGCTGCGGACTGTTCAGGCTGACGCGCCCCCACTGCCGGGTGGGCGGATCCGGCGCCGCCCGGAGTCAAGGCCCAAGGTTGAGGACTCGGACGTCGATAGCAAGCTCGAGCCAGGCAAAGACCCCCAGAAGTCCGATGGGGCTGCCGATGGCGAGCAGGCGGGCACCTACGGCGGATCCCCGGTAACGACGGCGGCCGACTTTGGCGAGTCGGGAGGCGATCAGGCTCAACCGCCCAGCCCGACCAACCGGGACGGCGACGCCCGCCTTTCGCCGCAGCCACAGGTCTCCGATCGGACGCTCGGCAGTGTGTTCCAGGCACCCGTGCTTGGTTGGGACATCGCGACGGGGGAGGAGGTGCGCTGGCATCCAGCTGGCGCCGGACAGACCGTGCTGCAGAACGGGCACGTGGAAATCTGGGGCTCGTCCGGCATGGGTAAAACACAATTTGTGATGAGCCTGCTTGCCCAGCTCGCTCACCACAGCGGGAGCCGCTTTGGCATCGCCGACTTCAAGAACGACTACAGCGACGAGACTGGCTTCCCGCAGCTGGCCGGGGCCGACTTCCTCGACCTGTGGAACGGCGGGGCCCCCTACAATCCTCTAGCCCTGGACGATCGCAGCGAGCGTGCTATTGCCACCGCCGTCATTGAACTGCGCGACACCGTCGACGAGGCAACTGCCTACTTCACCCGAATGGGTCGTCGGCAACGCGCCAAGCTCGAGAGCTTCCTGAAGGAGGCGTACACAGTGGTGGGCACCGAGAACCGGTGGCCTACCCTGCGCACGCTGGATGCGCTGCTAGACGACGACCTGGCCGGCGTTATGGGAGACTTGACGCGGCACGAACTCTTCCGAGATGGTCCCCCGCTGGGCGACGTGATCGACCGGAATGTGGTCTTCGGGCTGTCCCGGATTCCCGGGAACGGCCAGACCACCATCCTGGCAGCGGGGTTCATCCTCTCCTCGTTGCTTCTCCGCGTGCAGAACCTGCCGCCCGTTCCAAACACGGTGCGTTACGTTGCAGTTGTCGACGAAGCGCATCGCGTCGCCGCCTTTCAAGCGATCAAGACAATGATCCGAGAGGGGCGCTCTAAGGGTCTCGCGGTGGTGCTGGCCACTCAGCAGCCCCTTGACCTGCCCGACGTTGTAGCGGCCAACGCCCAGACGAAGATCTGCTTTGGGCTGCCGGACGCCACGGTCGCAACGATGGCGGCGCGGAAGCTGGATCCCGACAACCCGAGACTCGCTGAGCAGATTCGCACGCTCGGTGTCGGCGAGGCTTTCGTCAGCCTTCGTGGCGATGCTCCGCGCCTGATCAAGATGGCACAGGCTTACCGTGACGGTGTTGCCCTTGGCATACCGAAACTCGGAGGGGAGTGAGCCCAGCGACCGACGGTACGAAGGCGCGGAGGCCGGCGCGCGCCCGTCGCCAAGCACGCGAGGATACGAACGCGTCCTCGTGGGCCAGCAGCGTCGCGGTGCGCGGAAGGATGCAGCGGCAGCCGACCCGAGACACCGCCCCGGAGCTGGCGGTGAGGCGGGCTGTACACGCGGCTGGCTTGCGCTACTGGGTGGACACTGCGCCCCTGCGTTCACTGCGTCGACGGGCCGACATTGTCTTTGGGCCAGCTCGGGTAGCCGTCTTCATTGACGGCTGCTTTTGGCACGGCTGCCCTGAACATGGCAGCCGTGCCACGCATGCCAATTCCGAGTACTGGAAGACGAAGGTGGAGCGGAATCAGGCTCGGGACCGTGACACTGATGAGAAGTTGCATGAAGCGGGCTGGCACATTATCCGGGCTTGGGAGCACGAACCATCTGACCTCGTCGCCGAACTCGTCATAAGGACCGTGCGGGAGCGGCGGGATAAAATGCTACGCGGACATGTAGACAAGGCAGGGTCGGATTCCTCTTAGCTGGTCGCAGCTAGACGCCTCTCAGTGGATGCGACTCGCGCTAGTGGGGGGGTAGGCCCTGAGGTGGCTTTAAGGCTAGCTCAGACGCCATGGGGCATAGCAGAGTCTCGTCTGCGAGGGGCCGTCGTGGCTCATGGGGATTGGAGTGGCATCATTTCGCCTCTGTGTCACCAGGGATGAATGCAAAGGTTGCTGAACGTCTTCCGTCTTCAGGATGCGGTGAGGGGCTACTCTACTAATGAGTCCAACAGTGCCTGAGTCTCAGCATCGGTCGAATACAGCAGGGTTCCACGCATTCCTCGGCTCAGCAGCACCTTGTAGACGTTGCGGACGAGCGCCTCGAACTCTCGGTCGCTGACCCGCTTGGTGTTGCGGAAGTCGGGGTCCCGGTTGGCCGACCGGACAGCGATCCATCGGTCGTTCCGCCACACCAGGTCAGGACCGATCATGACGCCGTTCCAGTCGTACTCAAATCCCTGAGCGGTGTAGACGCAGCCGACTTGACCGAAGCCGGCCGGCGCGCTGGCCCACAGCGCCGACGGGGGAGCACCGCCCACTGACCGGTCGCCCTTGAGGTTCCACGGTCGTGCCCAGTCGCCGATCTGTACATCGGGGACCAGGGTGCCGTCCTTGCGCGGGTCGCTCCACGGCCAGCAGTAGCCGGCCGCCATGCGGGCGCCGTAGTGCTCCTCCAGCTTGGCGGCGAGTGCCGCCTCCATCGCCGATGGCGACTCGACGACACGCACCTCGAAGTTCGGGTCGCCGTCCCACGGGATCGGTCCGCCCGGCCGAAGCCCCAGCAGCCGCTCGACCCAGTCGATGTAGGCCTCGGACCCGCCGCACCGGTACTGCGCGCTCAAGTCGACGTGGTGCACCTCGAGGCCGCGCTTCCGTGCGGCCGCCATGATGTCCTCCACCGTCCCCATCTCGCCGGGGCGGACGACCTGGTTCTGGTCGAGCAGGAAGACCGGCACCCGGGCAGCGTCGATGAGCTCGTCCACTTGGGCCCTGGCGGTGCGGAGGTCTGCTCGCGTCCAGCGGTTGGCCGAGGTCTCGCGGAGTCGGTGCGCCTCATCCGCGATCAAGACGTCGATACCGTTCTTGTCGGCGTCCATGAAGCTGTTGAAGTATTTGAACAGCGACTGCACTTGTCGCGACCCGGCGCCGGCCACCCGTCGCAGCGTCTGGGTGAACGATCGCGAGCCCGTCGCGTGGATGGCAAATCGTCCGCGCCGGTTGAGCTCACCGAGCAGTGACAGCGCGATGACGCTCTTGCCGCTCCCAGGGCCGCCGGAGACAATCACGACGCTCTTGTGATCGCCGGCGCGGGCCTTCTCCACCTCGCGCATAACCAGGTCGAAAGCGACGCGCTGCTCGTCGAGGAGGACGAACTGCTCTCGGCGGCGGACCTCCTCGGCCGCGACGGCCATCAGCTGTTTGCTCGGTGCGATCGCCGAGTGCAGCAGCCGGTCGGCGAAGACGCTCCCGTCAACGGGTGCGAGCCGGCTGCGTAGGAAGCCCAGCCACTCCCTGCGGTCCTGACCGGTGAACAGCCGGCCGAGCTCGTCCTGCGGATAGTCGAACAGGCTGCCGACGCGGGACGTCGTCGCGTTGGGCAGGTAGGCCGCCCCGGCGAGGACGTCCGTGGTCCCGTGCAGGACGGACGTGAAGTCGAGCAGGTATTCGCCGTAGGACCGCACTTGGGCCACCGGGTGCAGCAGCGGGCGAGGTCCGTAGGAGGGCTGGACGACGAGCTCGACGTCGTCCTCGAAGCGTTCCGCCTCGGTCCACTGCTTGAGCTCGACGATGACGTAGGACGGGCCGTCTCTATGTGCATGCCGGCCGGCCAGGACGACGTCGATCCGCTTGCTGCTGAGCGGCAGCTGGTGTTCGAGCAGCACCTCGATCCGGTCGAGGCCGGCTTGGAGGAGGTCGTCGGCGAGGACACGGAGGCTGTCCTCCCAGGAGCGGATCTCGGATGCCGAGGCCCTGCGCTTCATCTGCGACGACATCTGCTGGGCGAGGACAGCGCCGACGTGGCCGTCGCTGGCGAGGTCGGCGAGGCCTCGCGCGGAGGTGCGCAACAGGGGCAAGGACAGTCTCCGGGCAGCACGAATCGACTCGTGCGGGTGGAGGCGTGTCCGGGGTCCGGAAGCCTGTCGGGCCGCGTCTCTGGACAGTAGCTGCCGTCACGGTGGGGATCCGTCCCGATACTCGGTCTGTGTCGGATATCGAGGACCTGACCCGGCGGATGCGCGCCTTCACCGAGGCCCGGGACTGGGGACGCTTCCACGACCCGAAGTCGCTGGCGTTGGCGCTCGTCATCGAGGGAGGGGAGCTGGCGGAGCTGCTCCAGTGGCTGCCGGCGGACGACCAGATGGCGGCCGTCTGTCAGCCGCGACTGCACGACCGACTGAGGGAGGAGACGGCCGACATGCTTCTCTACTTGCTGCGGCTAGCTGACATCGTCGGTGTAGACCTGGCCATGGCGACGCGAGGCAAGCTCGCGGCCAACGAAAAGCGCTTCCCGCCGGACGAAGCGTGGAGCATCGCGCCGGTCAAGGAGTGACCGCAACCGCGCGGTGTGTCACTTCCGCGAGCAGTGGGAACGGCGACCGATAGTGGTCAGGCCGAGCGGTAGAGGCTCGGCGAAGCGAGCACGGCCCAACGGGCTTCCGTCAGGACATGCCCTCACCCGCTGCGAACACCGGACGGCGTGGATGAGTGGCGACGTGGTTGGGCTCCATCAGAGCCGAGGACAGCGGCAACTGGGACATCTGTAAACGCGAGGGCCTGTTCGGATCGGACCGTCTGGCGGCACTGAAGGTCCGCGCCGGCGACGACATCGTCGTCTGGGGAGCTCGGCGAGGCTGGCTCGGTCGGCTTCGTGCCACCGCCGATGCTCACCCGCCGGCTCGTCTCGCGGACGTTCCGTGGTCGGAGCCGAAGCGCTACGAGGCGCTCATCCCCATGAGGGTCGTCGACGAGCCGACGAGTCCCGTGTGGATGGACGGCGAGGAGTTCATGGCTGTCGCCGGCGTCCACACCGTGCAGATCAGGAACTTTGAGCGACTCGCCGGTGACCGAGCTGCCGAAATCGTCGCGCTGATCGGAGGCCGTGCGCCTGCACGGGAGATTGAAGACGGGGCACCAGCGGAGGCGCAGGGAGCGGATGGGCCGCTCAAGGCAGAGCTCCTCGCCAGCATCGATGCATTGCGAGTCGATCGGCAGCTGGGCCGACCTGCTCGCTACCAGCATCTAGTGCTGCTCTGGGCGATCTCCCGGGCAGTCCGGGGTCATGAGCGAATGCAGGCGTACTCCACTGCCCGTGAGGAACTCAGTCGGCTCATGGCGCCCTTCGCGGTCGGCCAGACTCGGCCCGATCCGGCGCTGGCTTGGTACGCCCTCCGTGCTTGTCGCTGGTGGCGGCTGATCGGCGTCCCGGACGTACCCGAGGCTCGCGGGCGGGAGGTCGTACGGCGATCGGATCCCGCGGGTGGCCTGACCTTCGAGGCGGAGCAGCTGGTCGTTGGCGACGAGACGTTCCGTCGGCGAGCCATCGCGAGGCTGGCCAGAGCGATCGACGGGCATCCTGCTGCAGCTGCAACGATGTCCGCATTGTTCGACCCGGCGCCGACGGGACCTAAGGAGCACGTCTCAGAAGCTGAGCGGCTGCTGTCCGAACTGGTCGGGAAGACTGTCACGACGGCGGGTGGAGCCGTGGACAGGGTCCTGGCCTTGCGGCCACCCCATGTGCTCGTCGGAACCGAGCGCTCACCGGGGGGCCGGCCAGTCCCCATCGCGGACGTTCAGCTCGGCCTCGATCTGATGCGCCTGCACGGCGCGGTCTCCATCGACGTCGACACGTTGGGCCACCGAAGCTCCTTCGTGGGAGCGGTGTTGGCGAGCCGCTCCGACGTCGCGGTGTCCGGAACGCCGCCGGTAGCTGTTCTGGTCGCTGATAGCGAAGGGCCCGAGCCGTGGGATCCCACGTTCGACGGTGCGACGTCCGTGATGCGGACCGTCGAAGCGCGACGCGAGCAGCGACGCCTCCGAGCGACGCTTTTCGGCGTCGACTCCGTGCGCGCGTGTGCGCTGTGCGGGGACGAGTTCCCCGTCGCCTTCCTTCGCGCGGCTCACATCAAGCCCCGGTACGCCTGTAGCGATGAGGAACGCCGGCAGTTGCACCGCATTGCGATGCCGGCATGCGTCTTCGGCTGCGACGCGCTGTTCGAGGCCGGCTTCGTCGGAGTGGACGAGGACGGCACGTTGATCCTGTCTGGGGACGTCCATGCCGATGGAACCCTCAGTCGCCGAGCTGGTGCGCTTGTCGGGCGACGTTGCGATGAACACTCGCCCCTGACTGCGGACCTGTTCCGGTGGCATCGGGAGCATGTCCTGCGCGATCGACGGACCTAGACAGACGGTGTGTCGCGTCTGGTCCGGCGCTATGAGCAACGGATAGTGAGATGCCGGGGCAACAAGCGTCGGCACAGCGAGCACGGCCCAACGGGCTTCCGTCAGGACATGCCCTCACCCGCTGCGAACACCGGACGGCGTAGATGAGTGGCGACGTGGCTCGGGATCATCTCGAACGAACAGCGCGACGACTGGGCGGTCATGAAGGAGCGCTCGGCCTTCGGCTCTGACGCGCTCATCGCCTTGTCTATTCAGGCTGGCGATGAGCTGTTCGTGTGCACCGACGACGGAGGCATCCTCGCTCGATGTCGTGCCGTAGGCGACGCTCCGCGCCCCAGCGCGACAGGCGGGACTCGCCAGGATGTCGAGTCTCACCTCGTCCTCGTCCCCATCGAAGTGCTCGATGAGCCTGGCAGCCCGCTACGCGAGACGGATCTCCTAGCGGAGACGCTGCGCCACGGAAGCGCCGAAGGGCTTCCGGACGTCGTGCAGATCGACGCTCGTTTCGCCGAGCGCATGACCATCGCCCTGTCCAAGGCGTACCGCCCGCACCGGGAAGCACGTTCTGCAGGGGTGGCTTCCCAGATGGGCGATGGCGCGCCTGATCGACGTGGCCTGCTTACTACGGGAGTCCTGTTCAGCCACCTCGCGACGGCGGACTTGGTGGTCGAACAGACATATCTCGCCGGTACCGCAGGGCATGCCGGTGACGACCCACTGGCGGTGCTCCTGCCCGTGGGCAACCAAGGCGGATTTCGCTACGCCGGCTCGCCTTCGAAGGGCACCGTGCGGCTCGTCGTCCTCTACACCTCTGGTGTCAACGAGGACTGGCCGGACGTCCTCGATGTGGCCACCGGGACCTTCACGTACTACGGGGACAACCGGAAGCCCGGGTCGGAGCTGCACGAGACGCCGCGCAATGGGAACCAGATCCTGCGGTCGGCGTTCAGCCATGCGCTGGCAGGACCCGATGGGCGTGCGGCTGTACCGCCCTTCCTGCTGTTCGAACGAGCCAACGGAAGTGGGCGGGCGGTCCGCTTCCGGGGGCTCTTGGCTCCGGGGACGCCCAACACGCCGCCCGACCAGCAGTTGGTGGCGATCTGGCGCAGCCGGGGCGGCGAGCGGTTTCAGAACTACCGGGCCCTGTTCACGGTCCTCGATGAGTCCGTCATCTCAAGGCGGTGGATCCAGCAATTGCTCGCCCCTGGCGCAGTCATCACCACCGGGTCCGAAGCCCCGCCCAGCTGGCGCGAATGGGTAGAGGCGGACTCCTACCGCCCCCTGCTGGCACCGCCTACGAGTCAGCACCGTAGCCGCGCTGCCCAGGAGCCTGTGAGCGGTGGAGATCGCCGTCTGCTCGACGTGCTCTACGCCCATTTCGCCGATCGCCCGACGGATTTCGAGCCGTGCGCCGTCGAGCTGTTCCGCTTGCAGGCTCCAGCCGTCGAGAGCGTCGAGGTCACGAGGGCGAGCCGAGATGGAGGACGCGACGCGATTGGCCGTTACGCCATCGGCCCTGCCGCCGACCGGGTGCATCTGGACTTCGCGTTGGAAGCGAAGTGCTACCAGCCCGGCAACGCGGTCGGTGTCCGTGAGGTCTCACGGCTGATCAGCCGACTTCGGTTCCGACAGTTCGGGGTCCTCGTTACGACCTCGTACGTACGCGAACAGGCGTACAAGGAGATCCGCGAGGACGGGCATCCGGTCGTCATCCTCTCGGGAGCCGATCTTGTCGCCATCCTCAAGACAGCCGGACTCGGCAGCGAAGGCGGACTTCGAGCCTGGCTGCAGCGCCGATACCCGAATCCGTGAGCGCGATGATTGCAGCGTGTTCTGTCCGCCATTGGTCCTCGATGCTCCGCTTGAGGCGACCGGCCAGGGCGCCGAGCGGTGGCAGGACGAGCAGCTCCCCCCACCCGTGTCGACCTGGCCAAGCAGTTTCACTAGACGGCCACAGCTATGCCTCGACCTTGTCGATCACCCATGGATGCGGCCAGTCGTGCCGGTACGGCGCCATCACCAGCACGTGCGGGTTCACGGCCGGATATCCCCTCGTCAAGCTGCGTTGGTTACTGACTCATCGGAATGACCTCTCCCCGACATCAGTGATCCAGATCGCTCTCTGTGCTTTGCTGGTGGCAGTCCGCAGCGGGGAGATGAAGCTTGTTCGGGTACACGACAGAGCAGGTCAGGACGAGCTACGGGTATCACCCCGAAGCCCGGGACGTGGAAGCCCTCGCTGGCGTCGTGCCAGGCGTCGATGCTCTGTTCGTAGGCCCCCCTCGGCTGGAGCACCGCGACCTGTTTGGGGAGGTCCGCCACCTAGGTCAGCCCGAGGTCGAGCTGCCTGAGGGCGTGTACTGGTTCTCACGACCCACGCAGACCCGAAGCATGGTCGTCTCCCGTGGAGCGCCGGCCGGCACGAGCCAGCGCGTTGAGGTCAACGACCTCCCGACCGAACACGCTCTGCGCGATGCGGAGGCGTGGCTCGACCACCTGTGGTCAATCGGAACTGACGTACCCGCCCCGAAGTTCGCGATCAACGACGACGTCGTGGTGGTGAACACCGGTCGCGACCACCCCGTACGGGCCCGCCGATTCGCTGCCGGCCGATGGATATATGAACTCCGAGTGGACGGGCGGCAGGTCACCTTCGGCGAGGAAATGCTGACGGGATTGCAATCCAGTGACACGGTCCACGACTGGATCAGGCAGTCTCCCGACACAGCACGCCGACTGAGTGCGACGCTGACTCGCGAGAAGCTCGCAGGCGCCTTCACGGACACTCTCTTCTCGTTCCGCGCGACGCGGACCATCTTCCGCGCCTACCAGTTCCGTCCGGTCATCCGCATGCTTGAGTCAGGCAAGTCCCGCATCCTCATCGCGGACGAAGTGGGTCTCGGTAAGACCATCGAGGCAGGCCTCGTATGGACGGAGCTCGAGGCGCGCAAGTCGGCCGATCGGGTCCTCGTCGTCTGTCCGGCATCGCTCGTGGCGAAGTGGCGTCGCGAGATGGAGGACCGCTTCGGGTTCCACCTGACCGAACTGTCAGGGGCGGCGGCTAGCGACTTCGAACAGCGAGCGCGTGAGAACCGCTTGCCGCGCCGGTTCGCTTACATCGTCAGCCTCGAACGCTTCCGCATGTGGGAATCGATGGAGGAGCTGGCCGATCTGGCGGGCCCATTAAGCCTCGCCATCGTTGACGAGGCACACAACATGAGGAACGTCAGCACTGCGTCCCACCAAGCTGGCGCGTTGCTGAGTGACTGGGCCGAGGCGCTCGTCCTGCTGACGGCAACCCCCATCAACCTGCGCAATGAGGATCTGTACAACCTGCTGGAACTGCTAGCTCCGGGCGACTTCGGAGATGCCGGGTCCTTGGAGCTGCAGTTGGAGCCGAACGTCGTTCTGAACCGCGTGGGCGGGCTCCTTACGGCACCAGGTGTCGATGGTGCGACCCGTCTACGAGCACTGGATGAGATGCGCGCTCTCTCCATGGGGCGCCCTCTGGTCAGGCGAAAGGAATTCGCCTCGCTGCGCGAGATCGTGGGACGGGACGACCTGAGTGCGCGAGAGATCGTGCAGGCGCGGCGCCACCTGGCTGAGCTCAATGTCCTCTCCTCTGTCTTCACCCGGACTCGACGGGTCGAGGTGGACGAGAAGAAGGCACTGCGGCAAGCCACGGACACGCGGGTTGTGTGGACCCCAGCAGAGTCACGCTTCTACGACGAGTACGTCACCTGGTGTCGCAATCGCGCAGCGGCGGCTGGCCAGCCGGCGGGATTCGCGATGCAGATGCCCCTGCGCCTGGCGTCCGCATGTCTCCCCGCGGCGAGGGACGCGGTTCTGCGCTGGAGCATCGAGGACGAGGTCGCCGACGAGGACTCAACCACCGGGCCCCCGGCGACGTCGAAGCCTCCTATGCTCCGGCCGCACGCTGAGCTCCTTGAGGCGGCGGATGCGATCGGCGCCGTCGACAGCAAATTCGACGCCGTCGCTCCCAAGCTGCTCGAGGTCATCCACTCGGGGCGTCGAGCATTGCTCTTCACCTTCTCGCGTCCGACGCTCGCTTACCTCGAAGCCCGCCTCCGGGATCGCTGCCGAGTGGCAGTTCTCCACGGCGGCGTCGACCGCGACCGCAGAAACCAAATCATGGCGGACTTCCGCGCTGGTCGGTACGACCTCGTGTTGGCCAACAAGGTCGCGAGTGAGGGCTTGGACTTCGAGTTCTGCTCGGTGATCGTGAACTACGACCTGCCGTGGAATCCCATGGAGGTCGAGCAGCGCATCGGGCGCATCGATCGAATCGGACAGGCGGAGGAGCGAATCTCGATCCTCAACGTCTGGTGCCCTGCGGCTCTGGACGACCGCATCAAGCAGCGGCTCCTCTCTCGGATCGGCGTCTTCGAGAGCAGCATCGGGGCGCTGGAACCGATCGTGACGGATCACCTGAAAGCACTCCAGGACGTCGTCTTCGACTTCGACCTCAGCGACGAGCAGCGAGCGGCCAAGGCGGACCATGCGCTGGCCGCAATCGAGGAGCAGCGCAGCAGTCTCGAAGATCTCGAGACTGCTACCCCGTTCCTGCTCGGGGCATCGACGGCTGACGTTGCCGGCTTGGAGAGGGATCTCGTGGCCTCCGGTCGCTACATCGGCGCTGCCGAGCTCCAACACGTGATCGAAGACTGGGCCGCTCTCTGTCAGGCCCCCTCTCCTGTGGTGGTAGACGGGGGTGCGGGCATGCGCCTCCGCGGCAATCGCGACATGGCCGACCGACTCCACCGCCTGGTGGTGGACGAACGGTTGAGTCGCGACGAGGCAGGCCGCTATGAGCGCGCGCTCCGGAACGAGGAGGAGCTGCACCTCGTGCTGGACCAAGAAACCGCGCGAACGAGCCAGACCATGGACCTGCTGTCGGCGCGGCATCCTCTCGTTCTGGCAGCCGCCAACGTGCCTGAGCACCGTCGTGCTCGCTTTGCAGTCGTTCGCGTGGCTGCCCGCGGAGAACTCGAACCGGGAACCTTCGTCGTGCAGCTGGCGGTCGCGCGGTGGGAGGCGCCGCGCGCCGGCCAGGAAATCTGGGGAACGGCTGCGCGGGCGGATGGCCGGCTCGTGGGTGACGAGTACGTGGATGTCCTCCTCGCTCGACTGGCCACTGGTGAGCTGCAGGAAGGACGGCAACCGGTCCCGACGTCGCTCGACAGGTGCGTGGACTACCTCCAAGAGCTGATGGACGATCGAATGCTCCGCGAGAACGAGCGGCGGCGAAGCGAGATCGCTGCGCTGATCGAGTCTCGACGAGTTCTTCTCGAGGATCAGCACGAGCGGGCGCGCGCCTCGATCCGGGCACGGCGACGGACAGCTCTCGAGCGCGGCAAGAGCCGAGGCGTGAAGCTCTTCGACAGCCAATTGGCTCGCCGCGAGGAGGCTCACCGCCAGACGCTGCGCGACCTCGACACGACGGGTGCACCGGACGTGGCGGTGTCTCCGCTGGCTGTCTGTGTCCTCGAGGTGAGCGAGTGAGTCCTCAGGACCCAGCGGTCCTCGCCGACGAGCGGGCGCGGAACAAGCGGTATGTGCAGACTTTGACGGACAAGGCCAGACGAGCGGTTCGGTCGGCGAGGCCGCGGGTGTCTGAACCTTCGAGAGGAAGGAAGGGGGTGGCACAGCTCGAGCGTCCGGTTCCTCAACCATTCGTCGGGCGAATCGGGCTGACTGCACCCGATGCGCTCTTGAAGTCGGACGACGTCTACATCGGGCAGTGGTACGCCCGGGAGCGCGACTTCGTGGTGATCAGCTGGGCCGCGCCGGCGGCGGATGCCTTCTACGGCCACGGCCCCGGTGCGCATCTACTCGGCGATGTGCAGATCACGCGAGCATTCACTCCGCGCGGTGATGACATCGTGGGGTACGACGACGAGCGCCGAGACTCGGGAGACGGTGCGACGGCGTTCGATCGCAGGACAGCGTTGGTGGTGCCACGGCCGCCGACGCGTCACCCATCTCCGGACGTTTCCGTTGCCAATGGGCACCCAGCGAGTCCCTCACAGCAGAAGCTGGTAGACGCTGAGCCGGCGCGGCGATCGGTGCCAGCCTCAGAGCCGGTCCGAGAGGTTCCACGGAAGATCGGTCCTCCAGTCGCTGACGCGACGGCCCTGCGGCACAAGAAGGCGCTACTCAGAGCGTTGACCTCCCCTCGGCGGGCGGAGCTGCACCAGGTGCTGGCGACGCTTCAGCCGCGCCAGCACGTTCTTGTCAAGTGGGATGCGGCAACGCCACTCGTAGTCCAAGGTCACCCCGGCGCCGGAAAGACCATCGTTGCGGTCCACCGCGCCGCTTACCTGGTGCACCCGGACCGGGAGGGCACCCCGGTCGCGGGAAAGGTGCTCCTGCTCGGTCCTACCGGCAACTACGTGAAGCACACGATGCGAGCAGTTCGTGACCTCGTGTCGGATGGCAGGGTCATCGTGCGCAGTCTCGACGAGCTCTTCCGCAAGATCCTTCCGGACTTGGGCGATGAGCACGGGGAAGCGGGCGACGAGACCTACCAGGACTTCGACCGAGAGCTCTGTACCTTGGTCGATTCGGCAGCAGACATGCTGCGTCGGCGAGGTCGACTTCGCGAGACGGAGTCGAGGTCAGAGGCTGCGCGAGTCATCTACCAGGAGCTGAGGACCAAGGCGGGCTTCGCGTCGCCGGACTGGATCCCTTACCTGCGCGCGCTACCAGACTGGAGCACGGCTCTGCGCAGGCAACGCCTTTGGCCACTGGCGGCCTACTGCGCGCTTGCATCTGGGCTGCACCGCTTCGAGTCGCCAGGGCACGTCGTCGTCGACGAGGCCCAGGATGTGCGTCCGATCGAATGGCGCATCCTGCGCCTGCTGGTGCGTCCGGACGCCGGCTGGACTCTCGTCGGCGACATGAACCAGCGTCGCTCAGATCACAGCAGCATGTCCTGGCAGCAGAGCCTAGGGTTCCTGGACCTGCCCGCGGACACACACATCGAGGACTACCGAAGCGTATTCAGATCGACTACGGCGATCCACAAATTCGCTGGCCAGCTCTTGCCGAGGCACGAGCGGCATGGCGTTGCGGTGCAAGAAGAGGGACGCCGTCCCATGACGTGGAAGGTTCGCCCCGACGACATGCCTACGGCGCTGGTCACGGCAGGGGCCAAGCTGGCACGCGAGCACCAGGGCGGCACGGTAGCTGTCATCGGCGTGAAGCCCGATCCGCTGCGCGCAGCATTCGTGAGACACGGCTGGAAGGCTCGGACAGCAGGCAGCGATGAGTACTCCGACGGAGAGCTCACAGTGCGGGTGCTCTCGGCGAATGACGCCCGCGGTCTGGAATTCGACGGTGTCGTCGTCTTCGAGCCGATCGACTTTCCCAAGAACCTAGGGCGGCACGGGCTCTTGTACACGAGCCTGACGAGAGCCAATCGGTCGCTCGCGGTGGTGCACTCGAAGGGCCTGCCGGATGAGCTTCGTCGTGCTCCTGCGGACCGAATCGACTGAGCTGTCGGCACCACCGGGCCATCCCTCGAGTGGCGAGCAGGGCGCATCGAGGCCGTGCATGCGACCCGCTGTCAGCGGTCGCGCTACGTCCGCAGCTCTCAGGAGAGCTGCGGACAGAAAACGTCTCGTAGGTAGCCGTTCATCTCCTGGGAATCGGCGAGGGGTGCCCTAGCAGCGACGTCCTCAGCGATTTGCGCGGACCAGGTGGTTTGGCCGCTTGTGACCTTGTCGCAGACGGATACCATGATCGCCGCAAAATTCTGCGCCTGGTCAAAAGGCAGGGGTGTACCGGGGGAGAGGCCATATCCGGTCGCGTCGGCCTTGGCGCCCAACTGGCGAATCATCGACTCAGTGACACCGCGGCTGGCCAGGAATTCGGCGATTGCCTCTGAACCGTCGGTGCCCGGCTGGGTTGGTGGTGGTGCGTGGCCCAACTCTCCGTCGGCACCAGAGTCGGTGCTGGGCAGGTCTTCGGCTACGGGAGTCTTCTCACCACTCGAATCGCCACAGGAGGAAAAGCCCCACCCGATCAACGTGAACACCACACCGGCCGCCACGATACGCGGGACCCATCGCCCCGGGTCGGTCCTGTGAATAGGCAGCTTGCCCGTCCCGGCACAGCGCTTCGTTCCGTGCGGCAGAACGATGCCGCTGCCGCGCTCGAGTGGTATGGACTCGAGGCATCCCGCGCACTTGCCTGTGCGCCGGCTCGGCCTCGGCGGGATCGGTTCGATGTGCACGGTGTCGACTGGCTCAGACATCGGTTCCCCCGTGGTCGGTGCGGCCAGCGCGAAGTTACACGCTCATTCGCGAGCAGCCATGTGCGTCAGAACAGCCCAACTGCGGATTCGGTGTGCGCCGGCGCCTTCACTTCAACTGACCGTTCACGCCGGCACGCAGTGGACCCACGTTTGTCCATGGGGACGTCCCGGTCGAGGGTCCACACGCCGTCGGACCGCAGGCGCGTGAACGGATAGGCGGCGCTCTGCGCCCGGCCGGTCCGCGACGGCGGGCCGAACTCCGCGATGAGGTCCGCGAGCTCATGCTCGGCGACGTGCCACGGCACCTCGCTCGATCCACCGGCCGCCAGGTGGCTCAGTGCCAAGACCAGCAGCGGCTTGTGCGGTGAGCGACGACCGTCCTGCTCGTGTTGGCGGAGTGGCGCCAGCTGGTCGAGGACTGCGTGCGCCTGGTCGGCGAGAGCTGCCACCGCGCCACGATCACCGACGAGCAGTACGACCCAGGGGAGCACCACAGGGTCGCATCAACGACATGGGGTCATGGGCCTCACGAGAATGCGGCTTCGCAACTCAGTTGGGTAGCTCAAGTGGCACGTCGGCTCGGGTGGCTCCAGCTGCATTCACGAGGTCGTCCACCGCGCGGTGGAGTGCCGCGGTGATGGAGTGGTCGGGCAGCCGGTCGGCGATCGCCCGTTCGACGCTCGTGTAGTACCAGAGCAGCTCGTCGCGCGAGGCGTTGAACGTCGACCAGAACACTTGCCCGTACCGGCGGACGTCGGCGGCGATGCAGAGCCCGTTGTGCGTCTTGTCCGCCGCGGTCACCAGCAGGGCGTCGAGGGGCTTGTCGCTCAGCCCGGCGACGTACGGCCGCTTGCGCTCGGCCCACGTCCCGCTGCGGTTGCCCTCGGCGTCCAGCCCGTCCGAGCACGCCCGCACGATGTCCGCGACGTCGTCGCCGAAGCGCGACCGGATCTCGGCCAGGACGGCGCCGCCGGTGCCCTTCGGCGCATCCTCGACGGCGTCGTGCAGCAGCCCGGCGATCGCCTGGTCCTCGCTGCCGCCGTGCTCGAGCACCAGCGCGCTGACGCTCATCAGGTGCGTCAGGTAGGGCACCCGCGAGCCCTTGCGCAGCTGCTCCCGGTGGTGCTCCGCCGCGTAGGCCAGCGCCTCGTCGTAGCGACTCGACAGCGGGCCGCTGCCCATCGTCCGGCGGTCCTCGAGTGACGTCATCCGCTCAGTCCTCCCATCCGGCCGACGGTGCCCCTCGCTCCGTGCCGACCGCTCGCGTAGTTTGCGCACGAACGCGCAAACTCATATTAGACGGGAGTCGCGTTAATGTCCACGACCGAGTACCGGGACAGCTCCGGCCGCCGATTGGTCGACTACCCGCGGCCGTCGGTCGCCGTCGACACTGCCGTGCTGACCCCCGACCCCGACCGGGGGCTGCTGGTCCTCCTCGTCCGCCGCGACAGCGCGACCCGGTCCGACGCGTGGGCGTTGCCGGGGACCTTCCTGCACGAGGGGGAGACCCTCGCCGACGCGGTGCTGCGGTCGCTCGACCAGAAGGCCGGCCTCCGCGGCCAGGCGCCGCGGCAGCTGCACGTCTTCGACGACCCGCGGCGCGACGACCGGGGCTGGGTGCTGTCGGTGGCGCACGTCGTCCTGCTGCCGATGGCGGTCGGCGAAGGGCGCCCGGGCGACGTCCAACTGCGCCCGGTGGCGGAGGCCACCGGCCTGCCTTTCGACCACGACGGCATCGTGGGGATGGCGGTCACCCGAGTCCGGGCCGCCTACGCCGAGCGGCCGGATCCGGAGCGGCTGCTGCCGGAGCCGTTCACCCTGCGCGACCTGCGGCGGCTGCACGAGACCGTCGCCGGCCGGCGCCTGCAGCCCGACGTCTTCCGGCGGCACGTCAGGGACCGTCTCGAGAGCACGGGGGAGATGACCCGCGGCTCGGTCGGGCGGCCGGCCGAGCTCTTCCGGCACGGCTGACGACCGGCCGGGGTGGCGTCTGGGGTTCGTGGGACGTGTCGGTCCCCGACGTCCGCCGGACCGGCCGCCGCCCGTGTGACGGTCGCGTCGTGCTGCTCAGGAACCAGGTGGCCGCGTGACCGCGGCAGAGGACGCGCTCCTCCCGCGGCTGTTCGACCGGATCGTCGAGGCGTCCGGGTCGGGGAGCCTGGGCGACCGCGCCGGCGACCTCGTGCTCGCCGCCTACCAGGGCGACGCCGAACTGGCTGCCGCCGTCGCCTCCACCGGCCCCCGCGAGGAGCCCGAGGCGACGGCGGCTGCGGTCGTCGACGTCCCGCGCACCTACCTGAAGAGCATCACGGTGTCGGGTTTCCGCGGCATCGGCCCCGAGAAGTCCCTCCGGCTGCAGCCCGGCCCCGGCCTCACGCTCGTCGTCGGCCGCAACGGCTCGGGCAAGTCGAGCTTCGCCGAGGCCGCCGAGATGGCGCTGACCGGCAGCAACGCCCGCTGGAAGGACCGTGCCGCGGCCTGGACGAGCAGCTGGCGCAACCTGCACAGCAGCGACGTCGACCCGGCGGTCGGCGTCGAGCTCGTCGTCGACGGCCAGCCGGGCGTCACCAAGGTGCTGCGCACGTGGGTCGGCGACGACGTCGAGGAGTCGCAGGCGTCCGTGCAGCAGCACGGCGGCCGCCGCGAGCTGCGTGAGCTCGGCTGGGACGAGGCGCTGGTGTCCTACCGGCCGTTCCTCTCCTACGCCGAGCTGGGCGCGATGCTCTCGGGCCGGCCCTCGGACCTCTACGACTCGCTGTTCCGCATCCTGGGCCTGGAGCGGGTGGTGCACGCCCAGACCCGGCTCAAGGCCGAGTGCAAGCGGCTCAAGGACGCCGAGACCGCGGTGAAACAGGCGCGCAAGGCGCTGCTCGCGGACCTCGAGGGCGTCGACGACGACCGGGCCCGCCGGGTGGCTGCCGTCCTTGGCCAGCGCACGCCCGATCTCGACGCCCTCCGCGAGGTCCTGCGTGCCGAGACGGAGCCCATGGCCGACCTGGCGCCGCTGCGCGCCTGGGCCGCCCTCCCCGTCCCCGACGTCGATGGAGCGCTCGCCGCAGCCGACAAGCTGCAGGCCGCCGCGGCCGCCGTCGCCGCACTGACCGGGGACGACAGCGAGCACGCCCGGCGGCTGGCCGACCTGCTCGAGGCGGCGCTGGTCCACGCCGGCCACACGGCGACCACCGACTGTCCCGTCTGCGGCGCGGCGGACCGCCTGGACGACGCCTGGCGCACGGCCACCCAGGGCGAGGTCGCCCGCCTGCGCGAGCAGGCCGGCGCGGCCGAGGACACGCACCGCGAGCTGCGCGCGGCCCGCGCAGCCGCCGCTGCCGCTGCACCGCCGCCGCCCCGCCTGGTGGAGACCGTCCCGGCCGGCGTGCCGGGGGAGGGGCTGGCCGAGCGTTGGCGTTCTTGGGCCGCTGCCGCTCGCGACGACGCTGCGTCAGTCGCCGTCGCCGCGCTCCGCGGGGGCACGGCCGGCCTGGTCACCGCTCTCCAGGACGCCGTGGCGGCTGCCCGTGTCGAGCTGGGGCGCCGCGAGGACGTCTGGCAGCCGCTGGCGCAGCGTCTCCGCGAGCACGTCGACGCAGCCGAGGCGGTCTTCTTGGCCTCAGACGTCTGCGCCGACCTGCAGGCGGCCGAGAAGTGGCTGAAGGCCCAGACCGACGGCCTGCGCGACGAGGGACTCGCGCCGATCGCCGAGCGGGCCGCCCGCACGTGGCAGGAGCTGCGCCAGGAGTCGAACGTCGACCTCGGGCCGGTCCGGCTCGAGGGCAGCGCCACCCGCCGTCGCGTCGCCCTCGACGTCACCGTCGACGGCGAGGCCTCGGCCGCGCTCGGCGTCATGAGCCAGGGCGAGCTGCACGCGCTCGGTCTCGCGCTGTTCCTGCCGCGCGCCATGCTCGAGCAGAGCCCGTTCCGCTTCCTCGTCATCGACGACCCGGTGCAGGCCATGGACCCGGCCAAGGTCGACGGCCTGGCGCGGGTGCTCGCCGAGGTCGCCGGCTCCCACCAGGTCGTCGTCTTCACCCACGACGACCGGCTGCCCGAGGCGGTCCGCCGGCTGCAGCTGGGCGCCACCATCTGGGAGGTGACCCGCCGGGAGCGCAGCGTCGTCGAGCTGCGCAAGTCCGACGACCCGGTGGCTCGCTACCTCGACGACGCCCGCGCCGTCGCGCTCACCCGCGACCTCGGCGAGGCGGCCCAGCGGCTCGTCGTCCCGGGCCTGTGCCGCTCGGCGATCGAGGCGGCCAGTCACGAGGTGGTCCGCACCCGGCGGCTGGCGTCCGGTGCGCGGCACGCGGACGTCGAGGACGCCCTCGCCGGCGCGCGGACGACGACGGCGACCATGGCGCTCGCGCTCTTCGACGACGCTGCCGAGGGCGGCCAGGTGCTGCCCACGCTGGACCGGCGCTTCGGCCGGCGGGCCGCGGACGCGTTCCGCGCCTGCAAGGAAGGGGCGCACGCAGGGCACGACGGTCTGATGGCCGACCTGGTCAGGGACGTCGAGCAACTGGTCGCCAGCGTGCGCCAGGCAGCGTTCCGGTGACGGCCACCCTCCCCGGGCTGGACGACCCCGCCAGCCCGGCGGACGAGCTGCTCGACGACGCGGACCGGCTGCTCGCCGGCGGCCTGACCACCCGCGGCGGCTGGTGGCCGCGGGCGACCGGCTTCCTGCTCCGCGCGGCGCTCGAGCGCGAGCTCGCCGCCTACTGGACGCGGGTCGCGCCCGGTGTGGAGCAGTGCTCGATGCGGGCCCAGCTCGCCGTCCTCCGGCGGTCGGAGTACGCCGGCGTGCGGACCGCCACCGACGTCGCCGCCGCCTGGCTCGCGCTGAGCCGGGCCTGCCACCACCACGCCTACGAGCTGGCGCCCACGCTCGCCGAGCTGCGGGGGTGGGCTCAGAGGGTCCGCGCCGCGACGGCCGCGTTGCGACAACTGGCTGCCGGCGCCTCCACCTGACGCTGCCGGCCGTGCGTCACGCGGCCAGCGGGAGTCCGTGGAAGACCTGCTCCCGGTGCCAGACGACGTGGCGAGCGGCCGGCGACGGCGTGCCCGGGCGAGGCTGTAGCCGACGGCCGTGGAGGTCATACACGGCGCGGCCGTGCGGAGTACGGGCCGAGAACCGCTGGGACACCACCAGCGTCAGGTCGTCGTCGAGGCCGAGGACGCCGCGGTCGAACAGCTTGTGGTGCAGCGAGCAGAGCGCCAAGCCGTTGTCGAGCTCGTCGGGGCCGTCGACGGTGAACCACCGGATGTGCGCCGCCTCCAAGCCGACGGGCACACCACCGACCTGCCCGTCGAAACCGCAGAACGCGCACTGCCGGTCCCACGCCTCCAGCACCTGCGCCGGCCAAGCACTGCTCCGCCGCCGACCGGTCGGCGGCGCTCCCGTCCCGCCGTGCAGCAGTCCGGGGTCGAGCCCGACGGCGACGAGGACGTCGGGCGCGACGGTGGCGGGGAAGTGGGCCTCGACGAGCCCGCGGGCGACGTCGTCGACCAGCCCGGGGCGCGAGCACAACGCCGCCTCCAGCGACGCCTCGAGCCGGCCCGTGACGCCGGCGCGCAACGGGCCGACGGTGTCCATGGGCACGTCCCGGTCGAGCGTCCACACGCCGTCGGACCGCAGCCGGGTGAACGGATAGGCGGCGCTCTGCGCCCGGCCGGTCCTCGACGGCGGCCCGAACTCCTTGAGGAGGTCCGCGAGCTCCCGCTCGGCGACGTCCCACGGCAGCGCGCTCGACCCGTTGGCCGCCAGACGGCCCAGCGCCAGCAGGACCAGCAGCGGCTTGTGCGGTGAGCGGCGGCCGTCCTGCTGGTGTTGACGCAGGGAGGCCAGTTGCGCGAGGACCTCACGGACCTCGGCCCCGGGAGTCGCCATGGCTACTCACTATCGCCGAGCCGCGTGCAGCCACCTGGGCGAACCCGCAGCGCGTCGCTCAAGGTCCTGGCCTCAGCTGCCGACGTCGGTGTGATGACCGTGCTCTCCGTCCAGCCGTTCGCGACCGCGGTGGTCGAGCCGACCGATGTCCTCGGCGGCCTGCTGGACGGCCTGACGCGTCAGATCTCCGCCGAGCCCTGGCTCGGCGTCCTGCTCGTCCTGCTCTTCGCACACGCGGTGATCCGCAGGATCCCGAGCCTGGTGCACGGACGGCGGCAACGCGACGCCCAGCGGTGCTTCCTCCGGGACGACAAGCGGGTCATCCTCGCCCGCGCGGGTCACCGGTGCGAGCACCACTCGCTCCTCGGTGGCCGGTGCCGCGCCACCGAGGACCTGCAGGCCGACCACGTCCACCCGCACAGCCGGGGCGGTGTCACGCGTGTCGAGAACGGCCAGGCGCTGTGCCCGCGGCACAACGGGCGGAAGGCGGCGCGCGTCCCGTGGACCTGGGAGCTCCGTCGGCTCGAGCGCCGGAGGGAGGCCTACTTCCCGTCCGGCATCCCGACCGGAGTCGTGCGGCACGGGGCTGCGGATGTGAGTCCGCACGCAGTTCCTTGAGCGTCCGGCGCCTCGCCTGACCCGGACGGGTGAGGCGTCGCTGCCTTTCGTCGGTCCCGCCCGGTACCAATCCCGAGGGCTCCGATCCGATCGGGTTCCGTTGGTCCGACGGTGTGCTGACAGGCGGGTGCGACCCGCGACGGGGGAGAGATGTTCCGGAAACCGCTGCGCCGAGATCCCCTCGTCGTCGGCTGGGTCGTCGTCCTGCTGCTGGCCGGCTTCGTCGCGCTCAGCAACAACACCGAGTGGAGCGGCTCCGTCGAGGCCGAGCGCGTCGCGGGCTTCCTCAAGGACCTCGCCGAGGCCTTCCTCTGGTCCTTCTTCCTCCTGCTCCTCGTCGCCTGGCTGCGCGCCAAGGGCTGGTTCGGCGACGCCGCCGGCCCGGCACCGAGGCACCCGAAGCCCGAGCAGCCCCGGTCCGCCCTGCCCTGGACCGACCGCTGGATCCGCGACTGGCGCCAGGAGGCGGCCCAGGGCCGCCCGGCCGGCGACGCCGAGCCCCAGCTCCTCGCCTGCCGGCACGGCGTCCCGGCCGGGCCGGTGCCCGACGGGCAGGTGCCCGTCCTGCGCGCGATCTCGGTCAGCCACACGATCGTCCGGCCGGGGTCGGACGTCCTCGTCACCTGGTGCTTCGAGCACGCCCGCGACGTCCTCGTCGACGGCCATCCCGGCCACCCGCCGTGCGGGGAGGCGCTGGTCCGCATCGAGGCCAGCCGGCGGGTCGACGTCGCCGGCCGCAACCGGTTCACGACGACGCCCGCGGCCACCCCCGTGGTCGCCGCCGTCGCCGTCCCGCAGCTCGACCTGCCGAGCGTCGCCGCACCGCCGCCGGTGTCCCTGCGCGCCGACGTCGCCGCCACCGTCGGCGCACCCTCGCCCGTCACCGACCGGCTCGACGCCTTCTGGGCCACCCAGGACGCCCTCCGCCCCCGGATCGAGGTGTCGCCGCGCCTGGTCGGCGTGCCCGACTCCCTCCTCGACAGCCTCCGGCGTGCCGGAAGGAAGGACACCCCGTGACCCGCCGCCGGTCCCTCCGCGCCGTCGTCAGCGAGCAGTTGCTCACCGTCGCCGGAGCCAACCGCGAGGTCCTGCAGGACGCGCCCAAGGAGCGCGGCAAGCAGGTCGCGATGGGCGCTGTGCTCGTTTCCACCGCCGCGCTCGCCGCGGTCTCCGCGAGCTACGCGCTGTACGTCGCCCTGCACCTGTGGGTGCCCGTCGCGGTCCTCGGCGGCCTGGCGTGGGGCCTGGTCATCCTCAACCTCGACCGCTGGCTGGTCGTGTCGACGCCGCGGCTGAAGAGCAAGGTCGGCACGATCGTCATGGCGCTGCCGCGGGTGGCCCTCGCCGTGCTCATCGGCGCAGTCGTCTCGACGCCGCTCACCCTCGCCGTCTTCAGCGCCGAGATCGAGACCGAGGTCGAGGTGATGGCGGCGGAGGCCGAGGACGAGTTCACGCAGCAGCTCGCCGAGGACACCCGCTACGCGCAGCTGCCCGCCATGCGTGAGCAGATCGCGACGCTGCAGGCCGACATCGCCGACGGGGTCACCCAGGCTGACGTCGACGAGGACCCCGCCGTCGCCGCGCTGCAGGCCCGCTTCGACGACGTCGACGCGCGCTACAACGCCGCGGAGGCGGCCTACAACGCCGAGCTCGACGGGTCCGGCGGCACCGGCCAGCGCGGCTACGGCCCGGCGACGACGGCCCGGCAGGCCGACCGCGACCGGCTCCGCGCCGAGCGGGACGACGTCGCCGCGGAGCTCGAGGCGCTGAAGGCACGGACGTACCAGCAGTTGCTCACCGAGGAGGAGCGGAACACCGTCACGCAGCAGGCGGAGGTCGAGCGCCTGCAGGGGCTGGTCGCCGACGCCGAGGAGCAGCGCGCCGACGACGTCGCGGCGCACGACGCGGCCGTCGACGACAGCGACGGGATCCTCGCCCGGATGACCGCCATGGAGCGCATCCAGGACGACGAGCCGACGCTCGCGACGGCGCACGCGCTGCTGTTCGCGTTCCTCACCGCGCTCGAGTGCCTGCCGATCCTGTTCAAGACGATGCTCGCCCTCGCCCCGCCGTCCCTCTACGAGCGGCTGCTCGCGCTGGGGGAGGAGAAGGTCGAGGAGCGGGTCCGGCTGCGGATGCAGACCGAGTACGAGGAGGCCGAGGTCCTGGCCAAGTCGGCGCTCGCGGCCGCCGAGGCGCGGGCGGCCCGCACGCTGGAGGCCGAGTCCCGGGCCACCGGGCTGGTGCTGGAAGCCCAGCTCGAGGTGACCCGGCAGGGCGTCGAGCGCTGGAAGGACCAGCAGCTCACCCCCGCCGGCAGCACCGGTATCGGCACGAGCTTCGTCAAGCAGCCGCGTCCCGGCCCGCGACCCGACCCGTGGCCGGTCGGCACCCCGAACTGACAGGAGACCCGGTGACCCTCACCGAGCGGACGCTGTGGGCGCTGGCCGCGGCCGCGTACCCCGCCGTCTCCCTGCACGACTACGACGCCGTCCACCGGACCTTCGGCCCGGCGTTCGGTCCGTGGCGGCCGGTCGTCGTCGGCCGCGACGGCGGCCCGGTCACCGTGCTCGCCGCCGGCGGCACCACCGATCCGCTCGCGGCGCTGGCCGCCGTCGCCGAGGAGTGGCGCGTGCTCGTCGACCGGCCGGGGCTGATGGACCTCGCCCCGTGCCCGGAGCACCCGGCCGCCGGCGACGTCGCCCGCTCCGCCCCGCAGGGGCTGCTCCTGCGGCACGGCCTGGCCCGGCTCGGCGGGCACGCCGGCGACGTCGACGTCCCCGCGGACCTGCCCCTGGGACTGCGCCCGCGCCGGTAGCGGTCACAGCCACGCCTCGACCTCGTCCAGCTGTGCGTGGGTGAGGCCGACGTAGAGGTCCGGGGCAACCACCAGCACGTGCGGGTGGGCGGCCAGCCAGTCGCCGGTGTCGTCCGCCTGCTCGGCCAGGTCGTCGTCGATCCACACGATCCGCCGGTCCGGTTCGGCCGCGGCCACCTCCTGCGCGACGGCCAGCTTCCACCAGCCCGACGCGCCGCCGAAGATCCCGAGGAAGCCGGTCGGCGCGGAGTCGGTACGGGCGTGCACCTTCAGCCCGCGCGGCAGCCCCATCGGCTCGGCGAGCAGCCGGTCGGCGTCGGTGGTCCAGGTGGTCAGCCACTGGATCTCGACCCGGCCGGCCTCGTGCAGCCCGCGGAGGCGGGCGGTGACGGTGGGGTCCCAGGACAGCAGGAACCCGTTGAACGTGCCCCGCGCCCAGCCGACGGGCAGCGTGCGGACCGGCGCGTTGAGCACGCCGTCGACGTCGAGCAGCAGGATCGGACGGTCCCCGGTCGAGCCCATGGGCGGTTCCTACCCCCGGCGACGGGCGCCCGGTGCCCCCTGGCCGACACGTCTGCAGCGATCTGGTGACGGCGCCGCGAGTCGGTCTGGCGTCCGGACGCATTCTCGGCTTTACTCCGCGGGCCGCCGACAAAGGAGTCTCCCGTGGTCGCTGGGCGCATTCGGAGCAATGTGCTGAAGAGGCGTGCCGTCGTGACGTTCGCGGGACTCGTCGCAGTTTCCGTGACATTGACGGCGTGTGGTCAGGGACGTTCCGTGGAGGCGTACTGCGACGTCTTCTACGGCGAGGGTCAGGAACTGAGGGACGCCTGGACCCAGGCCGGCAACACCGATGACCCGCTGGCGGGCATGGCAGCCATATTCTCCGCTCCGCGCGATCTCGCCATCTTCTTCGGTCGACTCGCGGAGGTCGCTCCCGACGAGATCGAGCCGGACGTGGCGGCGCTGCGCGACGCATTCCAGGAGCAGGCGGACTCCCTGGGCAGCCAGGCGGGCGAGCTCATGGACAACCCACTGGGGGCTCTGGCTGGTGCGTTCGCGGCCGGGTTGTCGACCAGTGGCGCGGAGCAGCGGGTCAACCAGTACACCCTCGACAACTGCGGTCCTCCGCCGACGAACTGACGGAGAGGGCCGTTCGAGGCCAGGACATCCACGAGGAACGAAGGGAACGGGGCGAAGTGGTCAACCTCAGCAAGGGTCAGACGGTCTCACTGCAGAAGCGGGGCGGAGGGTCGCTGACGCACGTGCGGATGGGCCTGGGCTGGGACGCCGCCCCGCGACGGGGCCTCTTCGGCAAGATGAAGAGCCAGTCGATCGACCTCGACGCATCGGCCCTCCTCTTCGACGGGAGGGGCCGGCTGGTCGACCAGGTGTGGTTCCAGCAGTTGCGCAGCAAGGACGGCTCGGTCCAGCACACCGGGGACAACCTGACCGGTGAGGGCGAGGGCGACGACGAGTCGATCCTCGTCGACCTCCAGCGCGTCCCCGGCAACGTCAGCCAGATCGTCTTCGTGGTCAACTCCTTCACCGGCCAGGACTTCAGCCAGATCACCAACGCGTTCTGCCGGCTCGTCGACTCCACCGCCCGCGACGCCGAACTCGCGCGCTACGACCTCTCCGGGTCCGGCACGCACAACAGCCAGGTGATGGCCAAGCTCACCCGGAACGGCGGGGGCTGGAGCATGACCGCCATCGGTGCCGTGGCCAACGGCCGGACGTTCCAGGACCTGCTGCCGACGGTGGCGGGCCACCTCTGACGGTCCCCGCCGTCCGTTCCGTCCGCCGCCGGCGGAGGCAGCAGCCGGGCGGGGACCCGTGGTCGAGCACCACGGGTCCCCGCCCGGCAGCGGATGACCGGGCCGGTCCTCACCAGTAGGCCGAGTCCCAGTCCGTCGCGTCGTCGAGCACGGCGCCGGAGCTCGACGCGCACAGCTGGGACACCGCCTGCGTGATGCCCTGGATGTTGCCCGGGTCGGCCGTGTCCAGGTCGTGCTCGCGGAGCAGGTCGGAGAGGGTGTCCGTCTGCTCCGTGATGCCCTGGGCGTTGTACTCCCCGCACGTGAGATCGCCGCTGTTGCTGCAGCCGGTCAGGCCCGCCAGGGGGACGAGGACCAGGCCGAGAACGGCGATGGTGCGGTGGTTCCTGACGGTCATGACGGCGCCCCCGTGTCTGTGATCGGCCGGTCCACCGCGGCGCCGAAATGCGTCCGCGGCCCGGCGCGGCGGACAGTGAAGCGCACCCGGTCATCGCCGACAAGCATTTCCGGCATTGTCCCGGCGGACCGGTCGTGATCATCCTTCCGTATCGATCCGGGAATGGCGTTTCCAGGCGTCTTGTGCTGTGTGTGGATCACTGGTACGCGCGCTTCCCGACGTCATTCTCGTCTCGGCGCGTCGATGCTTGCTCCGCGCAACGACGGGGAGTACGACTTCCCCTCGCCGGTGCGGTCGGACGACGGGGAGTGGTCATGGCGGGAAAGGTGGCGCGCGCCTACAACGGCGTCGCGCGGACGTGGAATGTGCTGCTCGGGCTCCTGGTCGTCGTGGGGAGTTTCATCGTCATCTTCGGTCCGAGTACGGCGGAATCGCCGAGCCGATGGGCCGGGCTGCTCGGAATCGCATTCGGGGGATGGTTGCTCTACCGGAACCTGCCGCGCCGCTCGGCTCGGCGGGCACCGTGATGCAGGGCTGATCGACGTCCCGGATCGGGAACGGCGACGGGCTGCCGGTGGTGACCACCGGCAGCCCGTCGCCGTTCTCGGGGTTCCCGTACCGGGTGCCAGGGGATGCGCGCCGGTCCTCGGCGCCGTCCACGCCCCGTTCGTCTCGTCCGGCTCTCGGTCCGTGCGCACGAGTCACAGGCGTCCCGTGATCACCCCTGCGGGGCGGGAGACCGTGGTGCTCCCGGTCATGGTGCGGCAGCATCCCGACCCGGTCCGCCACCGTTCCGGATCGACCGGCTCCGCGCCGTGCGGTGCGGTGACCCGCCGCCTCCGCAGCCGCGAACACCACGGGAGAAGAACACCATGACCGTCGTCCTCGCCAAGGGTGGGAACGTCTCGCTGTCCAAGGAGGCCCCGGGCCTCCGCGCCGTCAACGTGGGTCTCGGGTGGGACGTCAACACGTTCTCCAACTTCGAGTACGACCTCGACGCCTCGGCGATCATGCTCGACGCCAGCGGCCGGGTGACCCCGGACGACTCGGGCTTCGTCTTCTACAACAACCTGCGCAGCCCCGACGGCTCCGTCCTCCACACCGGCGACAACCTGACCGGTGAGGGCGACGGGGACGACGAGATGATCCAGGTCGACCTGACGGCCGTCCCGCAGTTCGTCCAGAAGATCGTCTTCCCGGTCTCCATCCACGACGCCGACAACCGCCGGCAGAACTTCGGCGGCGTCCGCAACGCGTTCATCCGCGTCGTCGACCAGGTCACCGGCCGGGAGATCACCCGCTACGACCTCACCGAGGACGCCTCCATGGAGACCGCGATGGTCTTCGGCGAGCTCTACCGGCACAACGGCGACTGGAAGTTCCGCGCCGTCGGCCAGGGCTACGCCAGCGGCCTGCGCGGCATCGCGCAGGACTTCGGCGTCAACGTCGCCTGACCCGGCCTTCCGTGGTCCGGCCCGCAGCGACGAGCGCGGGACCGGACCGCGGGCCTGAGCCCTTCCTCCTCAGAACAGGCAGGTCATGATCGACCACACCCGACCGCCGAAGCAGAAGCCGGCCGGCGTCTCCCTCGGCAAGGTCACGCTGACCAAGGCGGCGCCGTCCGTGTCGCTGTCCAAGGCGCAGGGCGCCCGCGGGCGGATGCGCGTCAACCTCAACTGGAACCAGCGTCCGGGGCGCGGGTTCTTCGGCAAGGCGGAGGCGGTCGACCTCGACCTGGGCTGCCTCTGGGAGACCACCGACGGTGACAAGGGCGTCGTCCAGGCGCTCGGCAACGCGTTCGGCGACCTCGACTACCCGCCCTACGTCCTCCTCGACGGCGACGACCGCTCCGGCAGGAACGCGGGTGGCGAGAACCTCATCGTCAACCTCGACCACCTCGACGAGATCAAGCGCATCCTGGTCTTCGCGTACATCTACGACGGCGCGCCCAACTGGGCCGCGGCCGACGGCGTCGTCACCCTGCACGCCGTCGACGGCAGCGAGATCGAGGTCCGCCTGGACGACCACGCCCGGGACACCCGCTTCTGCGCCATCGCCATGCTGTCCAACCAGCGGGGCGAGCTGCACGTGCAGCGCGAGATGCGCTATCTGCAGGGCAGCCAGCGTCACCTGGACAAGGAGTACGGCTGGGGCCTGCGCTGGACGGCCGGCAGCAAGTAGCCCGATTCCCACACCCACCCGCGACCGCCTCCGCTGTGGTCACCTGAAAGGCATCCCTTGATCCGCTACTTCGGCTTCTCCGTCTTCCTGACGGCGGCCGCCCTCGTCACCGCCGTGCTCTTCGGCGGTCCCGCCGCGCTCCTCGCCGTCGCCGTGCTCGGCGTGCTCGAGGTCTGCCTGTCATTCGACAACGCCGTCGTCAACGCCAAGGTCCTCCGGAACATGAGCCCGCTGTGGCGGAAGCTGTTCCTCTACGTCGGCATCTTCATCGCCGTGTTCGGCATGCGGCTGCTGCTGCCGATCCTGCTCGTCTCGGTGACGGCGCAGCTGTCGATCCCCGAGGTCTGGGACCTGGCGCTGACCGACCAGGAGGCCTACGCGGAGAACGTGGAGGCGTCCGCCGAGGCGATCTACACCTTCGGCGGGATCTTCCTGCTGATGATCTTCTTGAACTTCGCCTTCGACGAGGAGCGCGACGTCCACTGGCTCGCCTGGCTTGAGAAGCCGCTGGCCAAGGCCGGGAAGCTGCCCTACCTCGCCATCGTCATCGCGCTCGCGGTCATCTACGTCGGCTCGCAGATCGCCGACGACGACAAGTACGGCACCGTCCTGCTCTCCGGGCTCGCCGGCCTGTTCACCTACCTGCTCATCGGCGGGCTCAACGAGCTCATGGAGTCCGACGACGACGAGGACGAGGAGTCGACGCCGTCGGCCACCGGCACCGCCACCAAGGCGGTCGCCGGCGCCGGGTTCGCGGCGTTCCTCTACCTCGAGGTGCTCGACGCGTCGTTCAGCTTCGACGGCGTCATCGGCGCGTTCGCCATCAGCAGCGACATCCTGATCATCGCCCTGGGCCTGGGCATCGGCGCCTTCTGGGTGCGGTCGCTGACGATCTTCATGGTCGACCGCGGCACGCTCGAGCAGTACCGCTACCTCGAGCACGGCGCGATGTGGGCGATCGGCGTGCTCGCCGCGATCATGATCCTCGAGCTGCGGTTCCACATCAGCGAGTACGTCACCGGCCTCACCGGCCTGCTGTTCATCGTCGCGGCGGTCGTCGCCAGCGTCGTCGCGCAGCGGCGGGAGGAGGCCCGCGAGGTCCCCGCGGCGTCGTCCGACGAGGACCCGCAGCCCGAGCGGGAGACCGTCTCGGTCTGACCCCGCTCCTGCACGACCCGGTGCCCCGGCCGCCTCGCGCGGCCGGGGCACCGGCGTCCTCAGCCGACGAGGACGGCGAGGTCGGCGCTGAGGTTCTCGTCCTGCTCGCAGGCGACGGTGACGGCGACCGTGCGCCCGTCCGCGGCGAGGGCGAGCGGCGCGGGGATCCCGGCCGGGCACAGCGCGACGTCGGCGACGGTCCCCCCGGTGGCGAGCTCGACGGTGGTCAGGCCGACGCCCGCCTCCGGCCGCCCGTGGACCAGGTGTACGTGCCGCCCGCCCGGCTCGACGGCGAGGTCGGTACCCGAGCCGGGCAGCACCGCCGTGGCCTGGACGGCGCCGTCCTGAACGGTCACCAGCCGCGGCTCGCCGGTGTCCCACTCGCCCGCGACGACCGACGCGACCGCGGTCCCGTCAGCCAGCACGGCCAGGGCGTAGCCGGTGCTCTGCGGCTCCTCGACCAGCTCCACCGGATCGCCGGCGGGCAGCAGGTCGGCGTCGTACTGCGCCAGGACGACGCCGTCGACGTCGCCCTCCGCATCGCGGTCGACGGTCACCAGTGCCGCCAGGCCGCCGTCGGGACGCAGGGCGACGTCCCGCGCGACCGCCTGGCCCGGCGTCTCGACCTGCAGCGGCGCGCTCGCGGTGACCTCGCCGGTGGCGACGTCGACGGTGGCCAGCCGGCTGACCGTGTCCCCGTCGACGTACCACTGCAGGCTCGCGTGCAGCGTCGTGCCGTCGGGGGAGAGGACGCCGGTGCCGGTGTCGGGCGTACCGAGCTCGGCGTCGGCGGCGATGCGCCGGACGTCCGGCTCGTCGCTGCCCGGCTCGAGGACGGCGAGGGCGAGGTCCAGCTCGCGACCGCCGCCGCTGGTGTCGGCGGGCACGATCGGCACGAGGGCGACCACCGTGCCGTCGGGCGCGACGTGCACCTCGCCGAGGTCGAGCGCGGGCGGTCCCTCGGTCACCTCGCCGACGACCAGGCCGCCGCCGCCCGGGACCAGCTCGACCAGGACGCTGCGGTGGTTGCTGGCCAGGTCGCCGGTCATGAGGACGACGAAGCCGCCGTCCGGGGTCGCGGCGACGTCGGAGAGGCGCACGTGCCCCTCGACGTCCGCGTCGACCTCCACCTGGCCGAGGACCTCGCTGAGCGGTCCGGCGGCGGCCGGCCCGCCCGGCTCCGCGACGCCGACGACGGAGGTCGAGCAGCCGGCCGCGAGGACGGCGGAGGCGAGCAGCGCGGCGGCGCCGGGACGGGACGAGCGCATGGGGGGGTGCTCCTGGGGTGTGTGGGCTGGTGCCCGCACCCTCGGCCGCCGCGCTTGCGGGCCCCTTGCGTCCGGCTTCCCGCGCGGCAGCCCCGTTCCGGTACTCGCGAACGTCAGGGTTGTCGAGACGCCGTCCTACTGACGAGGAGCCCCGTGCGTATCGGCACCTGGAACCTGTTTCTCCGCGCGCAGTCGCCGACGGAACTATGGAAGAGGAAAGCGGCTTGGCTGCACGAACAGCCCGCTGATCTTTGGTTGTTGACCGAGACGAGTACGGAGTGGAGGTCGCAGGTCGCTCCAGTCAGCCCCTTGGTTCAGGTCTTCACTTCGCTCAAGCGCGGCATTGGACCAGAGTCATTGAGGTGGGCGGCCATCCAGACGACGCTGCCGACCGGGGAACTTCGGACGAAGGGCGACCCAGACCATCCAGGAGAGGAGAGCCTCGTGCTCTCTCGGGTCCGGATGGGCGGGCGGTCCGCTCTCGCCGCCTGCTCCGTCCTGCCGTACAGGGGGGCCGACAAGGACTGGGGGAGGTTGACCGGCAGTCATAGTGAACAGTTCCGCTTCGTCCTCAAGCACCACGTCGCTCGCATCGCGGACGAGCGGGAGTCCAAGGATGAACCTCTCATTTGGGGAGGTGACTTCAATCAGGAGCTCGTTCGGCCATACATGCACGGGCAAGTCGCCGGAGCGGCTGAACTCCACACGGCACTCGAGACGCTCGGCCTGACGGTGGTGACCGCTGGATTGTCTGACCGCAAACACCAGGGCCATGCGATCGACCATGTCGCAGTCAGTTCCCACTTCATGACAGAACAGGTGCAACTCCACAGACCGGAGCGGGCGGGTGAGTCGCTAGGTGACCATGCCGCCTACACCACCGTCGTCAACCTGCTGGGAACATGACGGAGGCCGTCCCGCCGCGGCGATGTGCCACGACGGGACGGCCTCGTCAGGTGCGCGTCAGAGGGTGACGTGGTCGATGTCGTTCCACGCGTCCTCGCCGACGATCCCCTCGAACCAGGTGAGGAACGCCTCCTGGTCGACCCGGTAGCCGAAGCCCGTGCCGGCGCAGGCGCCGTTCATGACGAACGAGTTGACCGCGGTCACCGTGTCACCGACCAGGACCGGGCCGCCGGAGTCGCCGAAGCACGTGCCGCCGCGGCCGTTGCCCGGGTTGGTCGACAGCTTCACGTTGTAGCCGCCGGCGTTGGTGCCGTTCAGCCCGATGATGAAGCTCTCGGCGGTCAGCCGCTCCCGGTAGGCGACCTGCTTGGTCTGGCTGCCGTTGCTCTCCTGCACGCCGTAGCCCGAGAGGGTCGTGGTGGCCGAGTTGCCCGGGTGGTTCGCCTTGTAGTCGTCGAGGAAGCCGGCGGTGGCCAGCGAGGCGTACTCGTCGATCTCCGGGTACACCGACTGCACCGGGGCGTCGAGGATCAGCACGCCGGCGTCCTTGGTCTCCGGGATGTTGCCCAGGCCCTCGTAGCCGTACGAGTAGAGCTCATCCGACGTCACGCCGCCGGTGGTCGGGTAGCCCGGCACGTCGGCCGCGACATCCTGCTCGAAGTACACGCGCGCGCTGGCCGCCAGAGTGCCCTCGTCGTCGAGCGTCACGCAGTGACCGGCCGTCAGGAAGACCGTGTCGGTCAGCAGGGTGCCCGAGCAGCGGTGCGAGGGGGTGCCGTCCGCGTTGTAGAAGACGGCGAGGCCCACGTAGTCGTGCTCGTGGTCGTCGGTGAAGTTGCCCGTGATCGCCTGCGCGGCGGTCCCTCCGGTCAGCAGCATCGCCGACGCCAGTGCCACCGTCGTGACGGTCTTCCGCATCCGGATCTCCCTCGGTTCCGTGCCGGTCCAGTACCGGTGCCGAGACGTTAGACAGAGTGACTAACGACACGCCAGAGCGGAGCCGGACCATTCCGTTCGGTCACGTGGGGCAGGTGTGACGACGGCGTCCCGCCCCGTGCGCCGACTGCCGATGGGGCAGGGGAGCGGCGGACGAACCACGACCCCCGGCGCTCGGGGAGTGCACGACATGGCTGGACGACGACGGCTCCAGGACCGCCTCGCGGTCCTCGGCGGCGCGCGGCCCGACCTGCTCGAGGCGGCGCCCGGCGCGCGTCCGCGGTTCGCCGCGCTCGGCGGGGTCCTGCTCAGCACCGGCGGCCTCGCCGTCGCCTCGGCGTCGTTCGCGCTGCACATGGCCCTCGGCGTCTGGTGGCCGTTCGCGCTGGTGCTGGGCCTCGGCTGGGGCGCCGTCGTGGTCAACCTCGACCGGATGCTGCTCGTCGGCATGGCGCACGACGCCTCGCTCAAGCGGAACCTCGCCCTCGCCGTCCCGCGCGTGGGGCTGGCGCTGATCCTCGGGGTCGTCGTCGCGACGCCCCTGACGCTGCAGGTGTTCCACAAGGAGATCGACGCCGAGATCACCGTCATGCAGGCCGAGGCCGCGGACGCGTACCGGCAGTCGCTGGGGTCCGACGCGCGCTTCGCCGGCCTCGACGAGCTGCAGGAGCGGGTGACGCAGGGGCAGGACGTCGTCGCCACCGGCGGGCAGGCCGACCCGGCGCTGGCCGCCGTGCAGGCCGACGTTGCGGCCAAGCAGTCCGCCTACGACGCCGCCCTCGCCACCCAGCGCGACCTCGAGGCGCGCGCCCAGTGCGAGCTCGACGGCACCTGCGGCACCGGCGACCCCGGCACCGGCGACGCCTACGTGCAGGCCCGCGCGGCCGCCGACGCGCAGGCCGGCGTCGTCGCCTCGGCCCGTGCGGCGCTCGACGACGCGCAGGACGCGGCGTCCGACGCCGAGTCGCGCAGTGCCGACCTCGCCGCCGCCTCTCTCGCCACCGACCAGGCGGAGCTGGCCCGGATGACCGTCGAGCTGGACCGGCTGCAGGCCGCGTTCGACGCCACCAACGAGGGCTCCGGCGGCATCCTGCTGCGGCTGGAGGCGCTCGACCGGCTCAGCGACCGCAACGCCACGCTCGCCGCGGCGAAGTTCATGCTGTCGCTGCTGTTCATGTGCGTCGAGATCCTGCCGGTGCTCATGAAGGTGCTGCTCAACTTCGGTCCGCCGACCGCCTACGACAAGCTCGCGGCGCTGCGCGACAGCGGCGACGTCGACATCGAGGAGATGCAGCAGCAGTCGCGGCGCACCGTGGCCGAGGCCAAGGAGGAGATGCTGGTCATGGCCGAGCAGGAGCGGCTGGACCGGCAGAAGGCCGCCATCCGCGCCCGCCACCTGGCCACGCTCGCCCAGGCGCAGGTGGAGGCCGAGGAGGCCGCCCGCCCGGTGCCGCAGCCGGCGGGTCCGGTCGACGAGCCGGTGCAGAAGATCTGGGACACCGGCCCGATCCGCCTGGCCCGCTCGGCCGCGCGCACCATCCGCCCGCCCCGCCGTCCGGCCAACCGGACCACCGTCTGACGCCGTGACGACGACCTGGGGCCCGCTGCCGTCAGCTCGGATCCTCGTCCCGGCAGTCTGAGGTCAGTCGAGCGACTGGTCGAGGCCGGGTGGCACGGGAGCCAGCTCGTCCCACTCGTCGGCCGGCATGTCCAGTTGCCGGCGGACCCGTCTCCGGGCGACCAGGAGGTGGGCGGCCTGGCGCAGGACCTGGTCCTCCGAGGCGTCGTGGACGTCCACCACGTCTTCCAGCGCCCGCCGGACGCCCAGCGTCAGCCAGCGGTGCGCCTCGCGCAGATCGCCGTCCACCTCGTAGTCCTCGCCCAGCAACAGGTAGACGTCGACGTCGGCCGGCGGTTCCCGGCGCACCTGGCCGGCCAGCTCGCGGGCGGTGTCGACGTCGCCGACCTCCAGCAGGGCGTGGTGCAGGAAGCAGCGGACGTCGGGCAGGACCGGCTCGCCGGTTGCGACGGCGCGACGGGCTACCCGCAGCGCCTCGTGCCCGTCCCCGACCCGGGTGAGCTGCCGGGCTATCGCGCGGCTCTGCTCCGGCGTCTGTCCGGGGAAGAACGTCGCGTCGAGGTCGTCCTCCGTAGGCGGTCTCCGCATGAACCGACCCCAGGACCGGGAGGGGCCCTGCCTCACCGGACGATGTGCGCTGAGGGCGCATTCCTGACCGGCGGATGGGCCCTCAGCGCACATCGTCGGGCGGCCGGCGGGCCACGGGCCCGGCGGAGTGCTCAGTCGCGCACCCAGGAGGTCGTCGGCTGCAGCACCGCCTCGGTCAGCGCCTGCGTGCGCAGGTGCGTGACCTGCTGGTACTCGGGGTCGGCGACCATGCGGCTGAACGCCTCGCGAGACGGATAGCGGACCAGCAGCACGGCGTCCCAGTCCTGGCCCTGCTCGGCCACCAGCGGGGTGCCGCCGTCCCCGGCGTAGAGCACCTCGCCGCCGTAGCGGGGGAGGAAGGTCTCCGACAGCGCCTGCGCGTACCGGTCATACGACTCCCGACCGCCCTCGGCGAAGCGGAGCAGGTTGAGCATCACGACCGGCCCGCCCGGGTCCTCCTGGAGGTAGCGCTTGAGGTCGGCTCCACGCGGGTCAACGGCCATGTCGCGACGCTAACAAGGCCGACCTCGCGTGCACTTCTGCGGAAGTGAACGGGCCGTGCGTCGGGTCCGCTCGGGCGGGTGTCACCGCGTTCTGGCCAGAATCCGGGCTAACATGGCGCCATGGCGACCATCCCGCTCAGCGAGGCCAAGGACCGGTTGTCGGCGCTGGTCGAGGCAGCGGAGAAGACCCACGAGATCGTCACGATCACCCGCCACGGACGGGAAGCCGCCGTCCTGATGGCGAAGGAGGACCTCGACGCGCTGCACGAGACCCTGTTCTGGCTCTCGCAGCCCGGCGTCCGCGAGGACGTCGAGCGAGCCCGTGCCGAGGGCGAGCGCGGGGAGACGACGTCCGGCGACGATCTGAGAGCCGAGTTCGGCCTCGACGGGTGACCGCTCCGTACGGGCTCCGGATCTCCTCGGCGGCGCGGCGCCCGCTCGGCCGCCTGCCCGCGAAGGTGGCGATGGCCGTCGTCGAGTTCCTCACCGTCGTCCTGCCCGAGAACCCGCTGCGGCTCAGCAAGCCCCTGACCGGGGAGCTGACCGGGCTGCGCAGCGCCCGCCGAGGGGACTACCGGGTGCTCATCGAGGTCGACGAGGCCGATCGGCAGATCCTGGTGGTGCGGATCGCGCACCGCTCCGACGTCTACGGACCTCCCGCGCCGTCCGGCACGGACTGACGCCGAGGATCTGATCCACGCCTCAGCGTCCGGCGGACGGGGTTGGTCGGCGTCAGGTGCCACGACGACGACCTGGCGCCTGCTGCAGGAGCGGCGCGAGGCCGTCGTCCGTGAGGGATGGCTCATCCCTGCGGAGCGGCGCGACACTGGAGGGGTGCTCGAGCTCGACCACGTGCTCTGCATGGCCAGCCCGGAGGAGGCCTGGGCCGAGCGGCTCACCGCGGCCGGCTGGCAGCTCGACGCCGGCACCGTGCACCCCGGGCAGGGCACCCGCAACCGGCGGCTCCTCCTCGCCGGGCACTACCTGGAGCTGGTGTGGGTCGAGGACCGGGCCGAGGCCCGGGGCAACCCCCTGCGGCTGGACCGCCGGGCCGATTGGCCAACGACAGGTGCCAGCCCGTTCGGTATCGGTCTGCGCGGCCGGCTGGCTCCCGAGCAGGAACCCGCCTACTGGCAGTACGCCGAGCTCGGCTTCCCGATCTGGGTGCACCGCGACGACGAGCGCCACCCCGAACGACCCCTGGTCTTCGTGCTCGACCTCCCGTCCCGTCGGCCCGCCGCGGACGCCGCGCCGGCGAGCGCGCTCCAGTGCGTGCACCACACCGGTCCCGCCGCGGCGGCCGTCCCGCGCTACGCCGGTCCGCGCGTCGTGCACCGCCCAGGCCGGCACCGGCTGGAGCTGGTCGTCGACGCCGGCCGACCCGTCGAGGTGACCGACCTGTTGGCCCTCCGGATCACCGACCTCTGACTACCGCTGAGCCGCCAGGCGCTCCAGGGCGGCGGTGAACGACTCGTTCCACAGCCCGAGGTGCGGCCAGCGCTCCGCGACGTGCGCCGTCGCCTCCTCCACCGACATCCCCTCCTCGCGCACCAGCCAGCCGCGCAGCACCAGCCCGGTCCGCGACGCCCCGCCGTGGCAGTGCACGAGCACCCGGTGGCCCTCGGCGTGCAGCGCGGCGAGGTCGTCGAGGACGTCGGCCAGGACGACGTCGACGTCGACGTTGTGCCCGTTGTCGGCGATGTGCGCCATCCGGTGCACCGCGTGCGGGAACGGCTCGGCCAGCCGGCACAGGCTGATGACGGCGAAGTCCTCGTCGGCGTGCCGGGCGCCGTCGAGGTTGCCCGCCCAGATGCCGGGCAGCACCTCCGCCGGGCCGATGCGCGGGATGACGCCGGTCTCGCCGCCGTGGAACTCCCTGCCGTCGAGCGCGGCGGCCAGCGGCAGCAGGTCGGGCAGCCGCCACACGCGGTCCCCGTGCCCGGGCACCCGGCCGTGCACCACCGAGGCCCAGCGCATCGGGATGCCGCCCATCCCGTACACCGCGCCGGCCAGCCCGCCGGTGACGCAGGCGACGGTGTCGGTGTCGCCGCCCAGGTCGACCACCAGCCGCAGCACCTCGGCGAAGTCGCGCCCGCGGCGCAGCGCCCACAGCGCCTGACCGAGCGTCGGCCACACCGCGCCGTTGGACTCGGTCGCCATCGACGGCTCCCAGTCCGGCGCCAGGACGGCGGCCCACCGGTCGCGGTGCTCGACGTCGACCAGCGCGAGGGCATCAGGGACGGCGGCCAGCGGGTCCCCGCCGTCCAGCGCCACCCGCATCAGCTCGTGGAAGACCGCGCAGCCCTCGCCGGCGGCCGGGTCGCCGTGGGTGAGTGCCGAGATCCGCCGGGCGGCGTCGACGGTGGCGTCGGTGCCGGACCGGGAGAACCGGATCGCCGCGGGCGTCGTCCGCATCAGTGACCCGTTGCCGGCCGCCCGTCCCGTGCGGGCGAAGTGCCCGGCGGCGGCGCGGTCCCAGGGCAGGCCCGAGTCGAACACCGCCCGGGTCTGCACCCCGATGTCCGGGGGGCCGGCCGCCGCCCAGGCCGCGAACCGGTCGAAGACGTCGGACTCGTCGAGCCCGTCCCGCTCGACCAGCGACTGCGCCACCAGCAGCGCCATCTGGGTGTCGTCGGTGAACTCGCCCGGCGCCCACCCCAGCGACCCGCCGCCGCACATCTCGGTGGCGGCCCCCCGCGCGTCGGAGGGGAAGCGGGCGGAGAACGCACCGGCCGGGCCGAACTCGAACGGCGCACCCAGCGCGTCACCCACCGCCGACCCGACGAGCGCACCCGCCACCCGGTGCGAGCGGTGCAGTCCTGCAGTCACACGCTCAGTCTCCGTGACGCCGTCGTCCCCTCGGCCTCGCGGCCCGCCTTTCGCGCGCGAAAGGCGGAGGGGGTCGGCGCGGAAGACACCGATCATGGAGCCCGCGTGAGACCGTCCCGTCTCGATGTACCGCACCGACGGCTCCCTGGTCCTGAGCCCCACCGACCTGACCCGCCACCAGGCCTGCGCGCACCTCACGACGCTCGACCTCGCCGTCGCCGACGGCCGGCTCGAGCCGCTCGCCGAGGGCCCGGGCGACCACGCCGCGCTCATCGCCGACCTCGGCACCGAGCACGAGATGCGCTACCTCGACGCGCTCGAGGCCGAGGGCCGCAGCGTCGTCCGCATCCCCGCGCGGTTCGACGCCGCCGGCCGCCGCGAGGCCGAGGCGATGACGCTGCAGGCCATGCGCGCCGGCGTCGACGTCATCTCGCAGGCCTCGTTCTTCGACGGCGTCTGGGGCGGCGCGGCCGACTTCCTCCTCAAGGTGCCCACCCCCTCGGTCCTCGGGACCTGGTCGTACGAGGTCGCCGACGCCAAGCTCGCCCGCCGCGTCAAGGTGCCCGCGCTGCTGCAGATGGCCACCTACGCCGAGCGGCTCGCCGTCCTGCAGGGTAAGCAGCCCGACCGGATCTGCGTGGTCACCGGCGACGGCGTCACCAACCCGTGGCGGCTGGTCGACGTCGCCGCCTACGCCCGCCGCGCCCGCGCCCGGCTGACCGCCTTCGTCGCCGACCCGCCGGCCACCGAGCCCGTCCCCGGCCCCTACTGCAGCCAGTGCACGTGGAAGCCGAAGTGCGACGGAGAGCTGGCCGCGGCCGACGACCTCTCCCTCGTCGCCGGCATGCGCCGCGACACCCGCGACGCGCTGCGCGCCGCCGGGATCACCACGCTCGAGCAGCTCGCCGAGGCGACGCCCGAGACGCTCAAGCACGCCCGCATCGGCGCGGCCACCCGCAGCCGGCTGCAGGAGCAGGCGCGCCAGCAGCTCGACGAGCGCCGCACCGGCGTCCCCAGCCGCACCCTGCTTCCGCCGGTGAAGGACCACGGCCTGCTGCGGCTGCCCGAGCCCAGCGCCGGCGACCTCTACCTCGACTTCGAGGGCGACCCGCACTCCGCCGACGGCGCGGGCCTGGAGTACCTGGCCGGCGTCGGGCGGCGCGACGGCAGCTTCACCGCGTTGTGGGCGCACGACCCCGCCGCCGAGAAGCAGATGGTCGCCGACCTCATCGACCTGGTCCTGGACGCCTGGCGCGCCGACCCCGGCATGCACGTCTACCACTACGCCGCCTACGAGGTCAGCGCGCTCAAGCGGCTCACCGGCCGGTACGGCGTCCGCGAGGCGGAGCTGGACCAGCTGCTGCGCGCCGAGCGGTTCGTCGACCTCTATCCGGTCGTCAAGCAGTCGATGCGGATCAGCAAGGGCTCGTACTCGATCAAGAAGGTCGAGGCGTTCTACGGCCGCCAGCACACCGGCGACGTCGCCGACGCGATGAGCAGCGTCATCGCCTACGAGCAGTGGCTCGCCGACCGCGACGACGCCCGCCTGCAGGCCATCGAGGACTACAACAAGGACGACGTCGACTCGACCCGCGAGCTGCACGACTGGCTCGAGGGCCAGCGCGCCGAGCTCGAGGCGCAGTGCGGCGGGCAGACGCGGCCGATGCTGCCCGAGACGACCGGCCCGGCGGAGCGGTCGGAGGCCGAGGCCGAGGAGCTCGCGCTGGTCGAGCGGCTGCAGGCGGCCGGCCACGGCCTGCTCGGCGATCTCGTGCAGTGGCACCGCCGCGAGGCCCGCCCCGGCTGGTGGGAGTTCTTCGCCCGCAAGGACCTCGACGACGCCGCGCTGGTCGAGGACGGCACGGTGCTCGGCGGGCTGTCGGCGCCGGTCGAGGTCGGCACCGAGAAGCGCTCGAAGCTCTGGTCGTTCTCCTTCCCGACGCAGGACACGAAGCTGTCGGTCGGGTCGAAGGTGGTCGACGTCGACACCCGCACGCGGGTCGGGGAGATCCGCGAGCTGGACGCCGTCGAGGGTCGACTCGTCGTCAAGTCGACGAAGGAACCCACGCCGCGCGCCCTCGGCCCGGAGGGGCCGATCGACGACAAGGGCATGCGCGAGGCGATCGCCGCGACCGCGCTCGACGTGCTCGCCGGCCGCGACTGCCTCGGGCAGGCGCTGCTCGAGCGGCGGGTGCCCGCCGACTGCCGGCGGCTGCCGGGGGAGGAGGCCGGCGACGCCGTCGTCCGGCTCGGTCTGCGGCTCGACGGCGAGGTGCTGGCCGTGCAGGGTCCGCCCGGCAGCGGCAAGACGCGGGCGGCGTCGCGGCTGATCCGGGCGCTGCTGGACGCCGGCAAGAAGGTCGGCGTCACGGCGACCTCGCACGCCGTCATCGGCAACGTGCTGTCCGCCGTCGGCCGGCCCGCGCTGCAGAAGTGCGAGGAGAAGCAGGCCTGCGGCGCGCCGGGCGTGGAGTGGTCGCGGGACGGCAAGGAGGTCGCGTCGCGGCTGCTCGACGGCGACGTGTCGCTGGTCGGCGGGACGGCGTGGTTCTGGACCCAGCCCGACCTCGCCGAGGCCGTCGACGTGCTCGTCGTCGACGAGGCCGGCCAGTTCGCGCTGGCCAACGCCCTGGCGGTGGCGCGGGCGGCGAAGTCGCTCGTGCTGCTCGGCGACCCGCAGCAGCTCGCCCAGCCGACCCAGGCCGTGCACCCCGGCGACTCGGGGCTGTCCGCGCTGGAGCACCTGCTCGAGGGGCACCCGACGGTGCCGGTCGGCCGGGGCGTCTTCCTCGACACGACCTACCGGATGCACCCGGCGCTGACCGCGTTCGTGTCCGACCTGGCGTACGAGGGCCGGCTGGAGTCGGCGGCGCTGCGGGAGCGGATCACCGTCCGGCCGGGTGGCCTGGTGTCGGGGGCCGGGCTGGCGGTGCGGTTCGTGTCGCACACCCTGGCCGCCTCGGCGTCGTCGACGGAGGAGGCGGCCGAGGTGGCCGCCGTCTGGGAGTCGCTGCAGGGCGTCGGCTGGGTGGACGCCGAGGGTGCCGAGCGGCCGATCGGCCCGGACGACGTGCTCGTCGTCGCGCCGTACAACAACCAGGTGGCGCTGATCCGCTCGCGGCTGCCCGACGGCGCGCGGGTGGGCACGGTCGACCGGTTCCAGGGGCAGGAGGCGCCGGTCGTCGTCTACTCGACGACGTCGACGTCGGCCGACGAGGCGCCGCGCGGGGTGTCGTTCCTGTACGACCTCAACCGGCTCAACGTGGCGGTGTCGCGGGCGAAGGCGCTGGCGGTGGTGGTGATGAGCCCGCTGCTGCTCGACGCCCAGGTCCGCACGCCCGAGCAGCTGCGCCAGGTCAACGCCCTGTGCCGGCTGGCCGAGATGGCACAGTGGCCCTGAGCAGCTGCGGGATCAGGTGAGCAGGTTGGCGGCCGCGGCGACCAGGTGAGTGCGCGTCCCGCGGTCGAGGACCAGGTCCAGGAGGACGCTCGGCCGCTTCTGGTACCGGGCGGCCTCGATGGCAGGAGCCTTCACCGTCGGGATTGATGCGGCGAGCTCCTGCAGAAACCGCTGTCGACCCTCGACCGTGGCGGCACTGACGTACTCGAAGTTGAGGCCCAGGGTCGACCTGCTGTCACCGCAGTAGACGCTGAAGGGCGCGACCTCGCTCCCGGACGCCGTCGTGCCGCAGATCGAGTAGCTGGGGAAGATGCCCGCGCCTCCGCCCTTCACCCGGAACCCCGCAGCAGCGAGTTCCGTCTCGAACGAAGCCACGGCATCCGCCAGCGCAGGGTCGCGCTCGCGGAGGAAGACGTCGACGTCGGCATGAGTCCATCGGACTGTGGTGCCGGTGCTGCGCCGCGCGTTCTTGTCGTCGGCCGACTCGGACCCGTACACGGTGGGGATGAGGATCTCCGTCTGCCCGTGGGTGACACGGCGTAACTCGATGGCCAGCAGCCGCATGCCCGCGGAGGTGTGGGTGTTCAGGTACCGCACGATGCGCCGTAGGTCGTCGTTGATCGTGTCGACGGCGAGGACGAGCGTGAACACGCCGGCGCGCAGGTTGGTCGTCAGGGACTCCCGGCCCTCGGGCGCCTGCTCGAAGAGGGCGTCGAGCGGCGACCCGCCCTGGGCAGTCCACTGGCGGACGAAGTCGTCCGGCGTCATCTCGGCGAGGCTGGACGCGTAGTCGAGCACCTGCCCCATGATCGTGCGCCGGATCTCCTGGTTGCGAGCCAGCTTGCACTCGACGACGGTGACGGTCCCGTCCCTGTCGACGACGACGAGGTCAGCCGGTCCTACACCGGTGCTGAACTCCCGTACGGCCACCGCATCAGCGCTGACGCCCTCGATCAGGCTGGGCTGCTCGCCGAGGACCTGCTGCAGTTCGTACTCGTTGACGTAGCCCTCGCCGGTCGGCCGCTGCCAGGCGCCTCCCGCGGTGCGGACGAGGACGTCGGTCGTCTTGTCTGTCACGGCCACGTACCGACACTCGCACGTGTCGGGACCGGGACAGGGCTCACGCGCCGATGACGTCCTGACGCCGCCCGCTAGCGGAGGCGGATGCAGCGGGTCGCACGATGGGCCGGTCGCCTCGGGAGGACGGGAGGGAGTCGCGTGGACGACGGACCGCAGGAACTCGCTGCCTTGCTCGGGGTCGCGCCCGACGTGCTGGTGCGGGCGCTGGGCAGCGCCTGGTCGAGGTGCCCGGGCCGCCGCCAGGTCAACGCCCGCGCGTACGATATCACCGGACTGTGCACGACCTGCGCCGAGCGGCACCTCGGCGTCCGGTACTGAACCGACGCGGAGATCACCTGCCCCCCGGCGGTTCCGCACGGGACGACTGAGACGGCCGGGGGAGACGTGCCGGGTCGGGCCCCCAGGTCCCACGGCACCCGTGGATCCGTCCCTACCGTCGTCCGGAGCCCGCGCCCACGCGGGCCGGACGCTGGACAGGAGCACCATGGGCGAGCAACTACGTCCCGACATCGCTGCGGCGGCGGCGCGCGTCTCGTCGACGCTGGGCGTGAAGAAGGAGATCCGCGCACTCGCGGGTCACGTGTGGCCGGGCGAGCGGGTCGAGGCCCTCGTCGGCGCCATGCTCGGCTCGGGGCAGGGCCTGCTCGTGCTCACCGACCGTCGTCTGCTGTTCGTCCGCGACGGATGGGCCGGCTCGGCCGTCGAGGAGTACCCCCTGCTGCAGGTCGCGTCGATCCTGTGGGACCCGGCCGTACTGACCGGCAAGCTGACCCTGCACGCGAGGGGGCAGAAGGTCGTCTTCGCCTCCGTGCAGAAGGCGGACGGCGGTGGCTTCGCCGAGCGGGTGCGCGCCGCGGTCAGTGCGTTGCTCATGCCGCCGGCGCCGGCTGCTCCAGCGGACCCGCTCGTCAAGCAGGCGCCTGCCCCTGCTCCGCAGCCGGGTCCCACTGGTGACGGCGGCTTCCCCGCGATCGTCGAGCAACTGCGCCAGCTGGCTGAGCTGCGGGACGCGGGCGTCATCACCATCGCGGACTTCGAGGCCAAGAAGTCCGAACTCCTGGCGCGGATCTGACGTCGTGACGGACAGCGCCATCTCCACCGTCCGATCGGACGACCCGGTCACCCGACGGGAACGGCGGCGGCAGTCGGACTTCCGCGAGCAGGTGCTCGGCCTGCCGGCCGGCACGCGGAAGGAGCTGCCGCTCGGGAACTACCTGCGCGAGGAGGACGGCGACCGCAACTTCCTCTCGCCCGAGGCGGCGCGGTACGCGCGCGCACGCGCCGAGGTCGTGCGCGGTGAGGGCGGTCAGCTCGAGCGCTCACGGCTGTTCACCAACATGCTCAGCTCGATGCCGCTGGCGTTCAGCGTCTTCGGCCACCTGCGCGCCCACCGCGACGAGGCCGCGGCCGTCATCAGTCGTCTCCTGGACCTGCCGGTGACGGGCTTCGACAGGGTCGAGGTCGGCAACCGCGTCATCGACGGCATCGAGTGCGAGTGGGCGCCGACCCCGTACGAGCACCTGGGGGACGGGTCCGCCTTCGACGCCGTGCTGGCTGCCCGGCTGGCCGACGGCCGGAGCCTCCTCGTCGCCGTCGAGACCAAGTACGTGGACAGCTTCAGCCGGGACCCCGGTCCGGAGAAGGACAAGCGGCGCCGCGGGAAGGACGCCAACTACCGTCGGCACTGCGAGCAGTTCAGCATGGCCGACGACGCCTTCGACCGCCTCGGCGAGTACCCGACACGGCAGTTGCTGCGGAACGTGCTGCTCACCGAGAGCGTGCGCCGAGGCGGCTCCGCGGGTGGTCCGGCGTGGGACGCGGCGATCACCCTGGTCCTCGCCCGTGACGACGATCAAGGCGCCCGGGACGTGGTGAGCCGGATCGACGCCGATCGCGGTGCCCTGCCGACGCGGGTCCTCTTCCGCGGGCACGGTGACCTCGCGGACGCCGCCGCTGCGGTGCCGGCGCTGAGTGACTGGGCAGCGCTCTTCCGCCGCCGCTACCTGCCCTGAGTCAGGCGGCGGGGGAGAGCAGGAGTGCGGGGGTGGTGATTTCGGTGCCGTCGGGCCGGTAGGTGTGCCATCGGCCGTCGGGTTGTCGTTCGACGCGGAAACCGTGGTGGACCTTGGTGTGGTGGCGTTCGCACAACAGGGCTGAGTTCTCCAGCGAGGTGTCGCCCCCGTCGATCCAGTGGACCAGGTGGTGGACGTCGCACCACCAGGTCGGGGCGCCGCAGCCGGCGAACACGCAGCCGCCGTCGCGGAGTTCGGCTGCCTTGCGGATGTGCCGGCTCATCAGCCGCTGCTCGCGGCCGAGGTTCAGCGGGGCGCCGTCGGGGCCGAACACCACCCGGGACACCGCGCCGTCGCAGGCCAGCCACCGGGCTCTCGCGGCGGAGATGGTCGCGCCGAACTCCATCCGCCCGGCGTTCGGGCTCCCGTGCGGGTCGACCAGGTCCTCGACGTCGATCACGACGGCGATCTGCGGCTTGTGCCCGCGCAGCTGCGGCAGCGACCCGGACGCCAGCGCATTGTCGGCCACCTGGACGAGGGCGTCGCCGAGGCGCTGGGCGCGGGTGCGCTCGTCCCCGGCGGGCCGGTCGGCCTGCACGTGGGCTTCGAGTGCGGTCTGCAGCTTCTCCCCGCCGACCGCGTCGAGGTGCCCGCGGAGGGACAGGCTGCCGTCGGCGTGCCGGGACAATGTCAGTGAACGGCCCTCGGTGGGGTCGGGTTCCGGCCCGTCGGGGTCGAGGTCGTTGACGTAGTGCTGCACCACCTGGACGAGGTCGGCGTGCTCCCGCTCGACCGCCACGCCGGTGAGCACCGCGTCGATCACCGGCAGGTCCACGCCCTGCTCGAGAGCTGAGGCCAGCCGCTCGGGGGTCACGGCGCGGGCGGCCACCGCGACCTGCTCGGCGGACACCAGACCCGCCTCGTGGGCCTCGGCCAGCGCCGGCAAGTGCTCCAGTGCCCGGCCGTTGCGCACCAGTCGCGCGGCCTCTGCCGTCGAGAGCCGGCAGTGCCCGCGCAGCCAGGAGGTCATCGACCTCTGCCCGTCCCGCTCGGGCGCCTGGGACAGCTCCGCGGCGCGGACCGCGCGGGCCAGCCGGGCGTCGATCCGGTTGCGCTCGGCGACCAGCGCGGCGACGTCGTTGAGGACGTCACCGCCGCCCTGTTCACTCGAACACATGTACGAAGTCTAGCCGAACGAACAGCCTGACGCCAGGTGAATGCGCAGGTCAAAAGCTCGTCGACGGTGGAGGGAGCGGCGGCTGGCCGCCGACGACCCCGGCCACCACGGCGGCCGCCGCGTGACCGGTCAAGACGGCGTCCAGCACGGGTACACCTGCGCGCCAGCCGGTCAGCAGCCCGGCCGCGAACGCATCCCCGCAACCGGTCGTATCGCGCGGTCCGCCCGCCGGCAGCGGCTCCACCGGGACCTCCACTGTGCCCTCCGCCGTGACGACCCGCGTCGGACGAGCACCGGCGTGGACCAGCACCAGCGGTGGCGCCCAGGCGGGGAGGTCGCCGTCCAGACCCAGGACCGTGGCCTCGGCGGCGTTGCAGCAGAGCACGTCCGGACGCAGCCCGGTGAGCAGGTCGACGTAGGCGCCCTCGCCGTGAGCCGAGATCCGGGCGGCCGCGGCGACGTCCGCGCTCACCGGCACCCCGAGGTCGTGCGCCGTGTCGGCCGCGGCCCGCACCGCGTCGGGGAAGCGCAGCAGGTCGTAGCCGTCGAGGTGGACGACGGCCGCGCCGGCGAACCACTCCGGACGGACGTCGGCCGGCTCCAGCCCGCCCTCGCCGCGGTCGGTCAGCACCGTGCGCTCGCCGTCGGGGTGCACGAGCACCGTCGCCAGCGGCGTGCGGCCGCGGCGGACCACCGCCAGCTCGACGCCGCGCGCCGCGAGACCCGCCAGCAGCCCGTCGGCGAGCGGGTCCTTGCCGGCCCAGCCCGCGAGCCGCGCCGGCGCACCGAGACGAGCCACGCCGACGGTGACGTTGGCGGGGGCGCCGCCGGCCGTCGTCGTCCGCTCGACCCGCTGCTGACCGCCGACCACCAGCGGCGCGGACAGCGGGAGCAGCTGGTCGGCGACCAGCTTGCCCACCGCCACCACCGGTCCGGAGCCGGCCGGCCGCGGCCAGGCGGGGACGGCGGAGGTCACCGGGGGGAGGGTAGGACCGGCGGGCGGTGTCCCCGGCCGGGCGAGCCGGCCGGGGACACCGTTCCCTGCGTCAGGCGACGCGGCGGGCGCCCGAGTAGCTGGGCATCGAGTCGAGGTCGACCACGGCCACCGGCTTGCCGGCGGTCGAGGAGTGGACCATCTGGCCGTTGCCGATGTACATGCCCACGTGCGACACGGGGCTGTAGAAGAACACCAGGTCACCCGGCTCGAGGTCGGCCTTCGCCACCGGGGTGCCGAACGTCGACTGGGCCTTCGAGGTGCGCGGGATCGAGACCCCCGCCGCCTTGTAGGCGTAACTGGTCAGGCCCGAGCAGTCGAAGCTGTCGGGACCGGTGGCGCCGTAGACGTAGCGGTCACCGACCTGCGCGAGGGCGGTGTCGACGGCGGTCTGGGCCGCGCCGTTGGGGGCGGGCGCCGGCGCGGCGGCGACCGTCCCGGTACCCCCGCCGCCCGTGGAGGCCGACGCCGGGAGGGGTGAGAGGGCGATGCCGGCTCCGGCGATGGCCGCGACGGCGATGCCGCGGAACGAGCGACGGGCGGTGGACGTGCGTGCAGTCGTCATCGACGACGGTTCTCCTGTTCTCCGCGACCGCCTACCGGGTTAGCTGACGGGTTCGGACGGAGGAGTCGCCCGGCGCGACGGAGCGCGCTTCACCCCAGTGCTCAGGTGGGTCCCCGGCCCGGGTGCCGGCTGGGTGCCGGCCGCCTGGTTCGGCGTGTCCGGCGGGGTGTCACACGGGAGGTGGCGAAGGGCCCCGGCCGGACCGCGACGACGGTAGGGAGGGGTGTTGCTGTGCTCAACCGGACCGCATCCGCGCCACGCCCGGGAGCGACACGCCGACTTGACGTGGGCCGCGGATGCGAATCGCCTTCGTCACCTGCGGAGGTGCCCGTGTTCCCGGCGCGCCGCCCCGACTCGCCGACGGCGACACGCCGGGGCGCACGAGAAAGGACGCGGCGGTGCGCCCGCACAGCCCGTCAGCGGCCCACCACGACCGGATCGGGGGAAGGGCCCGGGATCGCGACGGTTGCGTCGCCCGTTGTCGGGGCACCGGAACAAGCAGTCGAGAGGAGGGAGCCCCCCATGGGCATGATGAGGAAGCTGATCGCCTCGGGCGTCGCCGCCAAGGTCGTCCAGGAACTCCAGAAGCCGCAGAACCAGGCCAAGATCAAGCAGTTCGTCCGCGACTTCCAGGCCAAGAACGCGAAGGGCGGCAAGGGTCAGGCCGGTCGCGGCCACTGACCCGCACTCCCGACCGCGGCCCCCGTCCCCACCCGGGACGGGGGCCGCGGTGTGTCCGGGGGTGCCCGCGGGGCGACCGGGGCGTCCCGTGACCGTTCCGCGACGACGCCGTCCCGGAAGTCCCCGAGGAGCCTGCACCGCCGTGTGAGGCTCCCGCGGTTCCTCCCGCGACAGCAGAGCCGCCGCGGGATCCTCCAGCACGACGGGGTGTCCCACATGACCCAACCACCGCCCGGCCAGCCGTGGCAGCCACCGCAGGGCCCGCTGCCCGGCTTCCTCCCCCCGCCTCCGGAGAGGAAGGAGACGCCGGTCTACCTGCGTCCCTGGTTCGCCGTCCTCGCGCTGGTCCTCGTCGTGGGGACCATCGGTGCCGCGCTCGGCGGTGGCGGTGACGAGCCGGCGACCGCTGCCGCGAGCACCACCACGGTCACCGAGACCGTGACGGCGACCCCCAGCCCCCAGCCGGCGGTCCCGCCCGTCTCCAGCGCCCCGCCGCCCGCGGTCGCGCCGAGCACCACCGCGGCCCCGACCACGCCGGCCGCGCCGGTGGTCGACTTCGCCATGCCGTCGGTGGTCGGGATGAACCTGCAGGACGCCCAGGACCTGATCCAGACCAACGGCGTCTTCCTCAGCCTGTCCCACGACCTGCTCTACGGGCGCAACCAGGTGCTCGACGCCAACTGGAAGGTCTGCACGCAGAACGTCCCGGCCGGCCAGCGGGTCACCGGCGAGGCCGAGGGCACGATCGACCTCGGCGTCGTGAAGCTTGAGGAGTCCTGCCCCTGAACCGCCGTCCCGGCCGCCCGTGCGGGGCGGCCGGGACACCGGGTCGGGAACGACCCGTGATCGGAACACGGGCGCCACGGGGACGACGCGCACCCGCCCTAGCGTCCCGGCCATCGCGCACCGGTCCGAGGAGACCCGATGGCCACCAGTCCCACCCGAGGCGCCTCCGGCGTCACCTACGCCCAGGCCGACGACGGCTACTTCGACAAGCGCGGGCTCACCCGCTCGGCCGGCGTCTGGGGGTTGTGGGGCCTCGGCGTGGCCGCCGTCGTCAGCGGTGACTTCTCCGGCTGGAACCTCGGCATCGACGGCGCCGGGTGGGGCGGGTTCGCGCTCGCCTGCGTCGTCGTCACGGCCATGTACTTCACGATGGTCGCGAGCATCAGCGAGATGTCGGCGGCCATGCCGCACACCGGCGGCGCCTACTCCTTCGCCCGCTCGGCGATGGGCCCGTGGGGCGGCTTCGTCACCGGCCTCGCCGAGACGATCGAGTACGTCGCGACGACGGGCGTCGTCGTCTACTTCTCCGGCCAGTACGCCGACGGCATCACCGACGCCCTGTTCGGCCTCTCCCTGCCCGCCTGGGTGTGGTGGGTGATCCTCTACGGCGTCTTCCTCGCGCTGAACGTCGCCGGCGCCGAGATCTCGTTCAGGTTCGCCCTGGTCGTCGCCGTCGCGAGCCTCGCGGTCATCGCCGGGTTCGCCCTCACCGCGCTGTTCTCCGGCAGCGTCGACCTCGGCAGTCTGTTCGACGTCGAGCCCGACCCCGGCAACTCGACGTTCCTGCCGCACGGATGGTGGGCCGTCGTCCTCGCGATGCCGTTCGCCATGTGGCTGTTCCTCGGCATCGAGGAGCTCCCGCTGGCCGCCGAGGAGTCCCACGACCCCGCCCGCGACATCCCGCGCGCCGGCCTGTGGGGGATGCTCACCCTCGTCGCCAGCGGCGCGGTGGTCGTCGTCCTCAACCCGGCGGTCACGGGCGCGGCGGCCATCGGCACCTCCGGCGAGCCGCTGCTCGACGGGTTCCGCGCGGTCCTCCCGGACGCCGACGTCGCCGCGGTGCTCAGCGCGTTCGCGCTGCTCGGCCTGCTCGCCTCGCTGCAGGGGATCATGTACGCCTACGGCCGCAACATCTACTCGCTGTCGCGGGCCGGCTACTACCCCAAGGTCCTCTCGCTCACCGGCACCCGGAGGACGCCGTGGGCGGCGCTGCTGGTCGGCGCGGTGGTCGGGTTCGCGGCCCTGCTGGCGGTCCAGTTCGGCGGCGAGACGGCGGGGTCGGTGGTCCTCAACATCGCCGTCTGGGGCGCGGTCATCGCCTACGTGCTGCAGATGGTGTCGTTCGTGCTGCTGCGCCGCCGCTTCCCGAACGCGGTCCGGCCCTACCGCAGCCCCTACGGCGTCCCGGGCGCGGTGTTCGCCGGGCTGGTCGCGGCGCTGGTCTTCGTCGGCGTCGTCCTCAACCCCGGCTACCGGCCGGCCATCGTCGCCATCGCCGTGGTCTTCGCGCTCGGGCTGGCCGCGTTCGCGCTCGTCGGCCGGCACCGCCTCGTCCTGTCGCCGGAGGAGGAGTACGCGCTGACCGGCGGCCTGCACGCCGGCCCGGCCGGGGAGGACCCGGCCCACCTGCCCGCGCCGGACCGGACGCCGACCGCCTGACCCCCGACTCGGTCGTGCTCTGCCCCCAGCTGGGGGCAGAGCACGACCGAGTCGGGGGTCAGGCGGTCGGCGTCCGGT